>JACQZM010000361.1 GCA_016213885.1 Candidatus Rifleibacteriota bacterium | reverse complement strand
GGGGGGGATCAGGTGGGAGGTCGCGCTCGGGGGAGCGACTCGGAGCCGGCGAGGCGCCGGATCTTGGTCCGTCCTCTGCTTGACGGTCTCACCCTTCGGGGTATAGATTGGTCTCCCCCGGACCGCGCTCTGGAGGCTCAGATCATGTGTTCCGAAGATTGGGCCATCCTCTCCCTACCCACCCTGGCGCGCCTCGCCACGACGCACCACCTCGCCCTCGATCGCTTCACCGGTACGCGGCGGGTCGAACGGCGCGCCCTCCAGGAGGTGGCCGCTGGCGCCCACCGGGGATGACGCCGTGTGTCAACGACATGTCCACGATCCTGGCCGTTGAAGGCGGAGGAACCAAGACGACCGCGTGGCTCGTGGTCGAGGCTCCGGCCATGCCCGACGGCGACGGGGAGCAGACGGACACGCCGGTGGCCAGGGTCCTGGCCACGGCCGCGGCAGGGCCGTCGAACTACCACACCGTGGGCACCGACGGGCTCGAGACCGTCCTTGCGTCGCTGATCCAGGGAACCCTGGACGAGGCCCGGGTCGCCCGGGTGGACGTGGGGTGCCTGGCGCTGGGGCTGGCGGGGGTCCAGACGCCGGCCGACCGGGTGGTGGTCCGGGCGGCTGTCTCGAAGCTCCGGTGGAGCGGCCCGGTGGCCCTCGGCAGCGATGCCCAGGCCGCTCTGCTCGGAGCGACCCGGGGCCGCGGCGGCACCATCCTGATCGCCGGGACCGGGTCGATCGCCTACGGCATGGCCCCGGACGGTCGCGAGGCTCGTTGCGGCGGCTGGGGCCATGAGATCGGCGACGAGGGGTCCGGCTACTCCCTCGGGCGGCGCTTGCTGGGCGTCGTCGCCCGGATGATCGACGGCAGGGAGCGCAAGGGCCCGCTGCTCGAGCGGCTGACCGTCCACCTGGGGCTCCGGGACGAGCAGGAGCTCACGGCGTGGATCCGCGGCAATGTGGGGCGTCCGGACCGGGTGGCCAGCCTCGCCCAGCTGGTGCTCACCGCAGCCGGCGAGGGGAGCCGGGAGGCCAGCGAGCTTCTCGCCGAAGCGGCGGGCGAGCTCGTGCGGATGGCCCGGACCGTGGCGAAGAGCCTCGACCTGACCGGAGGGGCGGACGTGGTGCTCTACGGCGGGCTGCTCACAACCAGCGGCCCCTTCTCGGCCATGGTGACCCGGGCGCTGGAGCTGGCGCTGCCGCTGACGCGCGTGATGACCGCCACGGTCGACGCCGGGCTGTGCGGCTGCGTCTGGCTGGCGCGACGCGGCAGATCGGAGGGTGGACCGGCATGACCGATGATCTGAGGGTCACGGAGCGCCCGAACGAGGCCACCGTCGACGTGGATCTGCTGTCGCCGCTGGAAGTGGTCCGGCTGATCAACAGCGAAGACCGGAAGGTGGCCGAGGCGGTGGGCCGCTCCGACGAGGCGATCGCCAGGGCGGTCACCGGGATCATGGGAAGCTTCGGACGTGGCGGCCGGCTGATCTACGTCGGCGCCGGGACCTCGGGACGGCTGGGCGTGCTCGACGCCAGCGAGTGTCCTCCCACGTTCTCGACCCCGGAGAGCCAGGTGCTCGGCATCATCGCCGGCGGCGATCACGCGCTGCGCCATGCCAGCGAGGGCGCGGAGGACGATGCCGGGAGCGGCTCCACCGCCCTGGATGCCGTGGCGATCCTGCCCGAGGACACCGTGTGCGGCGTCACCGCCTCGGGCCGGACCCCGTACGTGCAGGGGGCGCTCCGCCATGCCCGCGACCTGGGCTGCTTCACGATCCTCGTGACCTGCAACCCCGGGGCGGAGCTCCTGGGAGACGCCGACTGCGTCATCGCGCCGGTCGTGGGCCCGGAGGTCATCGCCGGCTCCACGCGGCTCAAGGCCGGCACCGCGACCAAGCTGGTGCTCAACGCGCTGACCACCGCCTCGCTCACCCTGTCGGGAAAGGTCTACTCCAACCTGATGGTGGACCTGAGACCCGGGAGCTACAAGCTCGTGGAGCGCGCCCGGTGGATCTTGACGTACCTGTTGGGTGTGAGCCGCGAGCGAGCCGGCGAGCTGTTCGAAGCCTCCGGCCGGAACGTCAAGGTCGCCCTGGTGATGGGCAAGAGGTGCCTGGACCGGGGGACCGCGGAGCGGCTCCTGGCGAGGTGCGGGGGGTTCCTTCGCAAGGCTCTTTCGGAGCCGGGAGCGTGATCGACATGCACGTGGCCAGGTCGGCGCCCGGTTGGCTGCCAGGGCGGGGCTCGACCACAAGGCGATCATGACCCACACCTTCAAGAGGAGCACCCTCGTGAAGGTCCACGAGCAGAGGGCTCGATGAGTGTCGGCGAGAGTCGAGCGCAGGATCCGGGGGACGAAAGCTGATGGCGGTGAAATCGGGGTCCCGGGTTCCATGCCCACGGTGTGGGACGCCGGTGACCCTCGTCTCCGAGCACCGGGGCCCGCTGGTCTGCAGCGTCTGCAGGGAGCAGTTTCCCAGCCCCATGGCCGACACGCTGTTCCAGATGCCCGCATCGACCCGGGGGCGAGCCGCTCCGCCGGTGGACGACGCTGCCCCGACCTGGTCGAGGCAGGAGATCCCCCGGATCGATCCCCAGGTGCAGAGGGTGCAGGCGCCCGCTCCTGACAGGGCGACCCTGGCCGCTGCGGCCGGGGCGATCCCGAGGCCGTCGCCTCCCCCGTCGGACAGGCCCGGCTCGCCCTTCTCCGAAGAGCTGCTCAGGCACTACGAGCAGGTGCGGTTCCTGGGTAAGGGAGCCAAGGGCGAGGTCTACCTGATGCGTCAGCTCAAGCTCGGGCGCCTCGTGGCCGTGAAGATGCTGAGGGAAGAGGCGGTGACCGCCGACGACGCGCGACGGCTCCTCAAGGAGGCCCGGGTCCTGGCGAGCCTCAACCACCCCAACATCCTGGCTCTCTACGACGTGGGAACCGAGACGGCGCAGCCCTACATGGTCAGCGAGTACGTCGGCGACGAGACGCTGGCCGACCGGATGGCCCGGAGACCACCCCTGACGCTGCCGGAGACGATCCAGCTCGTGATGCAGATCCTGGAGGGGCTCACGGCAGCGCACCAGCAGGGCATCGTCCACCGGGACCTGAAGCCGTCGAACGTCTTCCTCACGGCCTCGGGGCGACCCAAGATCGGCGACTTCGGCCTGGCCAAGTGGGAGGGCCTGCCGAGCGCCACCGCCTCGACCGGCAAGATCCTTGGCACTCCGGCCTACATGAGCCCGGAGCAGTGCCGCGGCCGGCCGACCACGCCGGCCTCGGACCTGTACGCCGTCGGCGTGATCCTGTTCGAGATGGTGGTGGGGACCCGGCCGTTCCCGGGGCCAGACCTGGTGGAGTTTCTCGACCAGCACGTGAACCGGGACGCCCCGAAGCTCCGGACGCTGAAGCCGGCCGTCCCGGAGGTGCTGGAGGCGATCGTGGCCAAGGCGCTCGAGAAGGACCCGGCCGCCCGGTTCGGCTCCGCCCAGGAGTTCCGCCAGGCCCTGATCGGCGTGGAGCGGAACCTCATCGTCTCCGGCGACAGCCGTCGGGTGAGCGTCCCCGGAGCGACCCGGGACGAGACTCCCCGGGAAGGACACCTGCTGATCGACCGTTACCAGCTCGTCCGGCTGGTCAGCGACACCCAGCTGGGTCAGGTGTGGATCGCCCAGGACCAGGCCCGGGAATCGGAGACCGTGACGATCAAGCTCGTGCCTCCGGAGCTCTGGGCCGACCCGACCACGCGGTCGCGATTCGTCGTCGAGACCAACAGCTGGCTCAGGATGGCCCACCCCAACATCGTCCGGGCGATCCATCTCGAGGCCGGCAAGTGGCCGTTCCTGGTGGTCGAACGGGCCGGCGGCCAGACCCTGGCGGAGGAGCTGGCCCAGCGAGGGCCCGGGGGCAAGGGGCCCATGACCCCCGACGAGGTCCTGGTGGTTCTCGAGGGGTTGGTCGGAGCGCTGGAGTACGCCCACCGGAGAGAGCTGTGGCACGGTGACGTCAGGCCGGCCACGATCATCTTCGATGCCAGCGGCGGACAGACCGTGGTCAAGCTCACCGACTTCGCCGTGAACTGCGAGCTGGCCGCGTTCGCCAGGTTGAAGAGCGGTTCGTGGCCGGCCCAGGCGGCACCGTACACCAGCCCGGAACAGCTGGAGGGGCGGAGGCCCGGGGTGCGTTCCGACGTCTTCGGCCTGGGCGCCTGCGCGCACGAGATGCTGACGCTCAAGACCGCTCCCCGGTCGAGCTCCATGGACCGGCCGGCGCTCGTCGATCTGGAACGTCTGGCGAGCCCGGTGGCGCCGGCCGTGGCGAGGGCGCTCTCTCCGCGACCGGAAGACCGCCAGGAGAGCCCGCTGACGTTTCTCAAAGAGTACCGCCAGACGATCGCTCCGAGGTCCCGGTCGGTGGTGGTCGAGCCGGCGCCGGTTCCTCCGGCGGAACACGAGGAGACGCCCCGGCCCCCGGCGCGGTCGGCGAACACGGCGCCGATCGGGTTGGGCCTGGCACTGCTGATCTGCGGAGGGGTGTTCGTCGCCGCCATGGGGCGCCGTCCGGAACCGACGCCTCCGGGGCCGCGGCCGCCGCTGGTCTCCCTGTCGCCGTTGTCGATGCCGCCGCCCACTTCGCCCGCGAGCCTGGGCGCTCAGCCACCGGGACTGGAGGGTGGCTCCACCGGCCGCAGGGATGGACCCACGCCCGAGGCGTCTTGGCTCCCGGCGAGGCCGTCTGCCCAGCCCGGCGCGGACCCTCCGGTCCGACCGACGGTCCCGACGGTTCCCGCCCGCTCGGCGCCGGCTCCCGTCCCGACCGTGGCCTGGTCGCCCCGCTTTGTCCAGACCGCCCCGCCTTGGCCGCCATCGGCTCCGACCGCCGTCCCCGTTCCTCCGTCCGGACCGTCGCCCGGGTCGCTGGTGGGGCCGTCGCCCCCGGCGCCGGCGCCGGCCACGCCGTCCCCGGGGCGCCCGGCAGTCGGGGTCTCGTCGACCCCGGTCCGGGTGCTGTCGGTCGACGAGAGGCGTCTGCGCGACGATGCTGTCTCCCGAGGGGATGCTCTCTACAAGCAGGGTCTGTTCAGCGAGGCGCTGCTGGCCTACCACGAGGCGCAGGATCTGGACCCGGATCACCCGGCGGTGCTGAGAAAGGTGGCGCTCTGCCGGACCAAGGCCAACCAGATGCCGCAGGCCCTGAAGGCGATCAGCCGGGCAGCCGTCCTGGACCCGACCAACACGACGATCTTGAACACCTACTCGGTGATCCTCCGCAGGGCCGGGCACCGGCAGCGGTCCGTGGAGGTGGCGCTGAGGGCGGTGGAGCTGAGGCAAGATGACGCCAACCTGTGGGACACCCTGGGGCACGCCTATCTCTCGGTCGGCCGGAAGCCCGACGCGAAGAAGGCGTTCGTGAAGGCGCTGGAGCTCGACCCGGAGTACCGGACCGCCAAGGAGGGCCTGGCCGCGGCCGGGAGATGATGCATCGTGTCACGGTGGGCAGGGGAACGGTGAGAGCGACCGGCCGGATCCGTTCGGCCCGGGCCGGCGTCGCCTGCTCCTCGGGCCTCGCCCGGGAGGGGGCCGGTTGAGCGACGGCCAGGACCTCCCTCTCCCGGTGCGGCTCTCGAAGCGCTTCCGGGAGCGCTACGCCCTGGTCCGCTCCATCGGCCGGGGCGCCATGGGCGAGGTCTTCCTGGCGACCCAGCTCCACACCGGCCGCGACGTCGCCGTGAAGTTCCTGCAGAAGACCGGCGACTCCAGGCTGATGGGGCGGTTTCTCCGGGAGGGTCGGCTCCTGGCGGAGCTGGACCATCGCAACGTCCTCACGGTGTTCGAGCTCGATCAGGTGGAGGGGTGGCCGTACCTGGTCACGGAGTACCTCCAGGGCGGGTCGCTCCGGGATCGGCTCGAGCGGCCGCCGCGGCTGTCGGTCCAGGATGCGGTCCGGATCGCCGTGGGGTGCCTCCGGGGTCTGGAGGCATGCCACTCCCTGGGCATCGTGCACCGGGACCTGAAGCCCGCGAACATCCTGTTCGACGGAGACGGCCAGCCGAAGATCGCCGACTTCGGAGCGGCCCGGGCCGTCGAGACCACGGTGGGGCTCACCCGGCCCGGCGAGCTGCTCGGCACGCCTCTGTACATGTCGCCGGAGCAGACGCTGGGGGAGACGGTCCAGGCCGCGTCGGACATCCACGCCATGGGACTGATCCTCTACGAGATGGTGGCGGGTCGGCCGACGTTCCAGGCCAGCGGGTTGACAGAGCTGTTCGAGCTCAAACTCTCCCGGGAACCGAGGCCGCTGGGTGAGCTGGGGCTCGAGATCCCCGACGAGCTGTCGGCCCTCGTGGCCTCCACCTGCGCGCGGGACCCGGCGGCCAGGCCCGGGTCGGCCAGGGAGCTGGCCGCTAGGCTCGAGAGGGCGGTCAGGCCGGGGAACGCGTCCTTGCCCGACCGGCCTGGACCCCTGGCAGGGCCGGAGCCGCCGCGACGATCGTCCCGGAGGGCGGCTGGACCGTTGCCAGGACGGATCGTCGGTGGACCTGTCTCGCTCGCGGTGTGCGTGGGCGTCGCGCTCGTCGTCGTGGCCTCGCTGGGGTACCGGTCGATGCGTCGGCCGGGGCAACCCTCGGGGCGCCAGGGAGACCCGGTCGGCGGCTCCCACGGCGTCAGGGCCTCCGTGATTCTGCCGTCGAGCGCCAATACGGAGGCGTTGAGACAGCAGATCGTCGACCTCTGGGCCGGGCCGTCAGGGACGGCCCCGGGGGGTCCAGGGGGGCCGGTGCGCAGCAACGGCCCTCCTGGCTTCAACGCCACCCGGCTGAGTTCCGGCGGAGCCGGCGAGCCCGCAGGGCTCGTCAGCCAGGCCGGGCCGTCGGGGCCGGCCGGCGTGGCGCCGCTGGTGGCCCGGATCCTGGGTCTGAGGCGGCAGACCGCTGGCAGGCGACCGGAGCGGATCTCCACGCGGCAGGCACTCGACCGGATCCCGGAGAGCGCCCGGCTCGCCATGGTGACCGAGGCCAGGGCAATGGTCCGGGAGCACCTCATGAAGAGCCACGGGATCGAGCTGGACCTGCTGCTGGCGGGCGTCGGGCCCTGGTTCGCCTCCCGGTCGCTGGACGCGGCCGGCCGGAATCGGCTCTACCAGGCCCTGATGAGGCTCGCGGACGTCGACGCGGCGTGCGACCTGATCGCGGCCATGCCGGTCGTGGATCTCGAACGAGCCCTGTCCGGCTACGTCACGGTGAGTCGCGGGGGCAGTCCACCCGTGGACGGTTTCCGTCCTGTCCGGGCGCTGAAGGACCCGAGGGTCCGGGAGCTGTGCGAGGAGGCGACGCCGGTGCTGTGGACGTCCGCCGCCTTCGCCCAGGGAGGCGACCTGCTGGACGTCTTCGACTCGTCGCTGCGGCTGTTCACCGACCTCACGGCGCTGCCGGATCGGGCCGACCCGAACCACCTCTCGGGCCTCTGGTACGGCCTGGGGCGTCTTCCGGACGACCTGCGGCTGGACCGCGAGGTGAGGATCACCGTGAGCGCCTGCAACCTCGCTCCCGACTGCCGGCTGTGGATCCGGGTCGGCGACCGGCTCCTGTGCTGCCGCAACACCATGGCCTGCTTCAAGGGGTTCATCAGCCCGCGGGCCGACTGGAACGCCATGACCAGCGTCGTGACGCTCACCCTGTCCAGCCGCGTGCTGGACGGCGCCGACCGTCAGCTGGCGGTGCGGCTGGAGGCGTTCTCAGCGTCCGACGGCAAACCGGTGGCCGCACCCCAGGAGATCTACCTGAGAGACCTGGTCTTTCATTAGGAGCCTGTCGGACCGACCTGTCGACGGTCCGGTCCGGCTCTTCGCCGCGAGCGTCAGTACCACTCGCCGCTGGCCTCCGGGTCGATGGTGAACGGGACCGGCTGCACCTTCCAGATGTCCCGGCAGTACTCCTGGATCGAGCGATCGGAGGAGAACTTGCCCATCCGGGCCGCGTTCAGGATGGACATCCGGGTCCAGCGGTCCGGCTCGGCCCAGACCCGGCTCACCGCATCCTGGCAGTCCACGTAGGACTGGTAGTCCGCCATGAGCATGAACGGGTCCTCGCCCATGAGGGAGTCCACCACCGGCCCGAACACCGACCGATCGCCATCGGCCAGGGCGCCCGAGGCGATCAGGTCGATGACGTCTTTGAGCATCGGGTTGGACTGGTAGTACCGCCACGGCTGGTAGCCCTGCCACGAGAGCTCCTGGACCTGGTCGGCCGTGAGGCCGAACAGGAAGAAGTTCTCCGGGCCGACCTCCTCGCGGATCTCCAGGTTGGCCCCGTCCAGCGTTCCGATCGTGAGGGCTCCGTTCATCGAGAACTTCATGTTGCCCGTGCCAGAGGCCTCCTTGCCGGCCGTGGAGATCTGCTCGGACAGGTCTGCCGCCGGGTAGACCCGGTGCGCGTTCTTCACGTTGAAGTTGGGCAGGAACACGACCCTCAGCCGACCTCTCACGTCAGGGTCGTCGTTGAGCGCCCGGCCGACCGAGTGGATGAGCCGGATGATCCGCTTGGCCATGGAGTAGCCGGGGGCGGCCTTCCCGCCGAAGATGTAGGTCCGCGGCTCCACGGGCTTGGCCGGGTTCTGCTTGATGCGGATGAACTGGGTCAGGATGTTCAGCACGTTCAGGTGCTGACGCTTGTACTCGTGGAAGCGCTTGACCTGGATGTCGAACAGCGACTCCGGGTCGAGGGCGAGGCCCAGGGTCCGTTCCACGTGCCGGGCCAGACACCGCTTGTTCTCGAGCTTGACCTGGCGCCACTCCTGTCTGAACCCCGGGTCCTCGACGAACGACTCCAGCTTCTTGAGCCTGTTCAGATCGGTCGCCCATCCCTCGCCGACGGCGCGCGTGATCAGGGCCGACAGCTTCGGGTTGGACAGCACGACGAACCTGCGGGGGGTGACCCCGTTGGTCACGTTGTGGAACTTCTCGGGGCTCATCGCGTGGAAGTCGACGAGCAGCTGGGTCTTCACCAGCTCGCTGTGGAGCCTGGCCACGCCGTTGATGGCGTGGCTCCCCACGCACGCCAGGTTGGCCATCCTCACGTAGCGATCGCCGGTCTCGTCGATCAGGGAGAGCCTGGAGACCCGGCCCTCATCGCCGGGGAACCGGGCCCGTACCTGATCCAGGAACCGTCGGTTGATCTCGTAGATGATCTGGAGATGTCGCGGCAGGACCATCCCGAACAGCCCTACCGGCCACTTCTCCAGCGCCTCGGGGAGCAGGGTGTGGTTCGTGTACCCGAACGCGCCGGTCACGACGCCCCAGGCCTGGTCCCACCCCATGCCGTGCTCGTCGACGAGGAGCCTCATCAGCTCGGCGATGGCGATGGACGGATGCGTGTCGTTGAGCTGCACGGCGTACTTCTCGTGGAAACGCTCGAGCCTGACCCCTCTCTGGAGGTAGATCCGGATCATGTCCTGGAGGGAGCACGAGACGAAGAAGTACTGCTGCTCGAGGCGCAGCAGCTTGCCCACGATCGGCTCGTCGTTCGGATAGAGCACCTTCGTGAGGTTCTCCGCCGCCACGTTCTGGTCCACGGCGCCGTAGTAGTCGCCCACGTTGAACGCCTCGAACTCGAACGTCTCCGGCGCCTCGGCCTTCCACAGCCGCAGCATGTTGGCCGTGCTCACCCTGTGGCCCAGGATCGCCGTGTCGTACGTGGTGCCCTTGACGATGCGGCCGGGTATCCACCGGACCCTGGTCCTGCCCTGGCCGTCCACGTACTCCTCGGTGTGGCCTCCCAGCTTCACCTCGAACGAGATCTCCGGCCGGGCGATCTCCCAGGGGTTGCCGTACCGGAGCCACTTGTCGGTCCTCTCGCACTGCTGTCCGTCCCTGATCTCCTGCTCGAAGATGCCGAACTCGTAGCGGATCCCGTAGCCGATCGCCGGGATCTGCAGCGTCGCCAGCGAGTCCAGGAAGCAGGCGGCCAGCCGGCCCAGCCCGCCGTTGCCCAGGCCGGGCTCCACCTCCTGCTCCAGCAGGTCGTCCAGGTCCAGGTCCAGCTCCCGCATGGCCTGGCGAGCGACCTCGAAGAGGCCCATGTTGACAAGGTTGTTGCCCAGCTGGGGCCCCAGCAGAAACTCCGCGGAGAGGTAACAGACCGTTCGACTGCCCGTCTTGAAGTAGTTCTCCGCCGTGGCCACCCAGTGGTGCAGAAGCTGGTCCCTGACCGTGTAGGCCAGCGCCAGGTACTTGTCGTTCTTGGTGGCCACGGCTGGAAAGCGGCCCAGCCGATGAAACAGGTTGTACTTGAACGCCCGCTTGACCGTCTCGACGGTGGTCTTTGCGGTAGCGGCTCCGCCGGTCGCGTGAATCCCTTCCATGGTCATGTGATGCCCCTTTTCCGTATCTCCCTGGACCGGGCCCATGGTACCACCAGGATGGTCCACAGGGCAGCGGCGTCGTTCGAAGCCGGTCGGCGGGGTCGCTGTCGTGTGCGGTCCGAGGCGCCGGCATGCCGGTGGAGACGAGTCGTTCCTCGCGGCGAATGCTGGCTGGTGCGGAGACGCCGCTGATGCTAGACTACACCGGTTGTCCGCTCGACCGTACGGGCCGCCGCGTCCATGGAGTCGGTCCGGACCGACGCGATCCCCGTGCCGGGACGGTCGGTCGGGCAGGGCACGTGGAGGGTCTCGTGGACGCACCAGCCAGGCGCAAGAAGATCCTGCTCGTGGACGACTCGGACACGGCGCTGATCCTGGAACGGATGATCCTGAACCGTCAGTCCTACGAGCTTCTGGTGGCCCGCGACGGGCAAGAGGCGATCGACAAGGCCCTGGCGGAACGGCCCGATCTCATCGTGATGGACGTCATGATGCCCGGGGTCAACGGCTTCGAGGCGACCCGGGTGCTCCGCTCCAAGGAGCCCACGAAGTCGACGCCGATCATCCTGGTGACGACCCGGAGCGAGGCCGAGAACATGGAGGCCGGGTTCGAGAGCGGCTGCACCGACTACATCACCAAGCCGATCAACGGCACCGAGTTCCTCGCGAAGATCCGGACGTGCCTCAAGGGGTGACCCCGAGCCGGCGGGCCAGGGAGAATCATGGACGGTCCACCCAGCGGTCCCGGGGGCGACCGGAGATTCCTGCTCACCGGCCGGCTGGTGGTTCCGCTGGTGGTGGCCGCCGTGGGCCTCCCGGTCCTGACCGGCTTGCTAGCCCGCAACCTCCTGGCGTCCATCCCTGCCGCGGTCCTCGGAGTACTCCTCTCGATCTGGTGTGCCAGGACGATCGGGGAGGCGCTCGTCGACGCCTCGCACAGGCTCTGGCGGCTGGCCGCCGGGTCGAGCGGCGACGCCCGGCCGGACCCAGGCCAGGCCGGGCGCGGGGGCGAGATCGGTGCGCTGCGGTCGGCCTGCGCGGGTCTCGAGAGCCGGCTGGGACAGCTCGAGGAGCAGGCCGCGGCGCTCGTCCGGGGCGACCTCATGGATCCGGCTTTCCACCGGAGGCTCCAGGGACCGCTGGGAGAAGCGCTGGCCCTGGCGACGGACGATCTGCGTACCGTGGCGACGGCGCTCGGGGCGATCGCCGACGGCAGCCTCCCGGGCCGGGTGGCGGGGATCGCCGCGCCCGTCGTGTCGTCGGAGCTGGGGCGGGTGGTGGAGCTGATGTCCCTGCTGGTGCGACATCTGGACGCCGTGGCGGCGCTGCGGCTCTCCGACGAGGCGCTGCGACAGAGGCCCGGGGGGGAGCTGGGACGGGCGTTCGAGCGTCTGGAGATGGCGATCTCGAAGCTGGTGGGACACGTGGCCGAGGCCTCGGGGCACCTGACGACGGCGTCGCAATGGATCGGTACCCTGTGCTCCAACCAGCTCGATTCGTTCGGCAAGCAGGCGGCTTCCACCACCCAGATGGCCAGCGCGATGGAAGAGCTGAGCGTCGCCGCCCAGGAGGTCGCCCGGAGCGCCCAGCAGGTCCTCTCGTTCGCCCAGGAGACCCTGGGCGCGGCAGAGACGGGCAAGCAGGCCGTGGATGAGGTCAACCGCAACATCGAGGAGGTGCAGGCATTCAACCGGGCCACGGCCAAGCTGGTCCGCGACCTGGGAAAACGCTCCGACAAGATCGGAGAGGTCCTGGAGATCATCAACGAGATCGCCGGCCAGACCAAGCTCCTGGCCCTGAACGCGGCGATCGAGGCGGCCCGGGCCGGGGAGTCCGGGAGGGGGTTCGCCATCGTCGCCGTGGAGGTGCGGAAGCTGGCCGAGAGCGTCGTCTCGTCCACCCGCGACATCCGCGCGCTGATCGCCGACATCACCGGCCTGGTGGAGCAGGTGGTCAAGGCCAGCGATGCCGGCCTCGCGAAGGTCGAGGCGGCCGTGGAGCGGGCCGCGCGGGCCACCGGCTCCCTGGCGCAGATCGTGCCGCTGGCCGAGAGAACGGCCCAGACGGCCCAGCAGATCTCCCTCTCCACGCAGCAGCAGCAGCTGACCTCCCAGGAGGTCGTGGCCGTGGTCCGGGAGATGGTGGACCTGTGTTCCCGGACGAGAGAGGCCGGTCAGGACACGGCGCAGGCGGTCCAGCAGCTCTCCGACCTCTCGACGGCGCTGATGAGCATCGTGCCGGAGGCGCGGGTGGCCACCGCAGCCCGGGACAGGTTCCTCGGCTGTGCCTCGGCCTCGAGGCAGGGGAGTCGGCGATCGTGAGCCGAGAGGTGGGGCCCCGATGACAGAGCCTGAAGAGCCGGACACGTTCGAGATAGACCGGGAGCTGGTCGTTGCCACGTTCGTCGCCGAGGCCAGGGAGCGGCTGGACGGCATCGAGCAGGGGCTGATCCTGCTGGAGTCGCGGCGCCACGACGAGGAGACGCTCAACACGGTGTTCCGTCACTTTCACACCCTGAAGGGCAACTCCGAGTCGGTGGGACTGACATGCGCCTACGAGCTGTCCCACGCCGCGGAGGGGTTGCTGCACCGGGTCCGGTCCAGGGCCGTGGAGCTGACCCCGGACGTGGTGACGGTGCTGCTGCAGACCGTGGACCTG
This sequence comes from Candidatus Rifleibacteriota bacterium, assembly GCA_016213885.1. GTDB lineage: Bacteria > Muiribacteriota > UBA6191 > JACPRK01 > JACQZM01 > JACQZM01. Next base: position 7,083 of record JACQZM010000361.1, on the reverse strand, counting down.
CTCAGGCACTCTGTCGACGCTGCGGCCAGGGGAGCCGCCGACGAGCACCCGGCCCGGGCGCGTCTCGTCGAGAGTCTGTCGGCGCCCGTGGCGGTCCCGCTGCCTGCCGACGAGCTGCCGCGCTCCCGTGGCACCGACAGCCGCCAGATCGTGATCGACCACGTCTCCTCGGGCGTCCAGGGCTGGGACCAGGTCCAGTCTCTGAGAGTCGGGATGGACCGGCTCGACCGGATGATGAACCTGTCCGGGGAGATCGCCGTGGCCCAGGAGCGGCTCAAGCATCTGCTGGAGCAGAGAGCGCAGGCGCTGGACGACGAAAGCCTGGAGGTCCAGCGGATCACCAGCATGCTCTGCAAGGACCTCCAGGAGCTGGTCATGCGAGTCCGGATGGTGCCGACCGGGCCGGTCTTCAAGGGGTTCATCAGAACGGTCCGGGACGTGGCGAGAGCCGTCGGGAAGAACGTCCGGCTGGCCATCGAGGGCTCGGAGGTGGAAGTGGACACGGCCGTGATCGAGAACCTCAAGGACCCGCTGATGCACATGATCCGCAACGCCATCGACCACGGCATCGAGACCCCGGGTGACCGGGCGGCCAGGGGCAAGGACCCCCGCGGAACCGTGACGCTCAGGGCCTGGCACAGCGCGGGTCATATCGTCATCGAGGTGTCGGACGACGGCGCCGGCATCCGCAGGGAGAAGGTCCTCGAACGGGCCGTGCGCCTCGGCCTGGTGGGCGCTGCGGACCGGTTGACCGAGGCGGAGGTCCACGGCCTGATCCTGGAACCGGGCTTCTCCACTGCCGATGAGGTGACCGGTCTCTCGGGCCGCGGCGTGGGCCTGGACGTGGTCCGCCGCAGTGTCGAAGCGCTCAAGGGGGTGCTCTCCATCAGGTCCTTCGAGGGGGCGGGCACCACCATCACGGTCCAGCTGCCGTTGACCCTGGCGATGATTGCCGGCTTCGCCGTCCGGGTCGGAAGGGAGACCTACGTGATTCCGGTCGACGCTGTTCTCGAGTGCGTGGAGCTGCCGGACGAGACGATCCGGTCCGCCGAGGGCGGCGTGCTCGACAGGATGGGCGAGGCAGTGCCCTACATCGACCTGGGACCGTTTCTGGGGGTCCAGTCCGCCGGATCCGGAAGACGGAGCGTGGTGGTGGTCAAGCACCCGGGGGGCAAGGCTGGCCTGGCCGTGGACCGCCTGCTGGGGGAGGTGCAGATCGTCATCAAGCCGCTGGGCCTCACCTTCCAGCGAGCCCTGGGGATCTCCGGCTTCACGATCCTGGGGGACGGGCAGGTGGGGATGGTCCTCGACGTGAGCGGTCTGGTCAGGGAGGCCATGGAGCGGTATGGTCACCGCGGCAAGGGAACCGGGCCCGCCGTCTCGACGTTCCGGGGTCGTTGCTGAAGGACGGAGCCTCTTGAGCCACGATTCAGCGGATCGACCGGCCGACCGGGCCGTCGGCGGGGAGCCGCCCGGCTCGCCCGTGGACCGGAAGAAGGCGTATCTCCACCCGGGGCAGCTGTTCGTGTCGGATCAGCCTCACGCCGTGACGACCGTGCTGGGATCGTGCGTGTCGGTCTGCATCTGGGATCCGAAGGCTCGCACCGGGGGGCTGACCCACTACGTCCTGCCGAGCCAGATCGGCCCTCTCCAGGAACCGATGCGGTTCGGTGACCGGGCGATCCCTCGCCTCATCGCCAAGCTGGTGGTGCTGGGCGCGCAGAAGAACCGGCTCACGTCGAAGGTGTTCGGCGGGATGTGCCGGATGGCCGTGGCCCGGGGCGGACAGCCGGAGCTCGGCCGGCAGAACGTCGACCTGGCCTTGCAGCTGCTGGAGCAGGAGCGGATTCCCGTCGTCGCCCGGGACGTCCTGGGTAGCCACGGTCGGAAGCTGATCTTCTTCACCGACGACGGCACCGCGTGGGTGAAGACGCTGGGGTGAGAAGCGACAAGCTCCCGAGACCGATTCTGCCGCAGAGAACCCTGGCAGACCGGAATGGTCGCCGCCGGAGTCCATGCCGCCGGATCCATCATCGCCTCGCGGCTCGGCTCCTCAGGCGCGACGTCGAGGATGTGCCCGACGCCGCTTCGGCCGGGCAGGGTTCTCTTCGACGGAATCGAGGCTCTTTCGGGGCCGAACCGCCGGGCGTATACTGCTGGCGTCGCTCGCGGGTCCGTGGTCGGTATCGGGTCGGATTCGATCCTGGGCTTCCTTCGCCCGACGGCAAGGAAAGGTGGGGCGGTCTCGATGGACTTCTCGAACTGGAAGATCGGCACGAAGATCGCGGTCGGCTTCGTCGCCGTGCTGCTCGTGGCGGGTGCGGCCCTGGCCTATCTGGTCGGGTCGATGTACGACCTCGCGCAGTTGCAGCATGCCGGAGCCAGGCGAGCCGGTGACGCCCTCAAGGTGTTCGCATGCGTGGGCGACATGGACGGGCTCTACCGCGTCTGGGCCGACGGCTTCATCAACGACCATCCGGCGGACGCCCGCAAGGCGTACGCCGAGCTGGTCCCCAAGGTGCTGGAGAACGTCCAGACGGTGAAGAAGCTGGCCGCCACAGCCGAGGAGGAGGCCCGGGCCGAGCGGTACGCCACCGAGGCCAGGCTGTTCACCGAGGCGGTCGACAAGGAGCTGCTGCCGGCGCTGGATCGGCTCGCGGCGCAGGATACCAGGGACGTGACCGGCAGGGAGCGCCGCGAGCAGATCCTGGCCGAGATCCGCAAGCTCGACGCCAAGGCGGACCTCCACAGGGACGAGGCGTCCAGGCAGCTCGTGCAGATCGCCAGGAGCCTGGAGCGCGAGGCCGTCGACGCTGACAAGAAGCACGACGAGACCTCGGAGCAGCGGACCTGGGTCGCGATCGGGGTGGCCGCTGCCGGAGTGGTGCTGGCGCTGGGCCTTTCATGGCTGATCTCCGGAGCCGTGGCCCGACCGATCCGGCAGGCCGCGGAGCTGGCGCTGAGGCTGGCCGACGGCGATCTCACGATCCGGATCGACGCCACGTCCAGGGACGAGACCGGAGAGCTGCTGGCGGCGTTCAAGACCATGGTCGAGCGGCTGCGTCAGATCGTGGGTGAGGTCCAGGAGGCGGGCGCGTCGCTCAACGCGGCGGCCGCGCAGGTCGCCGCCACCTCCCAGACCCTGTCCCAGGGTACGAGCGAGCAGGCCGCGTCGGTCGAGCAGACCACGTCGAGCCTCGAGGAGATGAGCGCCTCGATCAGCCAGAACGCCGACTCGAGCCGGGCCATGGAGCAGATGGCGATCAAGGGGGCGGCCGACGCGGAGCAGAGCGGCAGAGCCGTGTCAGAGACGGTGGAGGCCATGAAGTCGATCGCGAAGAAGATCTCGATCATCGAGGAGATCGCCTACCAGACCAACCTGCTGGCCCTGAACGCCGCCATCGAGGCAGCCCGGGCCGGCGAGCACGGCAGGGGGTTCGCGGTGGTGGCCACGGAGGTCCGCAAGCTGGCGGAGCGGTCCCAGACGGCGGCCAACGAGATCAGCGAGCTGTCCGCCTCCAGCGTGGCCGTGGCGGAGCGCTCCGGGGTTCTGCTGACGGAGCTGGTCCCCGCCATCCGCAAGACCGTGGACCTGGTGCACGACGTGGCCGCCGCATCGAGCGAGCAGGCATCAGGCGTGAACCAGATCAACAACGCCCTCGCCCAGGTCGATCAGGTGACGCAGCGAAACGCGTCGTCCTCGGAGGAGCTGGCCTCCACGGCCGAGGAGATGTCGTCCCAGGCCGAAGCGTTGAGCCACCGGATGGGGTTCTTCAAGATCGGCGAGGTCGGCAGGCTCCAGCGCCGGCCCCCTCCGGCCATGAGGTCACCGGGCCCTCGCGTCGCCGCGGCCGAGGCCGAGTCCGGGCCCGGCGGATCGACCAGGCGGCCTGGCCAGCCGCCGCACAGCGTGCCCGACAGCAACGAGTTCAAGAGGTTCTGAGCGAGGCGATGGAAGGGGTCGGTCGATGACGATGGAACCGAGCGGACAGAGTGCGGCAGGGCCGGGGGCGGGGCAGCCAACCCAGTACCTGACGTTCCAGATGGCCGGAGAGACGTTCGCCGTGTCGATCCTCCAGGTCAAGGAGATCCTCCCTGTCGATACGATCACGCGGGTCCCGTCGACGCCGCGGTCGATCCGGGGCGTGATGAACCTGCGCGGCAGCGTCGTTCCCGTGGTCGATCTGGCGGTGAAGATCGGTTTCGGTGAGAGCGTCGTGAGCAGGCGGTCATGCGTCGTGATCGTGGAGGTCACGGTCCACGACCAGAAGATCGTGATGGGGATCCTGGTCGACGCCGTGAGCCAGGTGATCGAGCTGCGGGCCGAGGAGATCGAGCCGCCGCCGTCGTTCGGAACCAAGGTCACCGTGGACTGCCTCATCGGCATGGGCCGGGCCGGCAAGCGGTTCATCCTGGTGCTCGACATCGACAGGGCCATCGGTCTGGAGGAGATCGCCGCTGCACAGACTCGGCCGCAGCCCGGTCAGGGCGGCCCGGCCCAGGAGACCGGGGATGCCGCCTGACGAGCACGGCCCCGACGACTCCGCCGACGTGCCGGCCGGGAGTCCCGGGGAGCGGTCGCTCGGCGACCGGGAGTTCCGCCGCTTCCAGCGGCTGATCCACCAGGAGTCGGGCATCCACCTGGCCGACTTCAAGAAGCCGTTGGTGGCCGGCCGCCTCGCCAAGCGGCTCAGGGCGCTGGGGCTTGCGAGCTACCGGCAGTACGCTCTTCCGATCTGAGGGGTGGGAGGTGGCCATCCTGGCCACCGACATCTCGACCCGGGTGATCGAGAGGGCCCGGCTGGGGATCTGGCCGATCGACAGGGCGAACCAGATACCGGCCGGCCATCTCAAGCGGTTCATGCTGCGCGGCACCGGTTCCCACCGAGGCGATCTGGCGGCCGGGCCGGAGCTCCGGTCGGTGATCCGGTTCGGCCGGCTCAACCTCAACGGCGATCCGTACCCGCCGATCAAGTTCGACCTGCTGTTCTGCCGGAACGTCCTGATCTACTTCGACCGTCCCACCAAGCAGGCCGTGATCGACAGACTCCTGAACTGCCTCTCTCCCGGCGGTTTCCTCTTCCTGGGTCATGCCGAGAGCCTCCACGGCTTCACCGATCGGGCGCGCCGTCAGATCTCCTCGGTCTACACGCTGGCCGGCTCTCGTTGACGCCGGTGCTCGGTCGGGGGCGTCGAGGCGCGTCAAACCGGCATGGATCCGACGGCTCCGTGGAGATGGGACGCGTAGAGCGCCAGGGCCGCATGGGTGGTCAGCAGGCTCAGCAGCTCCCGGTCAGCGGACAGGAGACCGGTCTTGTGGGGGACGAAGCGGAAGATCGAGATCACCCCGCGGATCGAGCCGGCGGCTCTCAACGGGATGCACACCAGCGGCGAGCCCGTCGATCCATCCACGTCTCCGGTCTCCAGCTCCGGCGCGAAGTAGCTCTGACCTGTGCTCATCACCTCGCCCACGAGGCCGGAGCCCACCGGCACCGACCGGAACCGGTCCGGGTCGATCCCCATGTGGGCCACGAGGTTCAGCGTGCCACAGCCCTGAGTCGAGAGGAACACGCCGTGGTGCTCCGCCCCCAGGAAGCCGACCAGGACCTCCTGGATCGCGGTCAGAACCTCCCCGGTGTCCAGGGTGCTATGGAGCCGGTGGAGCGTGGCGAACAGGCTCGCCAGCTCCGTGAGTTGTTGCTCCGCGGTGGCGCAGGCGGAAGCCAGACGATCCAGCTCCCCCCGGTGACCGGTCGAGTCCGTCATCGCCTCCCCGTCAAGACCGGTCATGGGATCCTGTCGCCTGGCGAGCTCTTGACGCAGCCGGACGTTCTCCTCTTGCAGCGAGGTGATCAGGTCGGCGAACGCCAGCTCCTCGCGCGCGAGGTCGTCCAGGAGCTTCTTCACGTGGGATCGCATGATCGGCAGCACCCCTGGCCGGAGCCGAGTCGCGCCCCGATCGCGACTTCGATCGGATCCCTTGCTGTTCCGCTTCGTTCTCCTCTTTCCCCCCCGTGAGCCCGGATCGGGGTCGGGGCCTGATCACGGACCGAGCGACGCGGAACAGGTGGGGGATCCTGGGCACCTGGCGGCGTTGACGGAGTGGAGACCAGGAATCTACCATGGGGCGAGTTCTCATCTCAACGACCGCCAGTTCGATACCACTCAGGGGGACCCCGTGTCGATCGGTCCACCGCTCCCTCCCCAGCCCGGCCAGGACCGGGGGCATCGTCGGATCCACGTGCTCGTGGTCGATGATTCGGCCGTGGTCAGGCAGGTTGTCTCGATGATGCTGTCGCGCGAGCCCGGCGTGACCGTGGAGACGGCGTCGGACTGTCGCATCGCCCTCGACAAGATCGGCCGACGCCGGCCCGACGCGATTCTCCTGGATCTGGACCTGCCGGGCATGGACGGTCTCTCGTTTCTGAGAAAGATCATGGCGGAGGACCCCATTCCGGTCGTGATCTGTTCCGCCCTGGCCCAGGAGGGGACGGACCACGCCCTGAGGGCCATGGAGGCCGGTGCCGTGGAGATCGTGGCCAAGCCCAAGATCGGCGTGTCCGGTTTTCTCAAGGAGTCGGCGGTCCTCCTGGTGGACGCCATTCGTGGGGCGGCTGGCGCCAGGCTCCGACGCCCACTGCGTCCGCCGTTGCCGGTGACGCCACGGCTCAATGCCGATGCGGTCCTGCCGCCGCCGCAGGGTCATTCGTCCCCGATCGGCGCCGATCGCATCGTGGCGATCGGAGCTTCGACCGGTGGCCCGGAAGCTCTCCAGGAGGTCCTCACGGCCCTTCCCCGGGATTGCCCTTCTCTGGTGATCGTGCAGCATATGCCCGAGCCTTTCACCGAGGCGTTCGCCAGGCGTCTGGGCACCCTGTGCGTCATCGAGGTCCGCGAGGCCCGGACCGGCGACTGGCTCCAGCCGGGCCTGGCGCTCATCGCCAGGGGGAACCGGCACCTGATCGTGAACAGGGTCGGCAACCGCTACCAGGTCGAGGTCGTCGATGGTCCACTCGTCTCGCGCCACCGGCCCAGCGTGGACGTACTCTTCAGATCGATCGCCCGATCCGCCGGGTCGAACGC
>JACQZM010000190.1 GCA_016213885.1 Candidatus Rifleibacteriota bacterium | reverse complement strand
GTCCGAGTCGCAAGACCCGGCGCCTCGCCGGGTCCGAGTCGCGCCCCCGAGCGCGACCTCAATCCGGATCCCCTCCTCTTTTTTCCTCTCCCCCCCGAGCGCGACGCCAAATGAATCTCCTCCCCCCCCCTGGTGACTCTGCACCAGGCCGAGGCCTGATCACCGGCCCGACTCCGCGAAACAGGTGCAGGATCCTGGCGGCCCCGCTCACCGGTCCGGGGCGAAGCCCCGGCTCTCAGGTCCGGCCACGAGCAGAAGAGAAACTGCCTGCTTACTTCCGGAGCGATGTCCTAGTAGACTGGTGCAGTCACGAATCGCTCCGTCCACGTTCGCTGGGTGCCTCCAGCACGAAGCAGGCGACCATGGCTCGTGCGATCTGTTCCAGGTGTCGGCTCGAGTTCGGCGCCGACGGCTCCCCGGACGACCCTGCCGTGTGCCCCCGGTGCAGCACGGTGGTGCCAGCCGCCGGCCCCCGACCGGCCGGGCCGGCGACGATCCGGCCCGTCGACTGGGACGCCTGCCTTCCGCGCTCGGCGGAGTTCCGCCACCGGTACTCCTTCGAACGGGTCATCGACGAGGGAGCGCAGGGCAAGGTGCTGCTCATGCGCGACCTCCACCTGCCCCGGCTCGTGGCGGTGAAGACCGTTCACCCGGATTCCATCTCCGGCAGGTCGACGCTTCTCCAGGAGGCCCAGCTCCTGGCGTCGCTCTCCCACCCCAACATCCTCACGGTTCACGACGTGGTCGAGTACGAGGTGGACGGCATTCCCTGGGTGTGCCTCGTGGTCCGCTACGTCCAGGGGTCGAACCTGCGGCAGATCCTGGAGAGGGAGCAGCGGCTCTCGCCGGAGGACGCGATCCGCGTGGCCAGGGGCGTGCTGTTCGGCCTGCACCACGCCCACTCGGTCAAGATCGTCCACAGGGATCTGAAGCCGGCCAACATTCTCATCGACGAGAATCTCGGCTACCCGATCCTGGCCGACTTCGGGCTGGCCAAGATGATAGCGGGGAGAGAGGGCGACTCCCTGTTCAAGCTGGCAGGCACCCCGCCCTACATGAGCCCGGAACAGTGCGACCTCTCGCCGGGTGTCCCCGGGAGCCTGGTCACCCACAGCGCCGACCTCTACGCGATGGGGGTGGTGCTGTTCGAGATGCTCACCGGGCGGCTCCCGTTCCCCGGACCCTCCCTCGGGAAGTACCTGGAGCAGCACTGCTCCATGCCCGCGCCCCGGCCGAGGGCGATCTGTCCGGACATCCCCTTGCCGCTCGAGTCGGCGATCCTGAGGGCGCTGGAGAAGAAGCCCCAGGACCGGTTCAAGAGCGCTCTGGAGTTTCGCGAGGAGCTCAAGAAGGCGCTGCTGAACCTGCCCTCACGGTCCGGGATGGTGCCCAAGGTCGAGCAGGGGACCGTGCTGGCGGGCCGGTACGAGCTGGTCGAGCAGCTGGGCAAGGGGGGCATGGGCGAGGTGTGGAAGGCCTACGACCGCACCCTGTCTCGCGAGGGCGGAGAGCCCGAGGTCGTGGCGCTGAAGCTGCTGAGCCAGGAGCTCTGGCACGATGCCACGGCCCGGGCCCACGTCTCCAGGGAGGCCCGCTACTCCCTCAAGCTGTACCACAAGAACATCGTCAGGGTGCGGAACCTCGAGATGTCCAGCGCGCCGTTCCTGGTGATGGACTACATCGACGGGCCCACCCTGGCCGCCGAGATCGGCCGTCGCGTCGTCGATGGGCTCCCGGGCTTCACGCCGGCGGAGGTCGTCCCGATCTTCAGGCGCCAAGCTGATCGATTTCGGGGTCGCGGCGGAGATCGCGGCTCACACCACCACGATCACGGGCAAGCAGCTCACCTCGGGCACCTTCGCCTACATGAGTCCCGAGCAGGTCAACGGCCAGCGGCCGGGCCGTCCCTCCGACATCTACTCGTTCGCGGCCACACTCTACGAGGCGTTGACGCTCCATCCTCCCTTCGTGGGGGGCGACCTGGCCCACGCCATCAACAACTGCGACGTGCCCCGGCCCGAGGGGCTCGGGGACGCCGTGGTGGACGCTCTGATGGCCGGCCTCGCCAAGAAGGCCGCGGACAGACCGGCCTCGGCCGGGGCTTTTCTGGACCGGCTCGCCGGAGCGCTGGAGAGCCGACCGTCACCGATGGCCGTCCCGGCAACCTCGCCGCAGCGAGCCGTGGAGCCCGGCTACGACGACAACGTGGAGTTCGCCGCATACCATCACAAGGTGATTCCGCCGCTGCAGTGGTGCACCCTCGTGGCCTCGGCCCATCTTGGCGAGAAGAGGCCCGGCGCTCCCGTCGATGAGAGGTCGCCTGCCGATGCGGCCCGCGCGAACGCCGGGCGGATCCTGGGGCAAGACGGTGAACGGCTCGTCGCCGGGGGCCAGCAGGAGGTGACTCTCCCGTCCGGGCAGGCCATCCCGCAGGGAGGGGCCATCACGTTCGTTCCGGTCATGGATGGGGTCTCGTTCAACCCGCCCCGCCAGGGCTTCCTGTGGACCGAGGACGAGCACACCGTGTCGTTCCGGATGCGCGCCGACGCGGCCCTGGCCGGCAGGGTGGCCCGCGGGCGCGTGACCGTCTTTCTCGGGGCGCTGATCGTGGCCGACATCCCGCTCAGGGTCCAGGTCGAGCAGCCGGAGCCCGCCTTGCGGGAACCGCAGGAGCAGACCGTGACCTGTGCGGCCCGCTACCGGAGGATCTTCGCATCGTACGCCAGCGACGATCGTCCCATCGTCGAGCAGTTCGAGCGGTACGCCGCCGCCCTCGGCGACCAGTACCTCCGGGAGTGCCGCGACGCCCGCTCCGGCGCCCCCGGCGATCGGGTGCTCTCCCTGATCGACCGGGCCGACGTGTTCCAGCTGTTCTGGTCGAGGAACGCCATGGCCTCCGCGGCGGTGCGCCGGGAATGGGAGTATGCGCTTTCCCGTGGCAGGGAAGGGTTCATCAGGCCGGTCTACTGGGAAGAGCCGCTCCCGCGACTCCCGGACCTTCCTCCCCCGGAGCTGAGCAGGCTCCGGTTCCAGTTCATCGGGGCCCGCGTCGTCGATGCCGGGCCCCCCGGAGCCTCGCCCGTGCCCGGCCAGGCCGCACCTGCAGGCGAGGCGAGCGTGGCCCGTCGGTCGGCGCAGGTCGCGGCGCCGCCGAAAGGGCCCGAGCCCGGTCCGTGCGGGGCGCTGCCACCTCTCGAGAAACCCGGTCAGGCGAGTGCGGCGATCGCATCGGCACCGAGCCGCTCGGGCGTTCCCCCTCCCGGGGCCGCCGCGGCTCCGAGATCACGGTTCGGCTCGCTGACCCGGTCTCTGACGAAGCTCGCCACGCTCACGCTGTCGCTCGGCATCGTCTTTCTCCTGGTCAGGCACCAGACCGCTCCGCCGCCGGTCACGATGCCCCCCCCACCCGCAACGCCTCCGGATACGGCGGCGACCTTCAAGCCGCCGCCGCTGACCTCCCCGAGGCCGGGGCAGTCCCCTTCTCCTGGCATCGGGCCGGCCCGCTCGATCGCCGGCGACTGGATCGGCGGGCCCTCCCTGCTCCGGGCGTCGGAGCCCGGCCCATCCGCGTACCTCGTCCAGGAGCGGCCCAGCAGGGAGTACCGGGTCATCGTGACGGAGCGACTCGCTCTGACCGGGGTGACCGCGGGCGTGACCGGCACTCTGGCCTGCGATCGGGAGATGACCGACGGGCGACCGCCCCAGACCGTGCTGGCCGGCCCTGTCGTCGGCGCCCGGGACCACGGCTCTCTGCAGTTCGAGGCCAGGCTGGCGGGCTCGGCAAGACAGCCGGACCGCAGGCTCTTCTACCGGCTCGAGATTCGACCCGGGTCGGAGGAGCTGAGCGGCTGCCGTCACGAGCTCTGCCTTGCGCCGTGCACCGCCGACACCTGCAGGCTCGCCGCCTCGCGGGGCAACCTCGCCTGCGGGGCGCTGCGGCGAGCCCAGGTCTGCCCCGGGTCGGTCCCGACCGATCCGATCGCCTTTGTCCGGCCGGCCCGCCACGTCGTGGTCGATGGCGCCACCGGGCGCCACTCCGCCTGGGCAGAAGCGGACTGGTGGAGGAAGGGCACCACCCCCGCCATGCCGTTCCAGCGGATGCGCCAGCTGGGCATAGGCACGGTGTACCCGTTCATCGGCCGTCTGCTCGCAGGGGGCACCACCACCGGATATCCGGGCCAGGGCGGCTTGAAACCCTGGCCGCTGGACCGGTTCGCCGACCTGGTCAAGACGCTCAAGGAGAGGAAGTTCCGGGTCGTCCCGTTCGTCACGCTGATGGACGTCGAGGGAACCCCCGGCTACTTCAGGCTGCGGGACGACTGGACGCCGTTCATCGCCCTGGTCAGGCACCTCGTCGACGAGCTCGGGTGCGACGGCATCCAGCTGTCGGCCGAGCCGCTGCATGCGGTCCGGGACGTGGGGACGTTCAACGCCCACCTGGTCCACCTCAAGCGGATCCTCGGCGTGCGAGAGCTGTCGGTGACGGTGCCGCCGCTCTCGCCGGGGGTGCCGCCGGACGACCAGGGCTACACCTGGCCCGGCACCGGGCCCTACGCGGCGCTGACCGCTGCCGATACGATCTGCGTCATGAGCTACAACCGCGGCTATCGCGCGATCCGGGACGTTCCGGCCCAGCAGCGGGTCGGGGCCTCGTGGCGTCACGACTACTACCGGCAGGTGCTGCACCGCTGCCTCGACATCGGCAAGGCGGTCCGGCCCGGCCAGCGGGTGTTCCTCGGCATGCCCTGCTATCCGCCGGAGTACTCCACGGTGGACCAGCTCCACCAGATCCCGCCGGAGGACGGGCTCACCTTCGCCCGCGCTCTGGCTGGCCACGAGAACCTCCGGCAGCTCGCGGGAGTCGCGGTCTTCGATCTGCAGTCGAACTCCGATCCGGTCTGGCCCGCGTGCTGGCGGCTCGCCCAGGAGGGGCTCGCCATTCTCAACTCGGGGTGGCCGGACCGCTGAGCCGGCGATCCCCGGCGGAGTCGGCCCCCCCTCGAGACGTGGTCCCGGGTGCGCCAGGATCCCCCACCTGTTTCGCGGAGTCGATCCTGTGGCCAACGCGCGCGAGGATCGGTTAGAATGACGTTCCACCCTGCAGGGTCTCGGAGGAGGGGTCATGAGTCGCGCTTTCAGAATCGTCACCGGGTTCGTCCTGTTCTCGGCCCTGGGGCTCGCCGCCGCCGTGGCCGCGTGGGCTTTCTCCGTCGCCACCGACGAGGATGTGATCTTCTTCAGGTCGATCGCCCAGGTCGAGACCGGATCCCAGGCGTGGACGCCGCGGATCCACGGCTGGGTGTTCGAGCCCGAGGCGGACTCGGTGGTGCGGCGCCTGCTGCTGAAGGCGTTTGCCAAGGCTCTGGGGCTGCCGGCCGGTAGCGAAGACCAGGCGATCTTCAACGCCCGGGCCAGCCAGTTCCTCGTGGATAGCCAGCGATGGAAGGACGTCCAGGTGAGAGTCGGGCAGACGACCCAGACCCTTCCGAAGACAGGGGCCAACGGGCATTTCGAGGGCCCGATCCAGGTACCGGCGGGGGCCTCCCAGGGCCCGTTGCCCGCCTGGCTCCGCTACGCCGCGGTGCTGCCGGCCGGCGACCCTCGCCGCTTCGAAGGGGCGATCCAGCTGGTGCCGCCCGACGGGGTGGGCGTCATCTCCGACATCGATGACACCATCAAGATCACCCAGGTCCAGGACACCATGGAGATGCTGCGCAACACCTTCCTGAGGCCGTTCAGGCCCGTGGAGGGGATGCCCCAGGCGTACAACCGCTGGGCCGATGCGGGGGCCGTATTCGTCTACCTCTCGGCCTCTCCGTGGCAGCTCTATCCTCCGCTCGCGGCGTTCCTCGACGAGCAGGGATTCCCTCGGGGTGCGGTCCAGCTCAAGCTGTTCCGGCCGAAGGACGAGTCGTTCGTCAATCTGGCCAAGTCGCCGGAGGCGTACAAGATCCCGGCGATCGAGGCGGTGCTCGCCCGTCTTCCGAAGCGGAGCTTCGTGCTGGTGGGCGACTCCGGAGAGAAAGACCCGGAGATCTACGCCGAGATCGCCCGCCGTCACCCGGGCCGGGTGAGGCAGATCTTCATCCGGCGGGTCGGCGGGCAGGGAGACGACCAGGCCCGTTACGACGCGGCGTTCAAGGGAGTGCCAGGGGAGCGCTGGGCCCTCTTCACCGACCCTGCTGTCCTCCAGCAGTACAACGTGCTGGACCGGCGGGCGCGCTGACGCGACGCCGCTACACCAGCTCTTCCGGATCGTCGAGGATCCGGAGGATGCTGGCGAATCCCGACAGCTCCAGGGTCCGCCGGACGTACACCTGAGGCCGCAGCAGCACCAGCTGCCCCCGGGTCGTCTCGAGCGCCTTTCGCACGGTGACGAACACCCGGAGCCCGGCGCTCGTGACGAACGTCACCTCCGCCAGGTCGATGGCGAGCAGGTCGGAGCCGGCCTTCGCCGAAGCCATGCAGGCTTTCTCGAGCACGTCGGCGCTGTCGGCGTCGATCCGGCCCGAAACGGCCAGCACGGTCCAGCGGCCGATCGCCGGTCTGTCCACGACGTTCATGGTCTAACCTCCCCAGAACCCGGTATCTGTGGATCGCCTGGCCGACCGGTGTCGGTCCGGCCGTCGGCGGTTACGTGGGCCCAGGTCAGGGTCATGCCGCGTCTTTCCGCGGTGGCAGCCGCAGCGTCTCCAGGTCGGGTTGCTGCCCGGCCACCACGACCAGGAAGTCCCCGGAAGCCAGTCGCAGCTCGAGCGGCGGGTTGGACTCCACCCGCTGTCCGGACTTCACGCCGACCACGACTGCGTTCAGCGTCTGCTTGATGCCGCCGAACACCTGAGCCAGCTGGACTCCGTCCCAGGACGGAGGCACCGGACAGGTGTAGAAGCTCGTTCCGCGAGCGTTCTCGAACAGCTCCCTGAACATCCCTCCCAGTCCGCGGTTCAGGCACGCCAGCGCCAGGATGTCCGCCTGGAGGACGTCCGGCACCACGACCTCTTCCACCCCGGCCATCCGGAGGTGCCCCTCGTTCTCCGCGTTCAGAAGCTCCACGCAAGTGAAGACCCCCGGGGCCAGCTTCTCGATGGTCAGGGCGGCCAGCACGGTTCGCGCGTCCCTGTCCTGGTCGCTCCGGCGCACCACCTGGTCCGCCAGCAGGATGGCCACGGCCGCTCTCTTCACGTTGGCCTGCCCGAGCACGGCCACCTTCGTGAAGTCTCCTCGTACGATGTAGATCAGCTCGCGCCTCAGGCCGGTGAAGTCGATCGTCTCGTCGCAGCTGAACTCGGCGATGACCACGATCGGCGTGCGGACGTGCCGAGGGTCTCGCTGGATCTGCTGGAGCATGATGTTGGCAGACCAGTTCCAGCCGCAGAGCAGGATGTGCCCGGCGAGCTCGTCGATGCCCAGGTTCCTCTCGTCCATGTGTCTCCTCATCCTCTCGACCATCACGGCGGACACGATGCCCGTGAACATGGCGAACACGGTGGCCCCGCACAGGATCACGAAGAGAGCCAGCAGCTTCCCGAGGTTGGAGCCGGGGAGCGTCTGGGTCGGCTGCCCCGTGGCCATGGAGAGGACGGTCCACCACAGCGCCGACCCGAAGGTGTTGAACTCCTCGCTGCGGTGGCCCTCGGTCTGCATGATTCCTATGGCGCCCAGGAACACGGCCGTGGCCAGGAAGATCGTCAACAGGATGTACTCGCCGCCCGTCTCGGCCAGGGTACCCAGGAGCTGCCGGCTTTGCCTGTGAAGCACGAGGCCCGCCCTGAACAGCCGCAGCAGCCTGAGGAACCGGAGGAACCGGAGCGGCCTGAACAGCGGCGCCACCGCCACGATGTCGAGCCAGTACTCTCCCAGGAACTCCCCGGCATGGGGGTGCGCCAGGTACCGGAGCACCAGTTCGAGCACGAAGACGAGGGTCAACACCTCTCCGGCGCAGAGCAGCGCCGGCTGCCACGGGTCCGAAGCGGGGAGGATGGACTCCGCGAGCAGCAGTGCCACCGAGAGAACGATCAGGGCCGCGATCGTCATCTCCACGCGAGCGTCGCGGAAGAACCTGGACAGTCTGCCCCTGCGCTCCTGGACCGGTGGCGCGCCGGAGCGGCGTCGGGCCGGGGCCGTGGTCTCGTGTGAGTCGCTCATCGTCGTCAGGAGGATCCGTTCCGGCCATTCTAGCCTGCCGACGAGACCGGGGAAACAGTGGCGCGGGCGGATCGCCCGCCTGTTTCGCGGAGTCGGGCCTGTGATCAGGCCTCGGCCTGGCTGCGGAGTCGATAGGGAAGTGGAGGGGGTTCATCTGGCGTCGCGCTCGCGAGGGAGAGGAAAGTGGAGGGGATCCGGATTGAGGTCGCGCTCGGGGGCGCGACTCGGACCCGGCGAGGCGCCGGGTCTTGAAGGCGGGTCAGCCAGCGACGACGTTGGTGATGGACTCCTCGACAGCCTTGAGAAGCTCGTCGATCTCGAACGGCTTGGCCAGTACCTTGACGAACTTGCCGGCGCTGAACCGTCGCTCCTTGATCACGTCGGAGTGGGCGGTGACGTGAAGCACCTTGAGGTCGGGTCGGGCCTCCTGGAAACGACGGGCCAGGGAGAGACCGCTCATCCCGGGCAGGACCACGTCGGCCAGCAGGAGGTCGATCCGGTCGAGACGCTCGGTGAACTCCAGCAGGGCCTCCTCGGCGCTGGCCGCCGTGAACACCTCGTAGCCGCCCGACAGGAGGACCTGCTCGAGCAGGGTCCGGACCTCGTCCTCGTCTTCCACCACGAGGACCGTGGCCTGCGGGGCCGGGACGCTGCCGGCGGTCCTGACGGCGCCCGGCTCGACGATCGGACGAACCGGCGCCGTTGCGAACCTGGGCAGCTGTACGTGGAAGCTGGAGCCGCGGCCCGGTTCGCTCTCCACCTGGATGGACCCACCGTGGCGCTCGATCAGGGTGTAGGCCGTGTAGAGGCCCAGGCCGACGCCCCGGTCCGGCTGCTTGGTGGTGAAGAACGGCTCGAACAGGTGCGCCCGGGTCGCGGCGTCCATGCCCGAACCGGTGTCCCTGACGGTGAGCCTGGTTGTCAGGGGCGTCTCTCCCGACGGCGGCAGCCGGTCGGTCGGGGGATCGGCCATGGCTCCGGTCTCGATGGTCAGGACGCCCCCGTCGAGCATGGCGTCGCGGGCATTCATGGCGAGCACCACGAGGATCTGCTCCAGGTCGGCGAACTGCATCTTCACGCTGCCAGCCCCGGTTCCCAGGTTCGTGGCGACGGTGATGCTGGTCGGCAGGGTCGGCTTGAGCACCCTGACCGTCTCGAGCACCGCGTGGTTCAGCGGCGTCATCTCCTCGTCGTCCGGCTGTGGCTTGCCCAGCACCAGCATCCTGCGAACCAGCTCCACCGCACGCCTGCCGGCCTTGGAGACCGTGGTCAACGGAGCGGCCGCCGGCGACCCGGGCGGCAGGTACCGCTGCGCCAGCTCGGCGTGTCCCAGGGCGATCTGCAGGATGTTGTTGAAGTGGTGGGCGACACCCGCAGCGAGGATACCCACCGCCTTCTGCTTGTTCATCTCCAGGAGCTGTTTCTGGTAGCTGAGCTGCCGTTCGTGCTCCCGCCGCTCGGCCTCGCGGAGCATCTCCCCCTGCAGCTTGACCTCGGCGGTCTTCTGGGACAGCTCCACGAGGACCCGGACCTTCGCCCTGAGCACCGCCGGCTCCACCGGCTTGAACAGGAAGTCGACGGCTCCCGCGTCGTAGGCCTTCAGATCGTGCATCCCGGTGCGATCGACGGCGGAGGCGAACACGATCGGAACGGTCCGTGTGCGTTCCGCGGACCTGAGCCTCCGGGCGGCCTCCAGGCCGTCCATTCCCGGCATGCACACGTCCAGCACTATGGCGGAGAAGTCCGTCGTCTCCGCCAGCTGGAGCGCCTCCATCCCGCTCCTGGCCTTGATGAGGGTCCAGTCGGGGTTGTCGAGGAACCGTTCGTAGAGCTGCAGCGTCTCGTCGTCGTCGTCCACGAGAAGGACGTTGGGCTTGGGCATCTCCATGGTGGGTTTCAGTGTAGCCCGTGGATCTCCGGGAGATAAAGAAAATCGAGGCGAAGAGCCCGAGGAGTCCAGGCGGTCTTGCCCGGGGCCGGGCCTCTCCTCCGTTTCGAGTCTTGCGGCGGACGTGGGGTTACAACCGACGCGAGTCTAGTGGCAGCCACAGGTCTGGCCTCGCCAGGCCTCCCGGCCTTCCCTCACGATGAACCAGCTCATGACCAGCGCTGCCACCGGGTCCGCCCACCACCAGCCCAGCGCCGCGTTGACGGCGATGCCGGAAAGCCCGATCACCGAAAGCCAGAAGCAAGCCGTGGTCTGGAAGGAGTCGGCGGCCAGCGCCTCGCTCGAGAGCTCCGAGGCTGCCCTCTGCTTGGCCCGGGCCAGCCAGCGCATCACGCCCATGGAGACGACCAGGAGGGCGATCCCGACCCAGCTCGGCCGGGGTCTCTCCAGGGTGATCAGCGTCGAGATCGCCTCGACTCCGACGTACCCGGCCAAGAGGAACAGAGAGAGGCCGACCAACCGGCGCGCCCGCCGGTCCAGCTGATCGACCTGTCCGGGAGAGTGGTCGCTCCGCTCGGCCTTGAGCCTCCAGATCAGGATCCCTCCGGAGGCGCACTCCACGAAACTGTCGATGCCGAAACCCAGGAGGGCGATGCTGTCGGCGCTCAGAGCGGCGGCCACGGCGATCACACCCTCCACGACGTTCCATCCGACGGTCACGTACTCCAGGGTGAGAGCTCGCTGCAGCTGTCGGGCCCGGACGGCCTCGCACCGGCACGGTCCGGCCCCATCCGGTGGAGAAGAGCAACCAGGGTCTTCCATCGGTTCCATCATGGCCAAACGCGGCGACATCCGCAAGTCCCCGGGATCTCCAGGATTCTCCCTTGACGGGCGGGATCGCGGCGGCCATACTCGGCTCGACCCACCTGGATTCGCGATTCCCGGGCGGCCCGACGTGGCCATGGTCAGCGTTGCCGGCCGAGCCGGGCCCCGAGAGTCCCCTTCCGCGCCGTCACACGAGGGAGATCGACATGAGCTGGTTGCACAACCTGGCGTTCTTCGGACTGTGCCTGTTCACCGCCCTGGGCTCTGCACCTCTCCTGGCCGAGGAGAAGGGCGAGGTCAAGGAGACGCCGCTGGACAAGGCCCAGGCCCTCATGGCCAAGGCTCTGGAGCTCAACGGCCAGGGCAAGGAGAAGGCGGCCGAGGCGCTGGCAACGGCCAGGGAGTCGGTCGCCGCCTTCGAGAAGATCTACGGCGACGGCCACCCGGACCTGGCCGGCGCGATCGAGTCGCTGTCGTCGATCCTGTGCGACCAGGGCGACAAGGCCGGGGTCGTCGCGACGCTGGAGCGGGCGCTGGCGGTCAGGGAGAAGTGCCAGGGGGCGGAACACCCGGATGTGGCCGGCACGCTCGACCAGCTGGCCGGGCACCTCAAGGAACAGGCCGAGTACGCCGGCGCAGAAAAACACTACCAGCGCGCGCTGGCCATCAGGGAGAAGCTCCACGGCAAGGCGCATCCCGACGTCGCCTCGAGCCTGGAGAACCTCGCCGGTCTAGCCAGGGCCAGGGCCCAGCATTCGGAGGCGAAGAAGAGCTACGAGGCCGCCATGGCGGTCCGGGAGAAGGTGTTCGGTCATGATCACCCGGATGTGGCCCGGACCCTGATGGACCTCGCGTCGCTCGCGGGGGAGCGGGCCCTCTACCCCGAGGCGAGGAAGGACTACGAGGCCGCCCTGCAGATCCTGGAGAAGGTCCACGGCAAGGATCACCCGGAGGTGGCCGCGTGTCTGGAGGCGCTGGCCGGGGTTCTGAAGACCCAGGCCGCGTTCGAAGAGGCGCAGAAGCATCTCGAGCGGGCGCTGGCGATCCGCCAGAAGGTCCAGGGCGCGGAGTCCCCGGAGGTCGCCGAGGCCATGAAATCGCTCGCCGAGCTGCTGCGTACCCGCGGAAACGAGACCGGCGCCAAGAAGCTCGAGGAACAGGCCGAGGCGATCAACAAGAAGGCGGGGAAGTAGCCACCGGCCACCGGCGGCGCGAGCCCGACCGCGCCGACGGAGGCTCTACTTCTTGGTCTCCCCGGCCCCACCCAGCTGGACTTCCTCGCCGGAGAGGAACCGGTGGATCGTCCGGGCTGCCTTCTTGGCCTGACCGATGGCGCTGATCACGGTGGCCGCGCCGGAGACGACGTCGCCGCCCGCGAACACCCCCGGGATCGACGCCGCCATGCTCGTCTCGTCGACGATGACCGTCCCCCAGCGGGTGACCTTGAGGCCCGGGGTGGTCTGGGGGATCAGCGGGTTGGGGTTGTTGCCGATGGAGACCACGACGGCGTCGGCATCGATGACGAAGTTCGATCCTTCGATCGGGATCGGACGGCGTCTTCCCGACGCGTCCGGTTCTCCCAGCCGCTGCTTCAGGCATTCCATCCCGACGACCCGGTTGTTCACATCGGTGATGATCTTCAGCGGATTCGTCAGCAGGTGGAACACCACGCCCTCTTGCTCGGCGTGGTGGATCTCCTCCAGCCGGGCCGGCATCTCCTCCCGGCTGCGGCGATAGACGATGGTGGACTTGGCGCCCATCCTGAGGGCGTTGCGCGCCGAGTCCATGGCCACGTTGCCCCCACCGACCGTGATCACGTGCCTGGCACGGACCGGCGCCGTCGCGAACCTGGGAAAGTCGTACGCCTTCATCAGGTTGACCCGGGTCAGGTACTCGTTGGACGAGTAGACGCCGATGGCGTTCTCCCCCGGAACGCCGAGGAACAGCGGGAGCCCGGCACCGGAGCCGATGAACACCGCGTCGAAACCGCCCTCGGAGAGCAGCTGCTCCACCGTCTCGGTCTTGCCGATCACGTAGTCGGTGTGGATCTCGACTCCCAGCTTCTTCAGGCAGTTGATCTCGTACCTCACGATCTCCTTCGGGAGCCTGAACTCGGGGATGCCGTACATCAGGACACCGCCAGGAACGTGGAGCGCCTCGTACATGACCACCTTGTGCCCCAGGCGGGTCAGGTCGCCGGCCACGGTGATGCCGGCCGGGCCGGTGCCGATGACGGCCACCCGTTTGCCCGTCGACGCCGGCACGACCGGATCGGGTTCGCCGCCCTTCTTCCGGGTGAAGTCCGCGGCGAAGCGTTCGAGCCGACCGATCGCCACCGCCCCGAACTTCTTCGCGAGGACGCACTTGATCTCGCACTGGGTCTCCTGGGGGCAGACCCGCCCGCACACCGCTGGCAAGGTGTTCTGCTCTTTCATCTTGAGCGTCGCCCCGACGAAGTCGCCCTCGGCGATCAGCGTGATGAACGACTTGATGTCGATCAGCGCCGGGCAGCCCTCCACGCACTTGGGGATCTTGCAGCGCAGGCAGCGCTGAGCCTCGAGCTTCGCCGTCTCCGGCGTGTAGCCCATGGCGACCTCTTCGAAGTTCGTGACGCGACGCGTCGCATCCTGTTCCGGCATGGGCTGACGGGGAATCTGGACCTTCTTCTTGGCGTCCATTGGTTCCATAACTTCTGACTTCTTCCTGATCGATCGGTCGGGTTGTTGTCTTTGCCCTAGTTCAGGCCTTTGGACTGCACGTGGCGCCTCCCGAAGGGCAGCCCGCGGCTTCCTGGGGAAGCGCCTCGATCTCCTCGTTGACGTACGCCGCGCGACGGTAGCCCAGTTCGTCCCAGTCCACGGCGTGGCCGTCGAAGAACGGCCCGTCCACGCAGGCGAACTTCGTCTTGCCGCCCACCGACACACGACAGGCCCCGCACATGCCCGTGCCGTCCACCATGATCGAGTTGAGAGCGACCTTCAGAGGCACGCCCAGCGGCCTGGTCGCCTCGGCGACCATCCGCATCATGAACGTGCACCCGATCGCGACGAACTGGTCCACCTTCCGCCCGGCCTGGACCAGGTCCACGAACGCTTCCTGGACGCCGCCCTTCCGGCCCCGGGTGCCGTCCTTCGTCACGATGGTCAGCTCGTCGCACACCCCTCTCAGCTGCTCTTCCATGTAGAAGAGGTAGGAGCTCGACGCCTCCACCACGCAGATGACATGGTTGCCGGCCTGCTTCAACGCCCGGGCGATCGGGTAGATGGCGCCGATGCCGTAGCAGCCGCCGCCCAGGGCGACGGTGCCGAGATTCGCCAGCGGGTAGGGCAGGCCCAGCGGGCCGACCACGTGCTCGATGCAGTCGCCCTTCTTCAGGGCGACGACCTCGCGGGTGGAGCGGCCCACCTCTTCGCTCGACCACCGGGAAGGCGCCCGGGGCGGCCGACGACGGCACGGACGGTGTGGCCGGCAGACCCATGGCCACCAGGGCGGGAACCGTGTCGGCCAGCAGGTGCCCCCGGAACCGTGGGGGGATGCGAGCGAGGGAATCCCTCGGCGATCCCTGGGCGGCCCCGGGGGTCGCTCCTTCCGGCTCTGAAGCTGGCGCGCCGGGGGCGTCGAGACAGCCCTGGGGTGCCTTGAGCGCCTGGGCGAGCGCCGCCAGGATCGAGGTCTCCGGGCGGGCCTCCCCCGGCGCCGCGAGCGTGGCGCGCAGCGACTTCACCTCGCCCGCCAGGTTCCGGAACGTCCCGGCGACCTCCGCGAGGATCGCCACGGGAAGCCCCGCGTCGGCGCGCTCGGCCAGGGGGGAGGGAAGGCAGTCCGCCACGACCAGGAACTCGAGCCTGGAGGCGGTCTCGAGGTCCAGGTAGTTCCCGGCCACCAGCGCAGCCTTGAACCGGCCCGCCGCCAGATCGTTCTTCACCGTTGCGGGCCCCAGCTCTCCGGGCCCACCGCCCGCCGGGACCAGGGCCACGGAACCGCCCATCAGGTTCCGGGCGAACCGTTCGTACGCCAGCCGGGTCTCCCGCGTCTCGGCGACCCCGACGATGGCGACGAAGCTGCCGTCCCTGTACGCCTCGAGCCTCTCCGCGACGGCCGGCAGCGCCTTGTCCCACGGAGCCGGGATCTGGGTGCCCTGCTCCTTGATCACCGGCCTTCTGAGCCGGGCTGCGGCGTTGGCGACCTGCGGGTAGGCGAACCGGCCCACGGCGCAGAGCCGGGCGTCCCTCTCCAGCCCGACCATCCGGGTGGCGACGAGCCGCCGCCTGAGGGTCCGGGTCACCAGCGAGCAGCCCTCGCTGCACATCGTGCAGGTCGTGAGCGCCTCTTCATCCGGGGAGCCGTACCATCGCGCATACCGGTCGGTGAGCGTACCGGTGGGGCAGATGTCGATGCAGGCGCCGCAGAACGTGCAACCGGACGTGACGTAGCTCCCGAAGAACGCCGTGGCGATCCGCGCCTGCTGACCCCGGTTGACGATGCTGATGGCGGGCTTGCCGTGGATCGCCTCGCAGATCCGCCAGCAGCGACCGCAGAGGATGCAGAGGTTGTGGTCCCGGTCCATGAACGGATCGGTCCGCTCCACGTTCTGGTGCGAGTAGAGCGTGGGCAGGTTGAGCTCCCGCCGGCGATGCTTTAGCCCCAGCTCCCTGAGCGAGCACTCCGGGCGGTTCGAGCAGGTGGCGCACTTGGTCGCGCGGCCCGACTTGACCGGCCAGCGCCGGTACTTCTCGCAGGCCTCCCTGTGGTCGCAGACCAGGCAGGCGTTGGGGTGGCCGGAGAACATGAGCTCCAGCGTGCGATCCCGCAAGGTGAGGATCTCCGGCGTCTTGGTCCGGACCACCATGCCATCCTCGGCCGGGGTCGTGCACGACGTGGGGTAGCCTCGCACCCCGTCGATCTCGACGATGCACATCCGGCAAGCGCCGAACGGGGAGAGGTCGGCGTGGGCGCAGAGCGCAGGGACCTCGATGCCCACGGCCCTGGCAGCCTCGAACACTGTCTTGCCGGTCTCCGCCGAGACCACCCGGCCGTCGATTGTCAGTGTGATCTTCTTCATCAGGCTCTCCAACCGTCTCTGACGATTCGCCGAACGCGGCGTTACCTCACCGTTACAGCGTCGAACGTGCAGGCGCGCCGGCAGGCACCGCAGCGGATGCAGGTCTCCTGCACGATGGCGTGGGGGACCTTCTTCTCGCCGGTGATCGACGCGACCGGGCAGGCCGCCGCGCAGACCCGGCAGCCCGTGCACTTGTCCCGGTCGATCGAGAACTGGATCAGCTTCCGGCAGACGCCGGCGGGGCACCTCTTCTCCTGGATGTGGGCCCTGTACTCGTCCTCGAAGTACTTGATCGTGGTCAGCACCGGGTTCGGCGCCGTCTGCCCGAGACCGCACAGAGACGCCTTCTGCATCGTGTCACCGATCTTCTTGAGCTCCTCGAGGTGGCTCTCGGTTCCCCGGCCCTGGGTGATCTCGGTGAGGATCCGCAGCAGATGCTGCGTGCCCATCCGGCACGGCACGCACTTGCCGCAAGACTCCGCCTCGGTGAACGTGAGGAAGTACCGGGCCACGTCCACCATGCACGACTCGTCGTCCATCACGACCATGCCGCCGGAGCCCATGATCGATCCGACCTTGGCGAGGTGCTCGTAGTCGACCGGCAGGTCGAGGAACTGCGCCGGAACGCAGCCGCCCGAAGGGCCGCAGGTCTGGACCGCCTTGAACGTCCTGCGCTTGCCGACCCCCCCGCCGATCCGCTCGACGATCGTCGAGAGCGGCAGGCCCAGGGGGATCTCGATCAGGCCGGTCCGCTCCACCTTGCCCGCCAGGGCGAACGTCTTGGTGCCCTTGCTCTTCTCGGTGCCGAAACCGGCGAACCAGGCGGCGCCCTTCTGGAGGATCGCCGCGGCCAGCGCCAGCGTCTCCACGTTGTTGATGTTCGTCGGCTTGCCGAAGAGTCCCGAGACCGCCGGGTACGGCGGGCGGGACCGGGGCATCCCCCGGCGGCCCTCGATGGAGGCCATCAGCGCCGTCTCCTCGCCGCAGACGAAGGCGCCCGCACCCTTCTTTATCGTGATCGAGAAGTCGAACCCGGACCCCAGGATGTTCCGGCCCAGCAGCCCGTTCTCCGTCATCCGGGCCAGGGCGGATTCGAGCCGCGCCACGGCCAGAGGGTACTCGGCTCTCACGTACACGTAGCCGGAGCGGGCACCGATGGCGTACCCCGCGATCACCAGGCCCTCGAGCACGGAGTAGGGATCGCCCTCCAGCAGCGAGCGGTTCATGAACGCGCCGGGGTCTCCCTCGTCCGCGTTGCAGATCACGTACTTCTCGTCGCCGGGCGCGCTCCGGGCGCGCGACCACTTGATCCCGGTGGGGAACCCGGCGCCGCCGCGTCCCCGGAGCCCCGCCGCGGAGATCTCGGCGATCACCGCCTCGGGCGCCATGGCGAGCGCCCGCCTGAGGCCGGAGTACCCGCCCCGCGCCACGTAGTGGTCGATCCGGGTGGGATCGATGACGCCGCAGTTGCGAAGGACGATCCGCACCTGGTTCTCGATGGCGGGCAGCGCCTCCAGACGCGGAACGCCGTCCAGCTCCGGGCCCTCGACGACGGCCAGCGCCCTCGGGACGTACGGCTCACCCTTCACCAGGTGGCCCTCCACGAGCCTCGGCACCATGGCGGGCGTGACGCCGTGGTAGAGGATCCGCCGGGCGTCCGTGGCCTTGACCTCCACCAGGACCTCCGCGAAGCACAGGCCGTTGCAGCCGACCTCGGCCAGCGTGACCGCCTCGGCCAGAGACCGCTTCGAGAGCTCGGCCTTGAACGCCTCCACCACCTCGAGGGCGCCTGCGGCCCGGCCGCACGTCGCCACCCCGACGAGGATCCGAGGCCTGTCGTGGCAGCAGAACGCCTCCCACGACGACTGGGCCCTGCTTGTCATCTGTTCGAAACTCATCTCTCCGGCCTCCGGTTCCTCAGGCTTCCGCGGGTTCTTCCTCGCTCTTCGCCTCGCTGGGATCGTTCGGACCACCGTGTTCCCCGATCAGCTTGCCGACCCTCTTCGTGGTCACCCGTCCATGGACCTTGTCGCCTACCACCACCACGGGCGCCAGGGCGCACGAGCCGAAGCAGGCGACGCGCTCCAGGCTGAACTTGCCGTCGCCGGTGGTCTCTCCGACCTCGATGCCCAGCTTCCTGGTCAGCTCTTCCACCAGGAGTCCGCTGCCCCGGACATGGCAGGCCGTGCCCTCGCAGACCTTGATGTGGTGGGCACCCGGCGGCCTGAACCGGAACTGGGAGTAGAACGTGACGACGCCGAACACGTCGTTGGCGGACAGGTCCAGGTAAGCGGCGATCCGTGCCAGAGCCGCCTCGGGAAGACAGCCGATCGCCTCCTGGGTGTCCTGCAGGATCGGGATCAGGTTGTGCCGGGCTCGCTCGTATCTGTCAAGAACCTTTTCCACGGCAAGAGACACGTCAGCACAACCCATTCGAACCACCTCACTCCTCGAAAGTCGGCCCCCTGTCGAAAGACGCGGCGCATGCGACAAGATCCCCCTGGGGGGCAGCCAGGCGCACCGGGGAAGATCCACCCAGGACCGGGTGCCAGACGATGCGTCCCGTTCGCCGCACGCGCAAGTCACGGGGGATCCCGACGGAGCGTCCGGTCGTCAGTGGCGGCACCCACGACCGGCCGGTCAGCGCGAGGCGAGACCTGGACGGATGGGGACTGTCCGGGTCGGACAGGGCGCCGCGAACCGACGGACACACCGCCGGGCCCATCCACCTGGCAGGGCGGGTCGTATCGGGACCATGAGTCAATATAGCGGGCCGGCCCGAAGCGGGCAATAGTCTCGACCACGTCTCGGCACAATTGCAGGCGGCCGCTGGCGATGCCGCCGTCTTCCGAACTCCGTGGGCCACAAGCTGGATGGTCACCCATCTACCCGGGCCTCGTCGAGCAGCCCTTCACCGCGGCAGAGATCGCGCGGTTCCACGGCTTCGCCCTCGCGCGACACGCGGCGTTCTTCGTGGAGCAGCCGTCGCTCGTGACGGCTCTCGCTCACCGCCCCGTGTAGTCGTCGAGCGGGAGCTGGGTGACCTTGCCCAGGGTGGCGAGCGGCCGGTCGAACTCGGCCTGTTTCCCCACGACGAGGATCGTCAGCTTGTCCGGGTGGAGGTGCTGCCGCGCGACCCGGAGCACGTCGTCGGCGGTCACCCTTGCGATCCTGTCCTTGTACGTGTCGTACCAGTCCGTGGGCAGGCCCAGGTACTCCAGGTCCGCGTGGGCCGTGGCGATGCCGTAGCTCGACGTGAACTGGAAGACGAAGCTGTTCAAGAGCGATTCCCTGGCGATCTTGAGCTCCTCCACGGAGACCGGCTGGGTGCGGATCTGCCTGAGGATCTGCATGATGAGGTCGAGCGCCTCGACGCACGACTTGGACTTGGTCTGGCACGCGGCGAGGATGACGCCCCTGGACCTCCCCCCGGTGACCCCGCTTCCCACCGAATAGGCGAGCCCTCGATTCGACCTGACCTCGCGCATCAGCCTCGACGAGAAGCCGTTGGAGCCGAGGACGTTGTCGAAGACCTCCAGGGCGTGCCAGTCCGGATCCAGCTTGGTGACGCCCAGATGGCCCAGCCGGATGCTGGCCTGGGGGACGTCTTTCTCGATGTGGTTGACCGAGGCCCTGAACGCGAGCGGCACCTGGGGAGCAGGGAGCGCCGGAGCCGGACGGGAGGGCCAGGCGCCGAAGACGCCCTCCAGCTTCTTGAGCAGGTCGGCCTCCACGAAGTCGCCGGACACGACCAGGCTGATGTTGTTGGGGTAGTAGAACTGCTGGTGGAAGCGGATCAGGTCCTCCCGCGCGATCGCCGTCACCGTCTTGACCGTGCTGATCCTGCCGAACGGGTGACCCTGGAAGACCAGCCGCTTCCACTCCCGCTGGACGATCCACGCGGCCTTGTCGTTCCTTCTGCGGATCCCCTCGATGACCTGGTTCTTCTTCAACTCCACCTTGTCGTGGGCGAAGGCCGGACGCATCAGCACCTCGGAGAAGATGGAGAGCCCGCGGTCCAGGTCCTTCTTCAGGACCGAGAGCGTCGCGACGCCAGCCTCTTCGCCGACGTAGGTCTCCACCGACGCGGCCATGTACTCCAGCTCCTCGTCTATCTGGTCGCCGATCATCTTCTCGGTGCCGCCGGTCCGCATCACGCTGCCGGTTTCTTGGCCACGAGGCGCTTGGCCCTGGGCACCTTGAACGAGAGGTCCGGAAAGACCATCTTCGAGGGGTGGACCAGGAGATCGGAGAGAGCAGGCTGCTGGGCCCAGGCCGGAAGCGCCAGAGCGCCGGCGAGCACCGCCACGAGAATGGTCGAGCGGTTCATCGAGACGATCACCTCACTCCTGGGGCCGTGGACGGCGATGGCAGGGGAGCCGGCGATGCCGGACCGGCCGGCTTTCCGGGCGCGGCCGGTGCGGCGGTCGGGGCCGGCGACGGCGAGGGGGCGCGAGCCGGGCCGACCTGCGGGCCGGCAGACGCGCCCTCTCCGGCCTGGCCGGGCTTGCTCTTCTTGACCAGGGTGGCCACGGTCCGGTTGGACGCCGTGAAGTAGCGGGTCGCCACCTTCTGGATCTCCGCCGGTGTGATCGTGCGGATCACCTTCGGATGCCGCTCGACATACCTCCAGTCGCCGATCAGCGACTGGTAGACCGACAGCTGACCGGCGAGCCCGGCGTTGGAGTCGAGCCCGCGGATGAAATCGGCCTCGAGCTGGTTGAACACCTTGCCCAGCTCCTTCTCGCCCACCGGCTCCCGCTTGAGCCGCTCCAGCTCCGCGTACACCACCTGCTCCACCTGGGCCGGAGCGTGAGGCGCCCGGGGTACCGCGGAGAGCACGAACAGGTTGGGGTACCGGTTTCCGGGGTAGCTCCCGGAGGTGTCCACGCTGACCGCGATCTGAAGCTCTTTGACCAGCTTCTTGTAGAGCCGGGACGACCGTCCATCGGTCAGCAGAGCCGAGATCGCGTCGAAGACGTAGTCGTCCCTGTGGGGCAGGTTGGGCTTGTGGTAACCGACCAGGACCAGCGGGTTCGCGTCCTGTTCGACCAGGACCCGCCGTTCACCGATCTGCTCCGGCTCCACGCACGGGAGCGGACGGGGAAGCGGCTGGGTCGGTATGGCGCCGAAGTACCGCTCCAGGACAGGGATCGTCCTGGCCGTGTCGAAGTCGCCGACCACCGCGGCCACGGTGTTGTTCGGGGCGTAGTGGGTCCGCCGGAACTCCTCGGTCCTGTTCTTGGACAGGAACTGGATCTCCGACATCCAGCCGATCACCGGCACGGCGTATCTGTGGGCCAGGAACGCCGACGCGGTGAACTGCTCCCACAGCGCGCCCGAGGGGTCCGAGTCGGTTCGCATCCGACGCTCCTCCATGATGACGTTCCGCTCCGACCAGTACTCCCTGAGCACCGGGTTGGCCATCCGGTCGGCTTCGATGCGGGCCCAGAGCTCGAGACGGTTGGAGGGAAGGCTGACCACGTAGGTCGTCAGGTCCCGGTTGGTCGAGGCGTTGAAACCGACGCCCCCGGCCTTGGAGTAGATCTCGTCGATCTCGTCCTTGATCACGAGCTTCCGAGCCTCTTCGGACAGCTTCTTGAGCTTGGCCTCCAGCTCGGCGACCTTTCCGGGATCCGCCGCCTCGCGACGGAGCCGCTCCGCGTCCAGAGCCTCGCCGGTCGCGTCCAGCTCGTCCAGCAGCACCCGCTCCTTCTCGAAGTCCCTGGTACCCAGGGTGCGGGTACCCTTGAACAGCATATGTTCCAGCAGGTGAGCGGTCCCGTTGATCCCGTCGAACTCGTCGACGTTTCCGGCCCGGAAGCGCATGCTGAACGCGATCGTGGGGGACTGGTGCCGCTCGAGAAGCAGAAAGGTCATCCCGTTGGCCAGCCGGTGCAGCCTGACCCGGCCCTCCAGCGTCTGCGGCTGGGCCGGGCCGGCGCCGAAGCAGAGCAGGATCAAGAGGAGCGTGGCGTGTCGCACCTGACAACCTCCGTGGGGTCGGTCGAACCCTG
This sequence comes from Candidatus Rifleibacteriota bacterium, assembly GCA_016213885.1. Lineage (GTDB taxonomy): Bacteria > Muiribacteriota > UBA6191 > JACPRK01 > JACQZM01 > JACQZM01. Next base: position 5,195 of record JACQZM010000190.1, on the reverse strand, counting down.
ATGATCGTCGCCCGATGGGGCGGGAGGCGCGGTCGCGCCTCACGAGACCGGGGAATCGATCTCCCGGCCTGACTCCGAGCCTCCGATACGAAAGGGCGGACCGAGTCCGCCCCGCACGCTCCAGGACCCTGGAACACGCCGGACCCCCGGACCGGCGCGGTCCGGGGATCGACTCTACCTGTGGGTAGCCGGCGCGACGTCCACCACTTGTGGATGCCTCTTGAGCGCTCCGATCAGGTACGCGCCCTGCCGCACCGGCACCTGGATTCCGATGGAGTCGCGCGTCGAGTCGGCGCGGCCCCAGTCGTTGCCGGGCGCCAGTTCGCCGGTGTAGCCGATCGACCTGAGCACGGCGCGGGCGCTCCGGTTCGTGAGGCCGCTGAAGCGTACCATCAGATCGACCATCGGCTCCTGGCCGTGCAGCCTGACGAAGAGCTCCCGACGATCGGCCCCCGGCTTCTTGCCGACGTTGATGACCAGCTTGGCCGCCGTGTGGCTGGCCTGGATCGTCGCGTTCTCGTCCAGAGCTATCCAGCTCCAGAACAGGAACTGCTTCACCTTCCCGATCTTGATGTTCGCGCCGTTGGCCGTGTAGAGCACATCCCGGCCGTTGACCGTCAGCACCGGCGGCAGGGCGAACGTGGCGAGCGCCTGGTAGCAGACCCACTGGGGGACCTGGTAGCAGTGGTACTGGGGTGGATTCCCCACGTAGTGGCACTCCTGGTGGAACTCCGTATGACAGTCCCCTTCGCCGAAGACCCGGATGTACGCGCGGCCGTCCTTCATCACCAGTTCGGTCGCCCGGATGATGTAGTGAGCCGGCAGGGGAGCTCCGCCGAGCGTACCCACCACTTCCGCCGATCCGGCGAGAGAGTAGGTGACCAGCGTGCTGGCCAGCACGAGGCAAAGAACCAGGACCCTGAGGGCGTATCTCGCGCGCATGGTGCCTCCTTGAAGAAGAGGGGATACCGATGCGCCGGAAGGCCCGATATCGAGTCGTGAGCGACCCGTGGACCGCTGGACAGGCCAGTGGGCGTCTCCCGGACCAGCGAGGGTCCCCTCGAATGGCCCACCAGTTATATCACAGAGGCCCTGTCCAGTCAACGAATCGATCGGTCGAAAGCCTCTTGCTGAGCCGATCTCGTCGACGGGGCAGTCTCAGGGGAGCAGGCGCCTCTGCTCCTTCTTCTGGAGCTCCTTGAGCCGCCTGGTGAGATCTCTCAACGCTCGCTTCCGGAACTTCAGGGTGCGATAGGCCGAAGCGTCTCCGTGACGGAGCCTCTCCGCCAGAACCACGACCTCCCCCTCGAGCAGGCGCAGGCTGCAGTCCATCTCTTCCAGCCTGGCCTGGCCCTCCCCCGTCGACCCGATGCTCTCGGTGCCGGTGCTTCTCAATGGCACCCCTCCTTCGATGACTGAAATGGGGGCACTGGAGGGAGACTTGTCCTTCCTCCCCGGAAGTACATCGAACGAAGGGCGGCGGTTCCTTAGCGGCAGCCGGCCGGCCAGGATCCCCCGCCTGTCTCGCGGAGTCGGGCCTGTGATCAGGCCTCGGCCTGGGTGCAGAGTCACCGAAGAAGTGGAGGGGATCATTTGAAGTCGCGCTCGGGGGCGCGACTCGGACCCGGCGAGGCGCCGGGTCTTGAGGGGCGCCGGGTCTTGAGCAGCGGCACACCTGTCCCTGGCAGCCGTACAGGGTGCACCGCCCGTTGTACTCCCAGCAGTCCCTGTGGTGGGGCGTCTCGCAGAGAACGCAGAAGACGGCGTTGGGCCCGTCGAAGCTCTGGCCGCAGACCTGGCAGATGGCGGTGGGTCGCGGGGCGGGCCGTGGACGGTCACTCCCTTCCGGTGCCGCGACGACCGGGGGTGCCGCTGGCACCGGCTGGCCCGCGTCGCGAGCGTCGCGGACGAGCCGCGCGGGATCGTTCGTGACGGGCAGACGCTCCAGGGCGGCCACCGCCGCCCGGGCGAGCTCCAGGGTGGCATCGTGCAGCACGCTCAGCTGATCCAGCCGGGCCAGCGGAAACTGCTTGCGCACGAGGATGCGGTCCTGCGCGAACTGGATGTAGAGCTCACCCGGCATCCTCAGGAGGTCGCCGCTGATGATCTGCTGGATCGAAGGGGAGAGGTAGCTCCTCAGAAACGGCTCGCTCTCCGACTTCAAGATGAAGGCGTCGTCGAACGCCCTGTCGCCGATCACGATGTCCTGCATGCCCAGGAGCTTCGCGATGGCATGGAGCGGCTTCTGGCGATAGATCTCGACCCTCGGGAAGGGGGTCTGCAGCCTTCTGTACCGGGCCACCGTGTACACCGGCACGTTCTCCCCCACATACCGGCACTGGTAGAAGACCGCGAGCTCCGCGTCGCCGACGCGCTTCTCGTACACCGGCCCGCAGACCCGCGTCTCGAGGGTCGCCTCGGTGAGCGTCGCTCCGCGGGACATGGCCAGAGGGGTCAGGTTGAGCCGCAGCGCTCTCTTCAGCTGGAGGTACTTCAGCAGGTAGAAGCCGACGCACCCGGCCATCGGTATGATGAACCACAGGGCGACGCCGAGCGGGTCGTCGCTCAAGCCCGCACCTCCCGGTCGGCCGGGCCCGTCGGAGCCGGGAGCTCCGTCATGGACCGGCCGGACTCCGTGGACCCCAGGGGCCAGAGGGAAGAGGGAGCGTCACCTGCCGGCCGGGACGGCGCAGCGCCGCCGGCTGCGTCGCCAGACCGTGAAGACTCCGAACAGGAACAGGACCGGCGCGATGTCGGTGCCGGCGGATCCGGCGTCCACGGGGGCGGCACGACAGCTGGCCTGGCTCTGGGGCGGTTTCCTGGCGTTGGCCGGGTCACCGACCGTCACCTCCGTGGTGGCGGCCGACAGCGTGAACGCGGTCGGGGGGTCGTTCCGGGCCACGAGGGCGATGTAGTAGTCGTACCCGGTCACGGGAGGCGTGGAGTCCTTGTTCAGCACCAGGGTCTGCGGCGTCGCGATGTTGGTGAACGCGTACGTGTGGGTGAACCCGGCCCTGGTCGACCCGACCGGAGCCCCGCCCCTGATGTAGACGTCGATCGTCTTGCCCGGCTCCGGGGCCAGGTTGAGAGTGAGAGTCATGGTCTGGAAGTTGGCCCTGAACACGTACTGGCCGTCGGGCAGGGTTGCCGCGGAGGCGAACAGTCTTCCCGAGAGAGTGCCGCTGGCAGGGCTCAGAGCGATGTACTGCTGCTGCAGCTTGAGGTTCACATTCGTGGCCGTGTTTCCCTGGGTCACGGTGAACTGGGTGGCGGCCCTGGAGTCGTCGGTGAACGGGTCGCCGGACTCGTCGCCGAAGCCGCCCCCCGTGCCCGTGGGCGGCCCGTTGTAGTACTCCTTGGTCACGCCGGTCGGCGGAGGGTCGAACTGGCCGATGCGGGAGCCGCCGATGAACAGGCTGTCGATCTGTTCGATCTCGCAGGTGTACGAACCGTCCGGGAGCATGTGGGCCTCCCAGACGGCGTTGTTGCGGGTCGCCATGCCCGACGGCCATGCCACGGAGGTGGCTGAGGGGTTGCTCGTGTCCCTCAGGATCACGTTTGCGCCTCTGAATTCCGCCGTGTCGAGATAGACCCTGCCCGTGGCGTGACCGAAGCCGGCGAAGAAGTTGGTCTTGGGGTACAGGTAGTTGAGCGACAGCCTGTCGTCGAAGTGGAGCCCCGGCCACGGCGTGCTGTAGCCGTCGCGATCGCGGAGAAACGGGTACATCAGCGGGATGAACCGATCGTCGTTGGGGTCGCCGTTGTTGAACAGCTCCCTGTTCAGCTGCGAGTGGGCGCACCCGACCATGTGCATGAACTCGTGGGCCAAGGTGGTCTGGACGTCGAGCAGCGGCGCCTTTCCGAGGATGGCGCCGTTCATGACCGAGATGCCCTCGATGATCTCGCCGGTCTCCGCGTCGACCACGTCCGGGGCGGCGAAGCCCGCCACGTGCAGCTTGGAGTCCGCTCCCAGCAGAAGGTCCGTGATGGAGCCATCGCTGTCGTAGACGATGGGGGTGCGGCCGTCTTTCTTGCCGTAGTACGACCTGATGTTCGAGGTCGTGACCGGCGTGGGCATGTCGCTGCCCCTGGTGATCCGGAACACCGGCTGCACCTCGAAGTCGATCTCGTTGAAGGCCCACTCCGTCAGTTGCGTGGCCGTGATGTTGGAGCGGTCGCCCAGCGGATTCAGGTCGCAGTTGTACGTCATGTTGGTCATCCACGCGTAGGGCTTGCCGGCGGGGGTCAGCCAGCCGGGGCCCGCTGCCTGGACCACCTGGAGAGCGGCCACGAACAGCACCGCGACGATCGTACCGGTGAGCAGACGAACGCCTGCTCGGGAGGTTCCGGGTCGCTCAAGGAAGAGGAGGGGATCCGGATCGAGGTCGCGCTCGGGGGCGCGACTCGGACCCGGCGAGGCGCCGGGTCTTGCGACTCGGACCCGGCGAGGCGCCGGGTCTTGAAAGACGCCGCCCGGACCGTGTGGTCCGGGCGGCCCGATCGGTGTCCGGTCCTGCTCCCTCGCACCCCCGGAGCCGGCCCGGCGAAGCCTACTTCCTGCCAGGTGCCTTCGGAGCGGGCGCCGGGCTGCTCCCACCAGAGCCCTTGTTGCCGCTCGAGGGCTTGGTTCCTCCCTTGCCGGGCGTGGCCGGAGGCTGGGTCTTCCCGCCCGTGCCTCCCTTGTTGCCCGGGTTGCCGGGGCCGGTGCCGGCGCCGTCGTTCGGCTTGGGGTTTCCCGGAGGCTGCGGGTCCTTGCCGTTGCCCACGCCGTTGTTGCCGTTGTCCTTGCCGTTGCCGCCGCCATTGCCGCCGCCCTTGTTGCCGGGGTTGCCGGGGCCGGTGCCGGGGCCGTCGTTCGGCTTGGGGTCTCCAGGAGGCTGGGGATCCTGACCGTTGCCGACCCCGTTGTTGCCGTTGTCCTTGCCGTTACCGCCGCCGTTGCCACCGCCGTTACCGCCACCGTTGCCGCCACCGTTGCCGCCGCCCCTGTTGCCGGGGTCGCCAGGGCCGGTGCCGGGGCCGTCGTTCGGCTTGGGGTCTCCGGGAGGCTGGGGATCCTGGCCGTTGCCGACGCCGTTGTTGCCGTTGTCGTTGCCCCCGTTCCCGGTGCCGTCGTGGCCGGGGGACGCGTCCCCGTCGTGCTCACACCGGTCGCAGTCCCAGTCGCCGTGGTCTTCCCGGCCGGGCCGGCACCA
>JACQZM010000360.1 GCA_016213885.1 Candidatus Rifleibacteriota bacterium | reverse complement strand
GCGCTGGTGCTGGCGGTGGTGGCGAGCAGCAGCCGCGCGCGCCAGGCCGAGTGGGAGCGGCGCGGCGCGGACTACTCGGACGAGCTCGGCCGCGACGTGCTCGGCTGGGGGCTGGGCCTGGTGCTGGTCGCGCTGCTGGCCGCCTGGGTGGTGCCGCTCTGGCCGGGCAGCGCCTTGACGAACCGGGCGTCGAAGAGGGCCTGGTCCATCTCCTGGTAGCAGAACCGTTCCCCCGGGAAGTGGTCGTTGAGATCGAGGTCCCGCGGCGACTTCACGCCCTTGGCGTACTCGTCCATGAAGAAGTAGCCGTCCTTGAGGTACTTGTCGCCGGAGCGGAGCTGGTTGATCTGGGCCAGCACGTCGTCGTTGATGGCCGGATCCATCGAGTCCCCGGCCTTGGGCTTCAGGTAGTCGTTGCCCACCCCCTCGAGGTAGCCGAAGGCCGCATCCCTCACCTCGGGCACCGCGTCCCGTCCCATCGACTTGGTCCGGTCCTGGGGGCTCATCGTGAACGTCTCCTTCAGCTCCGAGAACCAGAACCGGAGGGAGTAGTTGTAGGGCAAAGCCCTGCCAGGGTTGGTCATGAGCGGCTTGAAGTAGGTGTTGAACAGCTTGTCCGGGTTGCCCGCGGACCTGAGCACCGACTCGAAGTTGTTGTGGGCCTTGTGCTGACCCCGATCCGACCACGGATCGGGCAGCGACCACGGGAAGAACTTGCTCGACTCGGTGTTCCCTGCCGTCTCGACCCAGCGGGCCCGCTTCTTCTCGTCGGCTATGGAAGCAGGGTCCATGGGGGCGATCTTGGCAGCCAGCTGCGGGTACTGCTTGCGATAGGAGAGCATCTCCTTCCAGACCGAGGCGGCGTTCTCGATGGTGGTCTTCACGTCCCCCTTGCAGCGGTCGATGATCTCCTGCGGGACTCCGGCGCAGGTGTAGCAGAAGTTCCGGATCATCTCCTCGAAGTAGGCGCTGTTGTCCTTGTTGCCCAGCTCGCCGAAGACGGTCCCCCGGGACACCAGCAGCGCTCCCTCCACCAGGTTCTGGGCCACGTCGAAACCGTTCGCCTTGTTGAACGTGACGAAGATGGGGCTGATGCCCCCCTCGACGTTCTCCTCGTTATCCGTGCCGCTCAGAAACTGCGAGGTGTCGGCGTCTCCGGTGCTGCCGGTTCCGCCCAGAACCTTGTCGGGCGGCGTGAGCGCCGCGGTGAACAGCTTGGCAGCCAGCGTCTTGTCGGCCTCCCACAGCCGGGTCAACCCGGGGACTATCCGACCGAAGAGCGCCGGCCCGGAGATCGGGATGTAGCTCCCGTCCACCTCCTCTTTGCCCTCCGAGAGGTCTTCTTTGCGGGACCAGTCGACCCGGGCATCCCAGACCCAGATCGGGCCGCCGGCCTCCTCGCGCTTGGCCAGCCCAGTGGCAGAACAGCTCGTCGACGGTCTTGAAGTACTCGATCGGCCCGGCCTGGACCTCGAACTTCCGGTTCACGCTGGGGCTGTCGGCGGCCCGGCGTTGCTTGTAGCCCGAGAGGGAGAGGCACCTCCGGTAGACGTTGCCCAGGACCACGGTGGGCGTCGGCAATCCCATGGCCGAGCGAGAGTTGTAGAGATGGAGCGAGTTCGAGACCACCCGGCCGGACCCGAATCCGAACTTCTTGTAGGCCGGGTTGTCGCCCCACTCCGAGGCGTACCCGTAGTCCTTCCGGACGACATAATATAGAGGAAGGTTCTGCGACGGCAGGTCAGGGTTGGCCCCTTCGAGCCTGTCCACGAACTGGAAGAACTGGAAAGCCTTCTTGAAGAAGTCGCCGAGTCTGGACAGAGCCCCCTTGATCATGTCCTTCAGCTTCTTCCACCAGCTGCCCTTGGCGGGTTTGTCGGCGGGAGCCGCGCCGCCCAGAGTCGAGGGGACCCGTTCGATGAAGTTGGAGAAGTCAGTGGCCACGACCCGGTAGAAGTCGGTGGTGGCCCCCCGGTAGAGCTGGAAGTCCTCGCCGTAGACCGAGTCCTCGGGCTGGTCTTCCCTGCCCCCACCGCCGGCGGCCAGGTTCAAGAACGCCTTCTTCTTCGGGTCGCCGCCGATGTAGACGTAGGGAAGGCTCTTCTGGTAAGGGTTCTCCTCGTTGATCCGGGGGATCTTCGTCTGCGAGAGGCCGGGGCCGTTCTGGACGAAGATGGCGCCTCCTGACAGCGCCGTGTTGCCGGCCCGGTCGTTCACAAGGTGGTTGAAGTTCGACGCGGTGTCGGCGAAGTCCTCCTCTTTTTCGTCCCGGACGATCCCGTTCTTCACGAAGACCGAGAAGTGGCGGAAGCACGGGGCAGCGGCCCTGATCTTCTTGAACTCGAACTGCGTCTTCGCGGTCTTCTTGGCCGCCTTGAAGTTCAGATCGTCCCTGAACCCTTTGAACTGCACCTCGATGGAGATCTCCAGCCTCCCGGTCTTCTCCTTCTCGTCGGGGAGGATCGTCTTGTAGGGGGTCTTGAACGGATCCTTGTCGAGAAGGGTCACCTGGACCTTCACGTCCGGCACGATCGCCCGGCGCCCCTCGCTGTCCTCGCGGTCGATCAGCTTCAACGACTCCGCCTCGGCCACCACGGCGCCGGCTATTCCGCCCGGCTTGATGTGCTGCTTCAGCTCCGAGGTCTCGCCCTTCTTCATGTTCTCGATGATCGTATCGAGGTTCTTCTGGACGACCCCCCGGGCAATGGCGGTGAGCCCGTCCAGAAGCGCGATCGCCTTCTCCGCATAGTACGTGTGGTGGAACATCTTGTGGGTCGAGAACGACGACCACTGGTAGGCGAGAATGACGATGGAGAGGATGAAAAGGAAGATGATGGCCATGACCACCAGCGACCCGCTGCGATCGAGGCCACGCTGAGGTGAGCGACGGTGAGACGTCATGGAATGGCTGTGGGGCACCAGTGCAAGAAATGCAGGAGCCCGCCTGGAGGTTTTGTCTTGAGCTACCAGTGTATCTCAATCAGCAGCGGAAAAGCCACGTCCGGGTGGGTCCAGGATCCCCCACCTGTGGCGCGGAGTCGGGTCTGCGATCAGGCCTCGGCCTGGATCCAAGGTCACGATGGAAGTGGAGGGGATCCGGTTGGAGTCGCGCTCGGGGGAAGGGAAGAGGAGGGGATCTGGATTGAGGTCGCGCTCGGGGGCGCGACTCGGACCCGGCGAGGCGCCGGGTCTTGGGGACGGGCATCGCTGGCGAACTGACGTGGGCGGGTGTACGCTACTGTCCAGGGAACCCGAGGGGTGCTGCCCCGCCGACGGTTTTTACCTGTCACGCGGAATAGCATCCCGGGTCTTCTGGTAGAGGAGAGTGTGCCGGTCGATCGGATCCCGACACCCGGATCCGGTGGACCGCCCGCTGCGCCCCGTGTGGATACGAACCGTCCGGCTCTCGCCACGCGGAGCGGCCGTCCGAGGAGGCTCATCATATGTGGAAAGCCAACATCGTCCTGGCGCTGGCCCTGCTTGTGGCGTTCGTGGCGGTCTACCACGGGGCTGACCTGAAGGTCCCGTTCCTCGTCCAGATCGCCAAGGCCCCCACGGCGTCTCCCCCGGGCGACGTTCCGCTCCCTCCCACGACGGCCCCCCGGCCAACGACCCAGGTCGAATCGCCCTCCCCTGTCCGGGTGCTCCCGCCGCCCTCCGACTCGCAGGTGGGCCCGCTGAGCTTCAGGGTCAGGCCGGCCGCCGGCGCCGTCGGGCTCGGTTCCAGCGGCGAGGTGTTCGTTCTCGTCTCGCTGGAGAGCGCCGTCACCGAGGCCAGGACGCGGCTGCCGCTGAACGTGGCCTTGGTGCTCGACCGGTCCGGCTCCATGGCGGCCCGGAACAAGCTGGAATACGCCAAGAAGGCGGCCAAGATCGTGGTCAACCAGCTCACATCCCGGGATCGATTCGCCCTGGTGGCGTTCGATTCGGTCTCCACGGTGCTCTTGCCCTCGACCCAGGTGACCGACCCGGCCGCGATCTGCAACGCCATCGATGCTCTCACGCCGGGCGGCTCCACGAACCTCAGCCAGGGCATGCTCGACGGCAAGAACGAGGCGGCCAAGTTCTTCAAGAAGGAGCAGATCAACCGCATCCTGCTGCTGACCGACGGGCTGGCCAACTTCGGCGTCACCAACTCGCGTGAACTCGCCCAGATGGCCAAGGAGATCGGCGAGGCCGGCATCGCGATCACCACGCTGGGACTGGGTGCCGACTACAGCGAGGAGACGCTCTTGAACGTCGCCGAGTACTCCGGTGGGCGGTATCACTTCATCGAGAACCCCGAGCAGATGGCTGCCATCTATCAGAGCGAGGTCAAGGGGCTGCTCCAGACCGTGGCCCGAAACGTCAAAGTCCAGATCCACCCGGGTGCGGGCGCCTCGGTCGAACAGCTGTACGGCTACCGCGGCCCGGCCCGGGCCGCAGGGGAGCCGTTGCACCTGGGCGACATGTTCTCCGGCCAGACCCGCAAGCTCATCGCCCGGATGCGGGTGCCCGCCGGCCAGGTCGGCAGGCAAAGCCCGGTCCTCACCGTGTCGCTGTCGTTCGAGGACGTGGCCCGATCGGCTGGCGTGACCGCCACGAAGCAGATCGGGATCGCGGTGAGCGCTGACCAGGCCGAGGTGGAGCGCTCCATCGATCTGGAAGTCCAGGAGAAGGTCGAGAGCGTCCGCGCCGCAGTGAAGCTCGAAGAGGCGATGCTGTACCTGGACCGGGGGCAGCGGGAAGCGGGCAAGCAGATCCTGATGGACCAGGTGCGCAACTCCCGTCGCGCCAACGATCGGTATTTCCGCTCCACCTCCCTGGCCCGCCAAGTGCTGCAGATGGAGCAGGCCGCGCAGGCTATCGACCGGCTCTCCGGCCAGTCGGAGGCCTACCGCAACTACGTGAAGCAGAACAGGTGGTCCGCCTACGACCTCAGCCGCTGACGACTCGGGCGGGCTCGATCCGGAGCGCGTCCAGAGGGGTCCAGTGGCCGCCGGGAGGTTGCCGTGTTGCGGTTCAAGCTCAGATCGTCCCAGGGGTTGACCAGTAACCTGCTCGCGCTGACCCTGGGTGGGGCTGCGACCGTGGTCCCGTACTACGCGATCGCCACCCTGCTCGGAGCGTTTCCGGCCGTCGCGCTGGTGGTGTCCGGCATCGTCGGGGCGCTGGCGATGTTCTCCATCCTGAAGGCCTGCAGGCCCGACGTGAAGCTGCTGCCGGGGGCCGTGGCATCTGTTCTCGGGGGCGCCTCGCTGGGGCTGCTCTTCCCCGCGCACCCGGTCCTGGGATGCCTGGCGTTCGGCGGGTTCTTCGGGATGGCTCAGGCCTCGGGCTACCGTGAGTGGGGCCAGAAGCTCACCCTCGTGGCGTCGGGGGCGGCGGCGGCGCTTCTCGGGGGGGTCGTCTGCGGCATGCTGGCCGGGCTCGCGGTCGTGACGGCTGCCATCCCGGCGGCGGCCTTGCTGGCCGGCGCCGGGGGGCTGTTCGGCTTCTACATCGGCCTGAGCTCGTTGCCCGCTCACGTCAAGGTCCGTCACGATCTGGTCGGAACGCGCTACGCCCAGCTGATGGCCGGGTCGAGGCCGGAGATCCGTGACTTTCTGAGCCGGGTCTACGCGCTCTCCACCCGGGTCGAGAAGTCCCTCGGGGCGGAGTTCGGGTTCTCCGAGGAGCAGGAGGAGCACTTCAGCGAGGACCTGGAGAACATCATGCTCAAGATCTTCTCGCTGGCCGGCAAGTGGCAGGAGATCGAGGTCTACCTGACGGGCTTCCAGTCGGGCGACATGGACCAGAGGATCCAGCAGATCGAGGACAAGATCAGGTCGGCCGGTGACTCTCAGGTCGCGGCCCAGTATCAGAAGACCCGGGAGACGCTGCTCCAGCGGAGGGACGATCACCAGGAGATCGTGAAGGCCCGGGAGCGGATCGTCTCGAATCTCACCTACTACCACGCCAAGATGGAGGCGCTGAGCCTGACGCTGATGCGTGTCCGGTGCGTCGAGACCCAGGACGTGTCGATGGAGATCGACGGCCTGCTCCGCAACGTGGGGCAGCTCACCGACGAGATGGATGCGGCGACCCGATCGCTGGACGACCTGACCCGCCCGGCCGCTGCTCTGCCCACGGCGTGACCGGGGTCCCAGGATCCCCCGCCTGTTTCGCGGAGTCGGGCCTGTGATCAGGCCTCGGCCTGGCTGCAGAGTCACCAGGGAAGTGGAGGGGGTTCACCGGGGCCCGGGCTCGTCTCCCGGGCTGCCCCCCTTGACCTGGTTGTCCGTGAGCCCGGTGATGCCGGACGTCGTCACGGCCTCGACCGCAGTGGAGGCCGGTGAAGGGGACGGGCTGGAGGTGGCGCTCGCCGCGGGCAGCGTGGGTGGGCCGCTCCTCGACCAGATGAGCCCGCCGATCGCCGCCAGCACCGTCAGGCCGCCGGCCACCGCGAGGACCACTGCCAGGGAAGGCCCGGCCCGACCGGAGGCCCCGGGTGAGGCCGGGGCCGGAAGGCGCCCGAGGAGCCGATCCGTGAAGTCGGCCGACATGGGCGCGATCGCTCGCGTGGCCAGGGAGGCCAGGGATCGATGCACGGTCTTGTGGGCGTCCACCAGCTCGCGACAGGTCGAGCACCGGGCGAGGTGAGCCAGGAAGCGCTCCGAGTCGCCCTCCGACAGGGTCCCTTCCAGGAGGCCCTCGACCAGCTTGTCCAGATCGTCGATCATGAGGCTGGCGCCGCCCCCTTTTCATGCAGAAGCTTGATGAGGCGGTCTCGCCCGTGGAACAGTCTGGACTTCACGGTGCCCATGGGGACCTTCAGAAGATCCGAGATCTCCTGGTAGGAGAGCTCCTGGATGTAGCGAAGGGCCAGGACCTCCCTGAACTCGGGTTGCACCGCCACGATCGCCTCCCTGATGGCTGCCAGCGACATGCCTTCCTCGACCTGCGCTTCGGGGCCGGGGACCTCCGATCCCAGGCTCTCCACCCACTCCTCTCGCGGGTCCACCGCCGCGACCGGGGCTTGCGGCTTCCGTTTCCAGTTCAGGCTGAGGTTCCTCGCGATGGTGAGGATCCAGGTGGCGAACGAGAACCGGGCATCGTACTTCGACAGGTTCTGGTACGCCCTGAAGAACGTCTCCTGCGCCAGATCCTCCGCGTCGGCCGCAGAACCCAGGATGAAGTAGCAGCGGTTGAACACACGAACCTTGTGGCGCTCGACCAGAAGCCGGTAGGCCTCCTGCTCGCCGGACAGTACCCTTCGGACCAGCTCCGCTTCATCCATAGGCAGAGCCGGAGTATACCAGATCGCGGCGCTCCCTCGGTTCTGCGACCGTTCCTCGAAAACCCTTACAAGAGGTCAGGGCGGAATGTTCTCGCGATGGGTGGGTTTCCACGCGGCGATGCGCACGCCGCGGATCAGATCCACCACGGCGCCGACCTGCGATATCGCCATCCCCATGACGTACGCCGCGACGTCGGCGGGCCAGCACCCGGGTCGGACCCTGCCCACGACCGCAACCACCAGGGCGACCCCGAGCAGCCAGCCCGGCAGGCCCATCCCCAGCAGTCCGGCCACGGCCATGAGAGCCATCAGCCACGAAGCCCACCGGAGCAGCTTGTGGGAGAAGAAGGCCAGGGCGAGCCGGGGCCTGCGGACCACGTCGAGGCACGGCATCAGGGTCGGCAGCGCCGAGAGCGCCCGGACCGCGATTCTCCGCTTGGCGCCGAGGAGAGCGCCGGGTGTCGAGGGAAGGGGCTCCGTGGCCACCGCCTCAGGCACGCAGTGGACCCTGCCGCCGTGGAACAGGCCGACCACAAGGGGCCCGACGAGATCCGACAGGGCGTGAGGAGGAAGCGGCACGTACTGGGACCGACGCACGGCGTAGATCGGCCCGGTGGCGCCAAGCGCCCCGGAGAAGACCGACTCGTGCCGCTTGAGCCAGCACTCGAACCTCCGGTACAGAGTCTCGGGAGCGCAGCCCGAGTAGACCAGCTCGCCGGAGGTGGCCGAGACCTCGCGGTCGGCGAGCGGCGCCACGAGCGCCGCCACGGCCCCTGGCTCGAAGGCGGCCGACAGGTCGGAGCAGACCAGCCCCTCCCCTCGCGCCCCGGCCACCCCGCGGCTCTGCGCCTCGGTCTTGCCCACCGAAGACGCCAGCTGGACGACCCGCACCCGGTCGCCGTGCTCGCCCAGCCTGGCCCTGACGTCCGGTCCGAGAGGGACGCCGTCCATGACGAGGATCACCTCGAGAGCACCATGGGTCTGGGCGAGCGCGTTGGCCACCCGGCTCTCGACGAGGCCGGTCTCGCCGGCGCAGGCGAGCACGACCGACACGGAAGGCTGCCAGTCCGGCGACAGCCGCGGCGGAGGGAGGGGAAACGACCAGGCGAGAAACCGGAGGAGGGCCGGGTAGCCCAGGTAGGCGTACCCCAACCCTCCGATCCCTGAGGCGGCTAGGAGCTCGGCGAGCGCTTCGGCCTCCCCGGGAAGGCTACTTCCCCTGCTCCAGCAGGCGACCGTTCACGGTGCGCCGGACGTCGCGAGGCAGAGCGCCCTTCTGCCGGGCGATCGCCTCGATCTTCTCGAGTTCGGTCTCGCTCATCCGACCGATCTCGCCGATCAACGAGGCGGTCTGGCCCTTCTCCACGTCGGCAGTGAGCGCACCCCGGGATTTCAGCCGGGCCGCGAGCCGCAGCCGGGCCGCCTGCTCCTCCAGGGTGGGCGTGAGGTAGTCCAGGATCGAGCTCATCACAGCCTTCCGATTGGCGTCCGCATCGATCCCCTCGAAGCCGAACGAGAGGTAGACCGTCCGGCCCTTGCCGAAGGCGCCCGAGATCCCGGCAGGCCCCTCGGAACCGCCGTAAGTGAACAGGACCGTTCCACCGGCCGCGGCCTCGGCCTTGTCGGGATAGCGCTGGTTGTTGGCGCCGGTGCCGCCCTCGATCTTGAACGTCAGCGAGGCGCCGGTCACATCCTTGGAGAGGGAGGCGTCCGCCACGAACTTCGCGTGGAGCACGTTCCCGTAGAACGGCGTCGCCTTGATCTCGTAACCGATGTCCTGGCCGGTGACGAACAGCCCGCCCCCGGAATCGACGAAGGTCTGGAGCGCGGCCTGGTCGGATTCGGTGAGCGTGTCGGAGTAGGTCTCCCCGGTCATCCAGACGACGACCTGGTACTGCATCAAGAACTCCGCGGTGAGCGCGCTGCCCGCCGACGACGCGTCGAGCACCGAGTACTTCTTGCCCAGGGCGTCGAGAGCCAGCTTGGCGTACTTCTCCAAGCCCTTCTTCCCGTCGTCTGCCACGACCAGGATCGGCGGCAGATGCGTCAGCTTGTACTCCCGGGTGCTCGTCTGCCCGGCCGTCACGGTCACGCCCTGGACGGTCAACGGGTCGTGGCCGGAGGCGGTGACCAGCACCTGGTAGGTACCGGCCGGAAGCTGGATCGAGAAGGCCCCGGACGGCTGGGTCGCCACCGGGTCGAGCGGCGAGTCGAGGATCTGGACCCTGGCGGTCAGCGGCTCTCCGGTCTCGGCCGCGACGACCTTGCCGGCCAGAACGCCTCCCGTGGCCGGGCTCAGCTTGATCTTGACGTCTTTCTGCTGCTGGGCTGCCACCGAAACCTGGATCCCTGCCTGGTCCAGGTAGCCGAACGCCTTCGCGGACAGCGTGTAGTCGCCTGCGGGCACGATCATCGAGAACCCACCGGTCTCTTTGTCGGTCTTCACGGAAAGGCCGTTCTCGGCGATGGAGACGACCCCGACCAGCGGCTGGCCCGAGGAGGCGTCGGTCAACGTGCCCACGATCTTCCCGCCGGAGATGAGCACCTGGGCAGCGGCAAGGGCGTCGGCCCGACCGGATCCATAGGTGTTGTCCTTGCCGGCATCGCCCAGGTCCTGAGAGGTCCGCTCGAGGATGTCGCGGGCCTGGGTGATGGTCATGGCAGGATTGGCCTGGTGCAAGAGCGCCAGGATTCCGGACATGTGGGGCGTGGCCATGGACGTGCCGGACATGGCGACGTAGCCGCCCCCCGCCTTTGCGCTGGTCACCGACTTGCCCGGAGCGGAGATGTCGGGCTTGGTCAGGGTGTATTCGTCCCAGGTCGCCGGGCCTCGGCTCGAGAAGTCGGCGATCTTGTCGTCGACGTCCGTGGCGCCCACGGCGAACGCCTCGAGGTAGCCGCCCGGCGTGCCGACGGTTCCGGCCCCCGGACCGCTGTTGCCCGCGGCGAAACAGGGAAACACTCCCACCGACAACCACTTCTGGGTCGCCTCGAGGTAGGTCTTCCGTCCCGGGCCGCCGCCCCAGGAGTTGGAGCAGAGAGCGGGCTGGTCGTTCGTGGCCGGGTTGCCGTCGGGATCGGCCATCCACTGCATGGCGGCCAGGATGGTGGAGGTCTCCGCGCTGCCGGAAGAGGTGAACACCTTGGCGACGATGAGCTTGGCGTCCGGGGCTATACCTATGTTCAGGCCGCTGGTGCTGCTGCCGGCGATGGTGCCGGCGCAATGCGTGCCGTGGCCCTGGTCATCGTAGGGATCCGGCTTGCCGTTCACGAAGTCTTTCCACACGATGACCTTGCCCTTCAGGTCCGGGTGGGTCGCGTCGATGCCGGTGTCGATGATCCCGACCTTCACGCCGGCGCCGCTGAGCTTGTAGACCTGGCGAACCTCCGGGACCTTCACCTTCATCAGGCCGTAGGTCCACTCCGCGGTGTCGCCGGGCGCCTTGGCTCCGCGCTCGATGGCCTGGGCCTCTCGCCGCGGGATCGGCTCCACCCTGGGCTTCTCCAGGTGGACCGTCTCGTCGGCAAAGATCGCGGCCACGTCGGACCGCTTCGCGATCTCTTCGATGAGCTCACGGGACGCCCTGAGCGCGACGGAGTTGTTGATCCAGAGAGACTTGACTTCGGACTTGGCCCCGACCCTGGAGCGGATCAGCGCGAGGACCGACTGCTGGAGCTGAGCGGCCCTGGCCTGGAAATGGGCCATCGCTCGGGGCCTGTTGCCCACGGGGTCGGCGCGGAGGAGGTCGGCGACCTCGCCGGCCGTGCCACCCTTCATCGCCACGATGATGGGTACCTCGGAGCCGGGGGATTGTCGGAGCCGGGCCGCGAGGTCGGGGTCGATGAGACCGGCGTGTACGGCCTGAGCCAGAGCCACGGCCAGCAGCGCCGTGCGAATCAGGCTGGGGGTGAGGGTACTCACTGAGCGGACCTCCTCGATTCTCGGATACTATGCAAGAGGCTACTTCTGTACTCGTGCGAAGCTGTCGATCCCTGGCGCTCGAAGCGAGCTGTCAGGGCCTGACCCCGAAGATGCGACGCGCCCCGGACCGGTGCCCCTACTCCCCGCACCGAGCCCTGGAGCGTCGGCGGCGCCACGCTGTCCGCGCCGACCGGACGGATCGGTTCCAGGCCCTCTCCCGCGAGCGCCTATACTCTATGACAGGTTTGTCAATCCGGTCAAGCGCCGGGAATGCACTTTCTTGCACTTTTTCGACCCCGCGTGGACCCTCCCGGGGCCGGTCACGAGCAGGATCGGCTCCTGCTGGCCATCGTCGAGGAGCCTCGGCGCCGGCTCATCTCATGAGGCCCGCTCTCGAAGGCCCGGCGGCGAGACTCACGGGCCGCGGCGCGGTGTTCGCGCCATGGCCGACAGTCCGGACAGGATCCGGTAGGCCCAGCCGACCACGCGGCCCCGGTGACGGGTCAGGAGCCGGGTCCGGGCGTGGTGGTAGTCGCGGCCGAGGTCGCGGCCTGACCGGACGTACGAGAGATGGCCAGGGTGCTCGAACGTGAGTCGGGGGTCGACGAGAGTGACGAAGCCCGCTCCCAGCGCCCTCCAGCAGAGATCCACGTCTTCCAGCTGCATGAAGAAGCCCTCGTCGAAGCCGCCCAGCGAGGCGAAGAGACTCCTTCGAATCGCCATGAAGCAGCCCGAGACCCAGTCGACCTGTTGCGGGGCGCCGGTCGAGGAGACCCGGGATGGGGCGCGGAAGCGGTCCAGGAGGCCCGGGAACTCGCCGTAGCTCCGGGGTCCGTCGCCGAGACGGACCGCTCCGAGAATGCCGTGTGCAGGTGCTGCTGGAAGCCGGGAGAGCAGGGAACCGAGCACGCCCTCCCCGGGGACGAGGTCGGGGTTCAAGAGGAGGATCCAGTCGGCGGATCCGTACGCGGCCGCCGCGTTCACGCCGGCGGCGAACCCGAGGTTGGCATCGCTGGCCAGCAGAGTGGCGCTGCCGGGGAGGCCAGCCTCGAGCAGACCGGCCTCGTCGGGCCGAGACCCGTTCTCGAGCACTATGGGATGGAAGGCGCGGCCCGGGT
>JACQZM010000359.1 GCA_016213885.1 Candidatus Rifleibacteriota bacterium | reverse complement strand
GGGCGACCTTCTGGCCAAGGGACTGAACTGCTGGCAGATCAAGCGCTGTGGCCGGGGACCCGACGGGGACCCGATGACCGAGGGCGGCCGCTGCCCCGCGGCCCGGGACCAGGCGTCCGACGGGTTGAACGGAGGCGACCGAGCCGGCCGGATCTGCTGGGCCGTCGCCGGAACGTTGTGTGGCCAAACGCCGGTGGGAGAGTTCGTCGACACCGAGATCTCCTGCCTGACCTGCGAGGTGTTCCGCCGGGTCGTGGCCGAGCAGGGCGCCGACCTCACGATCCTGAGACCGGGGCAGCGCTACGAGCCCAGAAAGCTGTGCGGGCGCGGGCCGGTCAAGGCGACTTGAGGAGCCCGCTCTCCATGGCGTAGCGCACCAGCTCGGCCCTGCTGCGCAGGTTCAGCTTCGTCATGATGTTCGCCCGGTGCGTCTCGACGGTGCGCTCGGAGATGAACAGCTGGCGGGAGATCTCCCCGTTGGTGTGGCCCAGAGCCAGCAGCTTGCAGACCTCCTGCTCCCTGGAGGTCAGCTCGTTCCTCTTGGCGGCCGGTTCCGGTGTCCGGCCGGAGTACATGGCGATGAGGTGCTCGGAGAGGTGGGGATCGACGTACTGACGGCCCTGCACGACCAGGCGAATCGCCTGGACGAGGCTGGCCGGAGGCGACTTCTTCAGCACGAACCCGCGCACACCTATCTTGAAAGCCTCGCGCATGTAGTGCTCGTCTTCGTGCATGGTCAGCATGATGATGGCGAGGCGCGGCTTGAGCTTCAACGCTGCCTCGGCCGCGTGGGTGCCGGTCATTCCGGGCATGCTGATATCCAGCAGCAGCACGTCGACCTCCAGGTCGCGGACGACGCTCAGGGTCTCCAGGCCGCTGGACGTTTCCCCCGCGATCTCGATATCGCCCTCTCTCTCCAACAAGGTCCTCAGACCGCCGCGGAACATGGCGTGATCATCTGCCATCAGGACTCGGATCGGCATTCTGTCTCCTCCTGCACGGGGATTCTAACGCGTACGGTGGTCCCCTCGCCAGGGGATGATTCCAGAAGGAACTCGCCCCCCAGGAGGGTCACCCGTTCTCTCATCCCCAGGACGCCGATTCCGTGCAAGCGCTTTCCGGAGCCGGAGGACTCGTCGAATCCGGAGCCAGAATCCTCGATCAGCAGGGTGACCTCGCCGCGTCGTCGCACGAGCACGAGGCTTGCATGCTCGGCGTTGGCGTGCCTGAGAACGTTCGTGATCGCCTCCTGGGCAACCCGGAAGAGCGTGACCTCCACCCGCGACGGGAGGCGCGGGAGATTCGGATCCACGTTGAACGTGTGGTCGATCTGGATCCGCCCCTGCGCCGAGATCTCCTCGAGGTACCTCGAGAGGGCCGACTCCAGGCCGTAGTCGTCGAGGATCGTCGGTCGCATGCCCCAGGCCAGTCTGCGGACGTCGTCGATGAGCTGCCTGATCCGCACAGCCAGGTCGCTGCAGGCCGCGGGAGGGACGTCGCCCCGTCCGGCGAGGTTCTCGATCGCCAGCAGCAGCGCCAGGAGCGACTGGCCGATGTGGTCGTGAAGCTCCAGGGCGAGGGACTTCCGTTCATCCTCCTGGGCCTGGACGGTCATGTCGATGAGACTGACACGTTCTCGCTCTCGCTCCTGCTGGTCCGCCCTGAATCTGCCGAGGCTCTCTGCCATCCGGTTGAACGCCTCCGCGAGTTGCCCGATCTCGTCGGACGCGAACACCCTGGCCCTGGCGCTGAAATCGCCGGATCCGACCCGGTTCGCCGCCGCGACCAGATCGTAGATCGGAGTGGCGAGCAGGTGGCCCAGCAGGAGCACGAGGGCGACGCTCATGGCCGTCGCGAAACCCACGTCCAGCAGCACGGCCCGCGTCAAGGTGGAGATCTCGGTGCGGACCAGGCGGTCGGTCAGGCCGACCCGCACCCTGCCAAGGTGGCCACCCAGCACCGAGAACTGGACATCGAACACGGAGCCCTCGGGGGTGGCCAGCACCTGGACATCCCCGTCCGTCTCGGGAGGCAGGGCT
The DNA here is from genome assembly GCA_016213885.1 of Candidatus Rifleibacteriota bacterium. Taxonomy (GTDB): domain Bacteria; phylum Muiribacteriota; class UBA6191; order JACPRK01; family JACQZM01; genus JACQZM01. The sequence continues at coordinate 3,286 of JACQZM010000359.1, read as the reverse complement.
TTCACCACCAGATCCACCGGGACCGCTCGCTTGAAAGAGTGGGCGACGATCGCGCCATCGGCGTCGTAGACGATCACGTATCTCAAATCGGGGTCGAATCGCGACGCCAGGCCGATGTGCTCTTTCACGGCCGCCCGGTCGCCGTTGATGAGGGCGGCCCTGAACCAGCTGGCCAGCGTGTGTCCGAGCGAACGAGTCCGCTCTTCGAGCATCTCGTTCAGCTCGGTTCTCATGGCTCCTCGAAACTGCAGCACCGTGAGCCCGGCGGTCAGCAACGCGAAGAAGGTGACCACCCCGAGGATCTTGACAGAGATCGAGGGCGAGAGAAGCCAGAAGGTCGGACCGTAAGCGGCCTGGGCGCCGTTGGCTGGATGAACGCTCATCGAGAGCTCCCGGCGACCAGTGCCCTGGCGGTCTCGTAGCGTGACGGCACGGGAGCCACGAACCGATCCACCCCCATCGACGCCAGCGCCCACCGGCCATCAGGATCTCGCTGCATTCCGAGGAGCAGCGTCGAGAGCTGGAGTTTCAATGCCGGATCGAGACGGGGATGCGTCACCATCGGGGGGATGGGTAGCGGCGCCGACCTCGAGATGACACGGACTCTCTGGCTCAGCGATTCGTCGGTCGCCACGAGCCGCTCATAGACCAGGCTGCTCGCGGCGGCGCCGTCGACGAATCGCGAGGCCACCGAGGTGATCGCTTCGTCGTGGCCAACGACCAGGGAGTACTCCGAGAAGTACTTCTCGATGTCGAGACCCTGCTGTCTCAACCAGTGGGCCGGGTGGATCCAGCCGGTCACGGAGGCCGTGTCCGCGCAGGCGAACCGCCTTGCCTTCAGCTCCAACAGAGACGAAGCGCTGCTGGACGCCGGCACCAGGACGAGCGACTGGAACGTCACCTCCCCGGCGACCTGGGGCACCGCGAGCATCTCCATACCGAACTGTCGCTCTCCCTGGAGGAACGAGCCGAGGCTCACCAGCGCCAGCTCGCACCTCCGGTTGCGAACCAGATCCACCACCTCGGAGCTCGTCCTGTGCTCGAGCAGAGCCGGCTCTCTGCCGACTCTTCTGGCGAGGTATTCCACGAGAGGACGATACCTGGCCGTCGTGAGTCGGCCCTCGAGGACCGGCGTGATGAGCACTCTCAGGGCAGGTCGTGCCGGTACCCGGACGCTCCCGGTCGCAGAGCTCGCGTCGGGCTCGTCGAGGGTCACGGCGCAGCGGGGAGTGAGCCGGGCCTGGTCGGGTCGCAAGACGAGGAACGAGGCCGTTCGCCGGGCGATGAACGCTGCCGCGGTCAGGCCTATGAGCAGCGAGAGAACCACCGGCCGGCTCAGAAGTCGCAATCCTCCCCTTGGGCGTCGCGGTGCTCCAGATCGCTGGAGCACCCGTATTGTACCACCTCCCGCCGATCGCCGGGGTGCCGGAGTATCACCCCCCACCGGCATGACAGCGTGACGATCACTTGGGATGGCACTCGGCGCAGCGAGCCTGGATGTCTTTCACGAGCGGGACCCGCTTGTGGGCCCCCAGGTCGTGGCAGGTGACGCAGGTCGCGAGCTCCGTGTGGGTCTTGTGGGGCATGGTCTTTCCGAACGCCTTCACGGTCTCCGGCGGAACCAGGACGCCCACCCTGACGTGGCACATGGTGGCGCAGTACTTCCCCGAGATCAGCGACAGCTTCATCAGGTTCGGCGTCGACGCCTTGAGCTCCTTGCCCGCTTCGGTGAGGCTCCTGTCGACGAGCCGCAACACCTGGGACGCCAGGTAGATGTTGTGCTCGCCGGTGGAGTTCTGAACGAAGTGATGTCGCCGCTCCGCCAGACCCACCCGCTCGGTGAGCTCACGCTTCGCCGCCTCGGGCAGCACGGCCTGACCGAGGGCGGTCTTCACCGTGGCCAGCTTGGCCGCCGTCTCGGACAGCGCCTTGGCGAGCTCTGCCTTCGTCTCCTCCCAGATCCCCTTGAACTTCGGGCCGTGGCATTTCGTGCACGCGTCGGTGGACGCCCTGAACGTCTCGCCCCTGTGCTCGCGGTCGCCCCGGTCGGCCTGCTCCTTGAAGTGGCAGCCGATGCACTCGACGTGGGCCTCGTGCATCGGGCTCGGCAGGTCGGGCAGGCCCAGCGAACCGACCTGGCCGGTGTACATCTCGCGCTGCCCCAGGTGCTTGTGCTGGTGGCAGTTGGAGCATTCGAGGGCCGGGGCCTCCGCGACCCGGGGGCTGGACCGGACGCTCGACCGGGCGAGGGGCTGGATCGTCGGTCTCGGCGACGGCGAGTCCGTCGGCCTCGGCACCTTTTCTCCCGCGCTGCGGTGCACGCCGTGCCAGATCTCCTGGTGACAGTGGAAGCACGCGATGTAGTGCTTGGTGACGTGGTTCTCGTGGATGAAGGGGATGTCGCCGTACCGGGCCAGCTTCTCCGGCTGGTTGTGGCAGATGAGGCACCGGTCCTTGGGGGCGTCACCGCTGCCGCTGATCGACTCCAGATGGCAGTCCAGGCAGGACACGCCAGGCTTGGAGACGAACTCCTTGTGGTTGTACTTCATGTTCCCGAGCTGGAACGTCTTGGTCGGCAGGTTGTGGCAGCCCAGGCAGCCGCCGATCGGGGAGAGCGCCTTGCCCTCGCCTCTTCCCTTGAAGTGGCAGAGGAAGCACGAATCGTAGGTGACCTCGATGTGGCTTCCGATCATCACCTGGCCGTGACACGAGACGCACCGGAGCTGGCGACCCCTGCGGACCTCCGTCAGGTGCGGCCGGTGGTCGAACTTGACGCCCTGCTTGGTCATCAGCTTGCCCTGGAGCAACCGCTGGGAGTGACACCCGCTGCGGGTGCAGGAGATGTCCTCCACCTCGGCGAACGGCTTCGACGAGTACGTCAGGGTGACGTACTTCACCACCTGGGACATGGCCTGGAACTTCTTCCAGAGCAGCGTCCTGGGCGCTGCCGGCGGGTAGTGGCACTCGATGCACGCCACGTGGTTGTGTTTCGAAGTGGCCCAGGCCGCGTAGTACGGCTCCATGATGTGGCACGACCGGCAGAACCGCGGGCTCTCGGAGTAGACGGCCATGCCGACCATCCCGACGGCGCCGAGAACCACGACGGATCCGAGAAGCGCGAAGAACGTGGGCCTGAGCTGCAGCGTCCACCGGTCTCCCATCGGGACGAAGATCCCGACCCGCCACAACGCCCGCCGCCACCACGGCGGGCGCTGGTCCGGAGAGTCCGTGGGGTACTGTGGCGGCCATAACGCGCCGATCAGTCGCCTCCACCATGAATGCTGCT
>JACQZM010000358.1 GCA_016213885.1 Candidatus Rifleibacteriota bacterium | reverse complement strand
GTTCGAGGAGGATCTGGGCCATCAGATCGGGCCCTTTGGCCCCCCGGAAGCACGGCCGCCCCGACAGTATCTCGTGCGCGCTCAGAGCCAGGGCGTACACGTCCTGCGGTGCCGCGGCATCGTGGCCCCTGAGCACCTCCGGCGCCATGTACCGGGGGGTGCCGATGATCTGCCCTTCCGTCGTGATCAGCGTGCCGGTCACCGTGCGAGCCAGGCCGAAGTCCGTGAGCTTGAGGACCCCGGTGCGGTCGAGCATCATGTTGGCTGGCTTCACGTCCCGGTGGACCAGCCCCCTCTGGTGGAGGTAGGCGAGCGCCTCCGCGGCCTGCTGCAACAGGCGCAGCGTCTCGTCCAGAGGGAGCGCGCCGCCGTTCCGGATCCGGGTCTCGAGGTCTCCGCCCTCGACGATCTCCATCGAGTAGAAGGGACAGCCGTCGAACTCGCCGCAGTCGAAGACCCGGACGATGTTCGGGTGAGAGAGACCGGCCAGCACCCTGATCTCGCGCTGAAACCGCTCCTGTGCCCCCTCCTCCTCGGCGAACCTCCCGGAGAGCAGCTTCAGCGCCACGACACGGTCGAGCTCCGTGTCGAGAGCGCGGTGGACGACCCCCATCCCGCCCTGGCCGATCTGGCCGAGGATCTGGTAGCGCGACATCCTGATCCCGAGGGTACAGCATCGGAACGCTGGACGACATCGGATTCTGACAGCGCCGGGCACGACTCGTGGTCGAGCGGACCGTCCCGTACAGATACTGACGTTCGAGTGCTGAACATGTACGAATTCGCTCACGAGACGCGGCCGCATGGCCGATAGGAGAATCGGGGTATCCCTGCCACGACGGCAGTGTCTCCCTACCTGGAACCGTGGATCGTTGAGGTTGACGCCATGCGGTCAGTATCCGTACCTGCTCTCGTGTTCGCGACGTCGATCTTCCTGGTCGGTTTCACTCTCATCCCGAGCCGCGTCTACGCTCCGGCGCCCCCGGAGACGGGCGATGGCGGACCGGTGCTGATCGCCTGTCGGCTGCCGTCGCTGACCGGCATCGACCGGATCGCCTGGTGGGCCTGGAACCCGGGCAAGAAGCAGTTCTACCTGGCCAATCCCGAGGAGGGGTGGGGTGAGGTCGACGCGAACCGGGTCGTCTGGTCGTCCCAGATCGAGGACGTGCCGGCCCGGGCCTGGAAGCAGCTGCAGGGGATCGTCCCGATCCCGTCTCTGGTGGCCGTTCCGGCCGGCGGCATCGTCGGCGGGACGTTCCTGGCCGACCTGCCGGCCATGCAGCCGGCCGGCGAGGGCGAGAGGTCCGAGAGCTGGAAGTCGGTCCAGGGGCCTGCCGCGGCTCACCTGCCGCTGGTGATGCGCTGTGGCTGGTTCGAGAACCCGCTGGCGGCCCGTCCCGCATCGCTGACGGAGTACCAGCAGCTCGTGGCCGGGCAGGGGTTGGCTCACTCCAACGCCCTCCCGATGGAAGTGGCGGACGACCGAGCCGTCACGCGGCCACCGGCAGACGGCCCGAATCCCCGTCTGTAGGCCAGGACGCGGCTACTTCTTCGGCGGCTGCGTCGCCGCCTGGCCCTCGACCTGCGCCTTCACGGCCGGGGGCACCGTGATGAACTGCAGCTTGCCAGAACCGTCGGCCGGCAGATCGACCCACAGCCGGAGACGCATGGGCGCGGTCGGCTCCTTCACCACGGAAGCCTCGAGCGCCAGCGCGGTCGCGGTCAACCTCGGCAGCTCCTCCTGAGGCACTTCCGGCCGGGTCAGCACCAGCGAGTGGGGCGACGGCGCCACGGCGCGCACCCGGAGGCTGCCGCCGAACGGGAGATCGACGAGCCGCCTGAGCGCGGCGGGATAGAGCGCCAGGGACGCGGAGAATCGACCCGCCAGGACCAGCGCCTTGCCGGTCAGCCCCGTGGGCACCAGGGTGGCCCCGGTCAGCTCCAGCCCGGCCGCGTCTCGCTGGACCCGGTTCGCGATCGTCTCGAGGTCCCACCCGCTGTTCTGGGCCAGTCGTGCCGTCACCCACTCGATCCCTCGATCGTGGACCAGCACGTAGCACGAGGCGAAGCCGTCCTGGGGACGGACCAGCAACTGATCGAACCCGGGGGCGCCGGGAGGTTGCCAGCCCGACGGCAGCGCCAGCTCCACCATCCGCCCGGGCACCGGACCGCTACGCTCGACCAGGAGCGTGCGGATCCGCGCCTCCTGGACGACGCCGAAGGCGACCATCTCCTGGTACCGCCACACGCCGGCGGGGGGAAGGAAGATGTGCCGGAACTCGGGCCCGTCCACGATGACCTTGGCGCCCAGCGCCTTCTCGAGGACCCGCTGGAGGTCCGCGTAGCCGACCAGCGCCTGTCTGGCTTCGGACAGCATCCCCTGCCAGGCCGACACGCAGCCCTCGCCCTTCCACGCCATGCGGGCCAGAAGGTCGATGAGCCACTCCCGGTGTTCGTGGTCCCTGGTGAGCCGGATCAGGCCCAGCTCCGGGGAGAGGTCGAAGTCGAGGCCTGCCCGCCGGGTCAACACGTGGGTGGCCCGGGCCAGGCCGGCCAGGTCGGCGAAGAAGAGCACGTTCACTCGCCGGTCCTTGAGCGCCGCTTCCAGGGGCGTGTCCTGGAAGAAGCCGCTGCCCAGCGTGGCCACCGGATCGCCCACGAGGCGCCCCAACGACAGCGACCTGGGCTCGCTCCCCGGGGGCATCTCGAGCTTCCGGGCGGCCTGATCCCTGGCGTGGAGGGTCTCCTTGTCGGTCACCGGGGTCGCGTGGACCCAGGCCACGACGTACCTGTCCCACCGTACGAAGGCGCCTCCGGGTGGAAGGCCGCTGGCGGCGACCCTGGCCGCTTCGAGGGCCGGGGGGAAGCGGGGTGGCCGGGGGGCGTCGAAGCCAGGGGAGCTGTCGCTGCGCACCGTGCCCCCCCCGGAGCAGAGCCCCCAGCCGATCAAGAGGAGGAATCCCGCGACGAGCGGGCAGTCGATTCTCACGGGCTTCACCTGATCCGGTGGTCACCGGCCTCCGGGCGAGGGACGCAGGCCGCCTGCCGGGCCCGGCGCCGGGGTCGCAGGCGGCCTGACCGATGGTAACATCCCCGACCACCGGCTCGCCAGCGCGACTTCAAGTGATCCTCTCCACGTCCTCGGTGACTCCGCAGCCAGGCCGAGGCCTGATCACAGGCCCGACTCCGCGAAACAGGCGGGGATCCTGGAACCCCGCGTCACATGCACGCCCGCACGAGGCCCGGAGTTCCCCCCCGTGGCCCTGTCCCGGCGGTGACGAGCCCAAGAAGGGGCTTGAACTCTGGAAGGAGCGTTGATAGCATTAGCCGATCGCCTTCCCCAACCTTCGGGTTGGCCTACCCCCGCTGCGGGCTCCGCTGTCGCGGACCGAGGCCCAATCGACATATGCTAGTCAGCTTGGTCGACCGGATTCTCAGCGTCGAGCCTTTTCGCGAGATCAAGGCCGTGAAGAACCTCTCGTTCCGGGAGAACTACCTCCGGGACCACTTTCCCGGCTACGCGCTCATGCCAGGGGCGCTGCAGCTCGAGGCGATCATCCAGGCGGCCCAGTGGCTCCTGCGATCGTCGCTGGGATTCCCTCGCGCCGACTTCCAGCCGGCTTCGGTGAGCAACTCCCGCTACTCGAAGTACGTGCGCCCCGGCGACCAGCTCCTCGTCACGGCCACGCTGGTCGGGCAGACCGGAGAGCTCTACAGGTTCAAGGGCACCGGTGAGGTCACCGGCGCCAGGGTGGCGCTGTGCCAGTTCGAGCTGGTCCGCTACGAAGACTCCTGGTCGGCGGCCAGCGGCCTCTCGGAGCAGTCGGCCGAGCAGCTCGTGAGGCTGCAGCGGGACACCTTCGCCAGGTTGAGCCGCGTTCCCGCCGCCCACTCCAGGCCGTCGGCGCCCCCGGGCGAGCCCGCCGCGGAGTCGCCGGGAGGTGCGGGATGAAGCGGCTGGAAGGGAAGGGCGCCCTGGTCACAGGCGGCTCCAGGGGCATCGGCCGGGCCGTCTGCGTGGCCCTGGCGCGGGATGGAGCCCGGGTCGCCTTCACGTACAAGAGCAGGGTCGCCGCCGCCGAGGAGACCCTGGCCGCGATCAGGCAGGAGGGGAGCTCCGGCTTCTTCTACTCGCTGGACACGGGCAGCGCCGAGCAGATATCCGGGCTGGCCGACCGTGTCCAGGCCGACCTGGGCGACGTGGACATCCTGGTCAACAACGCCGGGGTGAACGCCGACGGCCTGTTTCTGAGCCTTCCCGAAGAGAAGTTCCGGCACGTGATGGACACCAACCTCGGCGGCGTCTTCCTCGTCACCCGGCTGTTCGCCAAGGGGATGATGATGAAGCGGTGGGGGCGCATCATCAACATGTCGTCGGTCTCGGGCCACTGGGGCGGCCGGGGCAAGTCGAACTACGCGGCCTCCAAGGCGGCGATCGACGGTTTCACCCGGGCGATCGCCATCGAGCTGGCCCCGAAGGGCGTGACCGTCAACGCCGTGGCCCCCGGCATGATCGTGACGGAGATGACCGACGCGGTCCGGGCCGTCACCAACGATTCGCTCCTGGAGCGCATCCCGGCTCGACGGTACGGTCAGCCAGAGGATGTGGCCGGTCTGGTGGCGTTCCTGGCCTCTCCGGAAGCGGCCTACCTCACCGGCCAGGTGATCACGGTGGACGGGGGATTGAGCGTTTGCTGAAGGTGCCTCCGGTGGGCAGATGAAATACGTTCTGATCGATAGATACCTGGAGCTCGAGAAGGGCCGGTACGGCCGGGCGGTCAAGACGATCACCCACGGCGAGGACTTCCTGGAGTTCCAGCTGACCCCGGTTCCGTGTCTGCCCATCAGCCTGCTCATCGAGGCGCAGGCCCAGGTGGCCGGGATACTGGTGTCGGCCAGCTACGAGTTCAAGGGCAAGGCGCTGCTCGCCAAGGTGGACCGGGCGGAGTACTACCGGCCGCTCACCACCGGCGATCGACTGATCATCACCGCCCGGCTGGCGGAGCTGAGAGGGCCGACCTGCGCCGTCGATTCGGAGGTCGAGGTGGACGGGCAGATCGTGGCCCGCATGAGCTCCCTGTACGCGGTCCTCGAGCTGGCCGGCGAAGAGGGGCGCCACTTCAACACGCCCAAGTTTCACGCCAAGAGGGCCGACCTCTTCCGGGCTCTGGGAGTGTACGAGCTCCTGGGGCTGCCGGACGAGAGCGTCCTCGGAACGCATCCCTGCGGCGTGCCGGCCCAGACCGCCAGCGCAGCCAAGACCGACGACCTGAAAGCGAGGACGCCTTTCTGATGGAACCCCAGAGAGCGGTCATCACCGGCATCGGTGTCATCAGCCCGATCGGCATCGGTGTGAACGCCTTCGCCAAGGGCCTGGAAGAGGGTGCTTCCGGCGTCGACCACATCAAGTCGTTCGACGCCTCGGCCTTCCCCACGCGGATAGCCGCGGAGGTTCGAGACTTCAACCCGCTCCTCTACGTGGAGAAGAAGAAGTCGCTGAAGCTCATGGGCAAGAACATCCAGTTCGCCATCGGCGCGGCCAAGCTCGCGGTCCAGGACTCGGGCCTGGACCTGGCGTCCGTCGACCCGACGACCATGGGCGTCATCATGGGCGCCAGCATCGTCAACTCGAACGTGTTCGAGCTCGCGGAGGCGATCCAGCACTCCCTCGACGAGCACGGCCAGTTCAGTCTCAAGCGATTCGGAACGGACGGCAAGAACCACATCTTCCCGCTCTCCCTGCTGCGACACCTGCCGAACATGGTCTCGTGCCACATCTCGATCGCCCACAATTGCCAGGGCATCAACAACACGATCACCACGGCGTGCGCGGCGGGAATCCAGGCTGTGGGAGAATCGTACAGGGCCATCGCCAGGGGAGATGCCAGGGCGATCCTCTGCGGGGCGTCCGACTCCCGGATCGATCCGCTGGGCATGCTGAGCTACTCTCTCCTCGGAGCGGTCTCCACCCGCAACGAAGACCCGAAACACGCCAGCCGGCCGTTCGACGCCCAGCGAGACGGATTCGTCGTGGGCGAGGGATCGGCCGTGTTCGTCCTCGAGAGCCTGGAGAGCGCCAGGGCGCGGGGCGCCAAGATCTACGCCGAGGTCGTCGGCTACGGGTCCGCGGCGGACTGTTTCAGGGTCACCGACCCTCACGAGGAGGGCCGTGGGTCGGTGCAGGCCATGCGGGCGGCGATCCGGGACTCCCGCTTGACCGTCGATCAGATCGACTACGTGGCGGCCCACGGCACGTCCACGACCCAGAACGACCGCATGGAGACCGTGGCTCTGAAGAAGGTGTTCGGCGAGCGGGTCTACAAGGTCCCGGTGAGCTCCATCAAGTCCGCCATCGGTCACCTGGGCGCCGCCTGCGGGGCAGCCAGCATCGCCAGTCTGGCGGTCGCCATCGATCGGAACTTCTTGCCGCCCACGTTGAACCACGAGTACCCCGATCCGACCTGCGACCTCGACTACGTTCCCAACGAGGCGCGGCACTGTCGCATCAACGTGGGGCTGGTCAACTCCTTCGGGTTCGGCGGGCAGAACGGCTCGCTGGTCGTGCGGCGGTACGTGGGCTAGGTGGCCCGGGGAGCGCCAGGTGCAAGCTGCCATGCGTAGAGTCGCGATCACCGGTTTCGGCATCATCTCGCCGGTCGGCAACTCGGTCAGGGAGACCTGGGACGCAGTCGTCGGGTGCCGATCGGGGCTGGGGCCGATAACCTACTTCGACGCCAGCACCTTCCCGACGCGGATTGCCGGGGAGGTCAAGCAGTTCCGGTTCTGGGACTTCTGGAAGGCCCGGGGCTCTTCATACCGGCTTCCATCGAACCTCTCGCAGACGAGCAAGCTCTCCATCCACGCGGCGTGCGAGGCCTGGGACCACGCGGGCCTGGCTCGCGCCCGGATCGACCCGGAGCGCCTGGGTGTCTACATCGGCGCTGGCAAGGGAGAGAGCCTGGGCGATCTGGAGTTCCTCGGGGCGTTCTTTCCCCGGTGCATCAGGGCCGACGGGAGCGTGGACCTGGAGCGATTCGTCGCCGAGGCGCTGAAGCGCTACGACGGTTCCGGCGAGATCGAGGTGGAGCCGGGCCGGATCATGGTCCATCTGGCGGAGCTCTTCAACGCCAGGGGGCCGGTCTCCACGTGCCTGACCGCGTGCGCCGCCGGCGCTCAGGCGGTGGGCGAGGCGCTGCGGATCATCCGTTGCGGCGAGGCCGACGTCATGATCGCCGGGGGCAGTCACTCCATGATCACCCCGCAGAGCATCATGGGGTTCTGCCTGCTGAACGCCCTGTCCACCGACAACGATCGGCCGCAGCAGGCCAGCAGGCCCTTCGACAAGACGCGAAACGGCTTCGTCCTGTCGGAGGGGGCGGCGGTCCTCATCCTGGAGGAGCTGGAGTTCGCCCGCCAGAGGGGTGCCGAGATCTTCGCCGAGCTGGCGGGCTACGGGTGCACCTGCGATGCTTTCCGGGTCACGGACCCTCATCCCGATGGCACCGGTCAAGCCCTGGCCATGCGGCGCAGCCTCGACGACGCCGGGATCGATCTCGACCTGATCGACTACATCAACGCGCACGGGACCTCCACGGCGGACAACGACGAGACCGAGACTCTGGCGATCAAGAAGGTCTTCGGGGAGCGCGCCTACAAGGTCCCGGTCAGCTCGACCAAGTCGGTGACCGGCCATCTCATCGCCGCGGCGGGGGCGCTGGAGACGGTGTTCTGCGCCCTCGCCATCCGGCACGGCACCCTGCCTCCAACGATCAACTATCAGGAGTCGGATCCGGCCTGCGATCTGGACTACGTGCCCAACACTCCCAGGGAGGCGCGGGTCAGGGCGGCTCTGACGAACTCGTTCGGGTTCGGTGGGCAGAACACTTCCCTGGTGATAAGGGCTCTGTGAGGGTATCCAGGCACTAGTCGCGAGCGAGGTATCGATGGGCTGGGTCGTCCTCATCGTGATCGTGGGGAGTCTGGGCCTTCTGGCCTGCGGCTACGCGGTGTTCTCCGTGATACGGTTCACCGTGAAGGTGTTTCTCAGCGACCCGACGGTCACCTTCGAGTTCGCCAGCAGATTCGAGGCGCCGGAGAACTACGACGACTTCCTCGAGGAGACCCACCGATTTCGAGCCATCGCCGGAGCGGAGCTCGTTGGAATGCTGGTCCGGGCCAGGGG
>JACQZM010000189.1 GCA_016213885.1 Candidatus Rifleibacteriota bacterium | reverse complement strand
AGGCTCGCCGTGCTCGTCGATGAGCACGTTGGCAGGCTTGAGGTCGCGGTGGACGACCCCGGCGTCGTGACAGACCTGCAACGCCTCCAGGATCGGCACGGCCAGGGCCACGGCCCGGGCCGGCGACAGCGCGCCCGGGACCCTGAGCAGCCCTCCGAGAGTGCCGCCGGTGATCATCTCCTCGACGAGGTAGAGGCACCGGTCCTCCTCCCCCACGTCGAAGATCTGCACCACGGCCCGGTGGCGGATCCGGGCGAGAAGAAGCGCCTCTCGCCTGAACCGTCGCCGGTCCACCGGCTCCGCCGACGGGCGAAGGAACTTGATGGCCACGGTCCGTCTGGTGTCCATCTGACGGGCCGAGAAGACCGTGGCCAGCCCACCGGCTCCGATCGCCCGGACGAGACGGTAGCGCTGGCAGAACTGCGGCGACAGGGCGATCACCAGCTCCAGCGCCGGCGACCGGGCCGAATGACCGGTCAGCGCCACCCGAGCGGCCCGGGGGTGAACGAGCAGGTCGCCGCACCCGGGGCAACGACCCATCTCCGGCATGGCAGGGAGCGGCGCCACCGGCTCGTTGCACTGTTCGCAGATCCAGTCTTCCACGGGATGGAGAGCCCTCGGGGGCGGTGGACGCCCCTGGCGGTCAACAGTACCCCGACGCGGGTGCAGGCGCAACCGGGCGGGCGCTGCAGGATCCCCCGCCTGTTTCGCGGAGTTGGGCCTGTGATCAGGCCTCGGCCTGGCTGCAGAGTCGGCAAGGAAGTGGAGGGGGGGCATTTGAAGTCGCGGTCGGGAGGGAGAAGGAGGAGGGGATCAGGGTGGAGGTCGCGCTCGGGAACGAGAAGGAGGAGGGGATCTGGTTAGAGGTCGCGGTCGGGAACGAGAAGGAGGAGGGGATCTGGTTGGAGGTCGCGGTCGGGAGGGAGAAGAAAGAGGAGGGGATCCGGATTGAGGTCGCGCTCGGGAGGGAGAAGAAAGAGGAGGGGATCCGGATTGAGGTCGCGCTCGGGGGCGCGACTCGGACCCGGCGAGGCGCCGGGTCGAGGAAGTTCGGGGACCGCAAGACGGCGATGCTGCTCCCGGCGCCCAAAACCTGTAGACTGCAGCCGGCCCGGAAGGAGCGCAAGATCCATGAGCCTCGTCTCCACGGTGCGAGACTTCTACCGCCCGGAACCGCCGGCCGAACCGATCGAGGATGCCGCCGAGGTGAGCCGGGAGTACGAACGGTGGCGCCATCGCATGTTCATCGCGATGTTCTCCGGCTACGCCGTGCTCTACTTCTGCCGCAAGAACATCTCGGCGGCCCTTCCGGTCATGGCCGACGAGCTGCACTACTCCAACACGGACCTGGGCCTGATCGGGTCGTCGCTCTACGTCACGTACGGCATCGGCAAGTTCGCCAACGGCCTGCTGGCCGACCGCGCCAACATCAAGGGGTTCCTCTGCACGGCGCTGATCGTCTCGGGTCTGTTGAACCTGGTCTTCGGCTCGGCCACGGCGCTGTGGGTGCTGGCCCTGACCTGGGGGGCCAACGGGTGGTTCCAGTCGATGGGCTTTCCGCCGATCGCCCGGGGGATGACCCTCTGGTTTCCGCCGGAGGGCAAGGCTACCCGGTGGGCGTTCTGGACGTGCTCCCATCAGGCCGGAACCGCGGCGATCATGGGCCTGACCGGGTGTCTGCTCGGCTGGGGCGGGTGGCGCTGGTGCTTCCACGTCCCGGGCATCCTGTGCATCCTCCTGGGAATCGTCCTCTGGCTCACCATGGTCGACACGCCCGCGTCACGCGGGCTTCCCCCGGTGGAGGCGTTCCCCGAGGACGAGGCCTCCGAAGACTCGGACTACATGTCGACCTTCGTGAAGAAGGTGCTGCTCAACCGCAACGTCTGGGTGATCGGTCTGGCCGACATGTTCGCCTACGTGGTCCGATACGGGGCGCTGGACTGGGCGCCGAAGTTCCTCAAGGAGGCCCGTGGCTACGAAGCGGGCTCGGCGGCGTTCAGGTCGGCGATCATGCCGTTCTTCGGGGTCATCGGGGTGCTGCTGGCCGGGTACGTGGCCGACCGGGTGTTCCGGACCCGGTACCGGATGGTGAACGTCATCGCCTTCGCCGTGCTGGCTGTCTCGCTGTGGGGCTTCTGGGCGATCGGCCCGAACCACCCGTGGCTCGATCTGGCGCTGATGGCGGCGGTCGGCTTCTTCGTCGAGGTGCCGCAGTCGCTCCTCGGCGCCGTGGCCGCCGTGGATGCCGGGGGCTCGGCGCGCATCGCCTCGGCCGCGGCCGGGCTGGTGGGCATCCTGGCCTACGTGGGCGCCACCGCCTCGGGCGTGGGCACCGGCGCCGTGGTGGACGCGTTCGGCTGGGGAGGGGCGTTCATCTTCTGGATCGGCTGCTCCGCCGCCGGGCTCCTCCTCTGCCTCCTGGCCTGGAAGGAGCATTGATCGGTCCCGGAGACCCCGCTCTCGATGCTCCCGCGACGCCACCGGCCGCGCCCTCCCGTGGTCCTCCGACGGGGAAGCGCAAACGGCGCCCGATCCCTGATAGAATGACAGGCGAACGAGCCAGAGCGCACCGGCCCGGGCTGGCAAGCGCGGTCGTCCTGGTGATCGCGGAGGTCCGGCATCCGAACAGAGAGGTTGGCCATGTTGCGAGAGAGCCCGCTGAGAAAGGGTCCGCAGCGAATCGGTGAGATTCTCGTCCGGCGGGGGTGGGTGAAGAAGGAGGAGATCGACTACGCGCTGGGGCTTCAGAAAGAGAGCGGGGTCAAGCGGGTCGGCGAGATCCTCCTCGGCCTGGGGTGGCTGACCGCCGAGCAGCTCTCCAGGGCGATCGCCGAGCAGTTCCAGCTGGAGTTCCTCGACCTGGAGTCGCTCCCCCCGGGCTGGACGCTGCTGAGGGAGCTGTACACCTGGAAGAGCAAGCACCTGAGGCTCTTGCCGCTCAGGGACCCGGAGCAGAACGTCTGCTTCGTGATCTCCGAGCTGACCCAGGATCAGAAGCTCCCCCTGGAAGCCGATTCCGGCTTCGACCTGTCCCGCATCCGGTTCGCCATCGCCACGACCCAGGCCCAGCTCCAGGTGTTCAACGAACACCAGGCCTGGGACGAGCCCGAGGATGCTCTGCCCCAGGAGCCGCTGATCTACCCCACGCCGCCCGGCTGGCTCCGGGCGCTCCAGGACCCGTTCGTCGCCTCGCCGGAACCGCCGCCGGCGGAGGCTCTGGCCGCCCTGGGCCTCGACAGTCCGTCGGCTCCGCGATCCCCGGAGGAGCTCGTCCAGGCCGCCAGGGCCGCCACGCAGTCGATCTGGTTCGCCGTCCCTCCGGCGCTGCTGACCCTCTCGCTGCAGCGTCTGCTCACGATCGTCGGCGCTCTCTGGGGTCAGTCCGCGACGGAGGTCAGACGGTCGGCCAAGGTCTTCCTCCAGGGAGGGCCGCGGTTGCGCATCGAGATCGCGCGCCCGGCGGTGGCGGAGGCCCGGCCCCAGGGGGGGCTTCCCAGGCCGCCGGCCCAGGTGCACGCCCCGGCGCCGATCGAGGTCCGGGTCACCATCCCGTGGTTCTGCGTGAACGAGAGCTCCCGGGAGCCGAGCTGGCCCCGGGGCTGGCCGGCGCCCGATCTGGCCGAGAACCTGGAGCCGCTCCTCAAGAGCCTGTGCCGGATCCCGCCGTCGCTCAAGACCGGCGAGTCCAGCCTCCGCTGGATGGGCAAGGACTCTCCGGCCAGGGCCGAGGTCAACCGGCTCACCACCGGGTCGATCGGCGTCTCCCTGGACAGCACCCGGATCGACGATGTGGCGGAGCTCTGGTCGGCGCTGCTGGCCCGGGCGCGTCGACTGGAGGCCAACCGGGTGGTGCGGTGGGACTGGTCGAAGTGGCGTGGGCTCCGGGCCAGACCGCTGGAGATCTGGCCTGGAGGGATCCTGGCTCTGGCCTCGCTGGCGTTCGACCTGGAGCCCGAGCAGGTGGCCGGCGGCCTGCGGGTGGAGACGATCGAGGGGGCCCCGTTCTCGCTGGAGCTGTTCCGCTCGTCCGACGGCCCCGCGAAGGGCTCCGGAGACCTCTCCGCCATGACGATCCGGCTCACGTGCCCCCGCTGACCCGGGTCAGCGGGAGCACCGCGACCGGCGACGCTCGCGCTCGACCCCCGGATCGCCACGGCTCGAACGCGCCGGTACCGTCGGGCTACATCTTCAGCACGCGCCGGATCGCGGCCTGGGTCTCCTTCGTCATGACGAGCTGCATGAATCCCTCTCGCTCGAGCTCGAGGAGCTTCGACTCGGTGACCGGCTCGCCCAGCCTCGTGTCCCCTCCGCAGAGGACGTTGGCGCTGGCCGTGGCGATCCGGGCGTTGTGCTGAGGAAACAGCCCCCCCAGGGCGCCCTGGTCGCAGATCGCCTGGAACCGGCACAGCAGCGCCTTGCCAGGCAGGTTGAACAGGAACGGCGACGGTCTCCGCCAGCCGCCGACGACCATGGCCGCGGCCAGCTGCCGGGCCCGGGCCAGCACGAACGGCTGGCCCAGCCCCTGGGCCGGAACGATCACGTCTTCCGGATCGAGGAACCCCATCTCGCGGGCGTCGTAGGCATCCCGGGACATCTCCGCCCAGGCGATGAGGCGCCAGACCGGATCGATGCAGTCCCCGGCCACCTCCCGCGTCCAGAACTCGCCCCAGTGGTAGTAGGTCAGGTGGCCTTTCAGCGCTCGCCGGAGCAGACGCATGCACCCGCCCCAGGCCGGGATCACCCCCGGGTTGATCTCGGGCTGCCCCCAGGTCACCGTGGCGTTGACCACCCGGACCTTGGCTCCCAGGGCGATCTCCGACCCGCCGCCCAGGGTGTAGCCGTGAGGCGCCGCGATGGTGACCGCGTCGCAGTAGGTCAGCCGCTGGGTGACCTCCTGACCGTCCTTGACGATCTGCTCGAGCGCGTCTGCCCGGCCGCTCTCCGACATCTCGAGGAGCCAGTGCAGATTGGCGCCGGCGCAGAAGGCCCGGCCGGTGTTGCCGATGACGACCGCGCCCTGCTGCCCCTCGGCCCAGTCCATGGCCTTGTGGAGCGCCACGATCGTGCCCGGCCCGGCGCTGTTCCCCCGGGAAGTGAACACCACCAGGCAGACCGGGGCGCCGGCCGTGGAGATGTCCACCACTGCGGCGTCGTCGTTCTTGAACAGCGTCTTGCCGGCCTCGTTCAACAGCCTGTCCGGGTAGATCCCTCCGTCCACCAGCGGCACCGGCTCCAGCCGGGAGGACTTCCGGGAGTGGAACGATGAGCCGTCCTTGCTGTAGAGCTGGCCTTCCGACCGGGTTGCGAGCTCCGCAAGCCATGGGGGCACGAGCTTCCCGTAGCCGCTGGCCTCGATCCCCTGGAGCACCTTGTCCAGACCGTAGGCCTGGGCCACCTCGAACGGCCCCCGGGGCCAGTTGAACCCCCACCGCATGGCCTTGTCCACATCGGTGATCTCGTCGCAGATCTTGCCGACGAGGGACGCGCTGTACGCCACGAGGCCGAAGAAGCAGTGCCTGGCGAACCGGGCGGCCCCGTCCTCGCCCTCGAGGAGGATCCTGAGGTTCTCGGGGAACTTCGCCCTGGCAGCTGCCTTCAGCGACGGAAGGTCGTGGCCGGTGGCGGGCACGTACTCGCCGGTGGAGAAGTCGAACATCAGCTTCTGTCGCCGGTCACCGAGGCCGAAGAAGCCGCTCTTCTTCTTGCTTCCGCGCCCGGTGAGACCCCGTGCCACGAGCGTCTCGATCGACGGGACCTCGGGGCTGAACACCTCTCGCTCCGGATCGTCCACGGCCCGGTCGTAGACGTTGGCGGCCACCGGCTTGGCCAGCAGCAGGCCCACGATGTCCCAGGTCTTCAGCGGTTCCCAGCCCCAGACCGCCTTGAAAGTCTGGTCGATGTCCACGGCGTTGAGCTCCGGCGGAGCGAACCGGAACGGCGCGAACAGCGCCCACCCGCCGATCCGGTTTCCGATGAAGTTGGGCGTGTCCCGCGCGATCACCACGCCCTTGCCCAGGGTCTTCTCGGCGAACTCCGCGAACGCCGTGATCAGGTCCGGGTCCGTGTCCCGTCCCGGCGTCAGCTCCGCGAACGCCAGATGCTTCAGCGGATTGAAGAAGTGGAGGCCGAAGAACCGTCTCCGGAACTCCGGTGCTCTCCCCCGGGCCATCTCGTCGATCGAGATGCCCGAGGTGTTGGTGGCGATGAGGCACGTCGCCGACGCGTGCCGCTCGATCCGGTCGCACACCTCTCTCTTGACCTTGGCGTCCTCGAACACGGCCTCGACGATCAGGGAGGCGCTCGAGAGCACCTCGTCGTCCTCGCCGGTGGCCCGTGGAGTGATCCGGAACCGCCCCGTCAGGGTACACCAGCCCTGCTTGACCATCTGCTCCCAGGATCGCCGGGCCACGCCCGGCAGGTCGAACATGTCGACCTCGAACCCCAGATCGGCCAGGTACCCGGCGATCTGCGCACCCATGGTCCCCCGTGTTGTGCTCTTGCACCTGGTAGCGCTCGGCGAGCAGCTCCTGGGTGAGGCCGGTCCGGGCCATGTACTTCTCGTAGGCGTCGATGAGCCCCTCTCCCATGAACTCCGCCGGCGCCGTGCCGATCGCCCCGCCGATGAACTCGGCCAGCGGCTTGCCCCCCAGCTCCTTGAGCGCCGCCTCGTTGCAGTACACCAGCGCCGCGGCCCCGTCGGTCATCTGGCTCGACCCGTACTGGGTGATGATCCCGTTCTTCGCGTCGAAGTAGAGCTTGCCCTGGGCGAGCACGGCCGGGGTCAGCTCCGTCGGCAGAGCGTCGTTGTCGATCGTGGATCCGCCGGCTTCGATCGGTACGATCTCCGGCTTGAACCACCCTTCCTGGATCGCCTTGCGGGCCCGCTGGTTCTCCAGGAGCGACCAGGCGTCCACGTCCTCCCGGGTGATGCCGAACCGCCGCGCCGTGGCCTCGGCGGTGAGCCCCATGGCCATGGCGGCTGGCCCCAGGGTCTGGTGCGCATCCCGGGTGTAGTCGCGCACGAAGATGTTGGCCAGGCGGACCTCGCTCATCTTCTCGACGCCGCCGGCGACGAACACCTGTGGCTCGCCGTCGCTGGCGAAGAACGGGGAGCACAGGAAGTTGGCCGCGTCGATCTGGACCCGCAAGCTGGAGGCGCACAGGTGGTTGGTCATGCTCCCGAAGGCGCCCTGCCATCCCAGGACGTTGGCGATGGTGCGCCCCGTGAAGTTCTGCGGCCCCACCGGGTTGGCGGAGGCCCACAGGATCCCCTTCACGAACTTCGGGTCGAAACCGGCCAGGCGACCGACCACGCCTCTGACGCAGTGCGTCGCCAGCTCCAATGGTGTAAGATCATGGTAGGCTCCCTTCTGGGGGCCGAACCCGAGTTGGGGAGCTGGTGGCCTCGAACAGGGCATGAGGGGAAGGCGCCCCGCCGCAACGACATAGACGTGCCGATTCGTGCTCACGAACCCACTCCTTCCGTATCGAACTCCGTTCCGACTCCGGGTTCCTCATTATCAGATGGTGATGCCCGGGTCAACCCGGAGGGAGTCGCAAGATCCGACCCAGCATCCTCTGCCCTTCTCTCGGAGCTCGGCCCGTGACCGGGCGTGGGGGTGGGTCGAGACAGGGGACAGAGGACCGGATCCGGTCGGAGTCGCGCCCGGGGGAGTCCCGGGCCAGCCGCGCCAGGCGGACAGAACGGTGCCGATCAGGCCCGGATCATGACATGCGGATCGCGATTGCGATCCCGAGAGAGGGTGAGCCCCCAGGTGGCGAACGACAGTGGTGACAACGGGAGCGAGCGCTCCTCACTCAGGCGTCCGAGCTGCTGCCGGGGGAGAAAGGACACGAACGCCTGCGTCGGCCAGCAGACGCGGATCCTGGTCTATGCCCCGACCCAGGAACGCTGCCGGGCCATTCTGAGGAATCTCCGGGACGCCCCCCAGTGCAAGGGGCACGGCACCTGCTTCCATGCGCAGATGCTTTTCAGCAAGGGTCGAGTCTGCATCACCACCGCTCACAGCACCGATGACGTGAAGCGGCTGCTCAGGGAGTCCTTCTTCAACCTGCTGATGCTCGACCTCCGGTGCTCCCCGGGGCAGCTGGTGGCCCAGGAGCGGTTCTTCGTCGAGGCCAGGTCTCTGCTGCACTCCCTCGACAGGATCGAGGACCTGGACCTGAGGTACGGGTTCCACCGGATCACGGTCCTGGTCTCATGTATTTCGGCATCAGCGCCAGCGCCGTCGTGGCGGCGCTGCTCGCCGTGGGGTACTCCGTGGACGAGTGCATGGCCGCCGTGGCCGGCGAACCGGGCGGGCGGCTCGGATCGATGAACCTGAGTCTGCTCAGGCTCGGAAACCTGAACTACACGGGATTCTGGCGGAGGATCCTCCTGGGCTGGCGCACCATGTTCCGCTCCCTCCGGAAGCTGGTGGTCAATCCGACGCAATCGAGCCTCGACTCCATGACGTTCCATTACACCGACCTGATGGGCCCCCCGTTCCAGTCGTCGGCCTACGAGGCGATGCTGCGTCAGATCCTGTCGCGGCCCGGCGTGACCAACGACTTCACCATGCTTCCGCGGAAGCTCTACATCGGAGCGTCCGATCAGGATGCCCGGAGCCACGTGGTCTTCGGCTCCGACGGGCACGAGGACATCCCGATCAGCAAGGCGGTCCAGGCGTCGCTGAGCATCAACCCGGTCTTCACCTCGGTCCACATCGACGGTCGCTTCTACTCCGACGGAGCGGTGACCCGCACCTCGAACTTCATCGAGGCGATTCGCCGGGGCGCCAAGCTGATCATGGTCCTGGACCCGTTCGTGCCGTACGTGTCCAAGCAGCCGGGCTTCGCCCACCAGAGGGGCCTGCTCTACAACATCGACCAGGACCTGAGAACCATCTCGTACACGCGGTTCGAGAACACCAGGAACTGGGTCCTGCGGGAGCATCCGGAGGTCAGCTTCTACACGTTCCTCCCCTCCAACCGGATCCGTCGGGACACGGCGGTGAACCCGATGGATCACCGGACGTACCTCAAGATCTGGCGAGGCGCCTACCTCTCGACCCTCCAGCGCATCAAGCTGGTCCGCCACCGGCTGAAAGGCGACCTCTGCCCCCACGGATTGACGATCGATACCAGCCGGGCCGAGATCGTGGCAGAGCAGCTGCAGGCGACCAAGGCGCTCTCGCTGGCAGATTTCTTCCCGGGCCGGTCGATCGTGCTCCGTCAGCCGCCGCTCTGCCTGGAGCCGACCAAACCGGCTCGACCGAAGCGGAAGAAGGGTCGGAAAGGGTAGCCGGAGTCCGTCGCAGAGCAGGCTCTGGCGCTGCCGCCCGGTCGGCGGACGCCGTCCGGGGCCCGCCGGCGAGGGCCGCGTCCCGTCCCGCTCCGGGGCCAAGCCCTGGCTTCCGGCTTCCGGTTTCCGATCCGGAGCTTTTCCGGGAAACGGGCCCCGTGGTGCAACTTCTCCCCTCTCTTCCAGGTAGGGATAGTAGGTGGGACGCCCCGCACCGGAGGGTCGCTGTCCCTCGAGGTCCCGGGCGCGGGGCCGGGTCGGGGCCGCGTCCGAGAGCCCCGGCTCCGGAATCAGGGTTTTTCCCGCTGTCTTGCCTCGTCGCGATCACTAGCATGATTGTAGTGAGCGGGGGGGAGCCGGGATCCTGCACCTGTTTCACGGAGTCGGGCCTGTGATCAGGCCTCGACCTGGCTGCAGAGTCACTTGAGGACGTGGAAGGGATTCGTTTGAAGTCGCGCTCGGGGCGCGACTCGGATCCGGCGAGGCGCCGGATCTTGGGGAGCTGTTTCATCATATGTATTGCAGAGCGCCATCCGTATCGCGGCGGCCGTCGAAGAACCTTTCGACCCGATCGACCGCCGTCAGGGCGGCCTGGCTCGTGGCGCTGCTGATCGCCACGACGGTGGGCCCCCTGGGCGCGGAGCCGCCCGCGCCTTCCCGCGAAGCCGATGTGACCCTGCATCTGATGAACGTGGTCATGGACGCACCGTGGCGAGTCCAGGCCAGGCCGGGCAAGGGAACGTACATCCCCATTCTCGTATTCTTCCCGGAGACCAAGGAGGGCTGGCGTCAGGTCAAGGTGCTGTCGATCCGCATCGCGGAGCTGGGCAGCCAGGGCGTTTCGCTCCTGTACGAGGACACGTCGGCCTCCGGGCCGGTGCTGGGGCAATCGTCGACCTCGGCGTTCAGCGGCCGGGAGATGACGGCAGTCAACGGCTTCGGCGTCGTCGCCCCCGACCTGGACATCGTCAGGGACAAGGTGGAGCCGGGCAGCGCCCTGGCCGCATTCGCCGTCTCCGAGATCAACGACGACAACCGGGGCTGGCACACGATTCTCAGGCTGCCGGTCCCCGACTCTGCCGTGGCCACCGGGTCCGGCCAGATCACCCTTCTGGCTCAGGTGGAATACAGGCGGGTCTCCGCTCTGGACACCCAGGTGTACACGATCAAGCGTCGCCTCGAGGTGACCCTGGACCGGTCGCCGCTACCCTGCCTGCCGGGCTGGCGGTCGTTCGACACCCACGCCCACACCCTGGCCGAGTACTCCAGCGATCTGTCGTACAAGGCGATCCGGAAGGCTTTCGGCGGGCCTGTCCAGATGCTCAAGGAGTGCGCTCTGGCCGTGGGGTTCATCGACAGCATCGACCAGTTCAAAGACCGGGTCATGACGACGGACCACAACACCTTCTTCTCCGACCGGGAGTGGGTGCGCTACGGTCCCACGACCTCGGGCATCGCCCAGGGATCGACCCAGGTGCTCCACCCCGAGCTGGCTCCCTACTTCGTCGACCTGGACGGGAAGCCGTTCCCGGAGGGACAGCGCGAGTTCGAGAACTACGTGGACCTCTTCGGCGTCACGTTCGGCGAGGAGGTGACCCTGGCCAAGTCGGGTGGGGTCTTCGACATGGTGGCCGGCACCCTGGGGAGCCACCTGGTCACGTATTCGACCCGTCACTTCATGGGCCCGTTTCACGGTGGACGCTTCTTCATCTTCAGGGACGAACCGAACCCCAACACGATCGAGAAGGTCCTCACGGCCATGGCCAGCGACCCCCGTTACCCCGACGGCTTCTGCTACGCGGCCCACCCGTTCTCGAATTCGTGGCTCGAACGCCGGTTCCTGTTCGCCTGGACCAACGACCAGATCGAGAGCGCGATTCACGGAGACTTCATCAGGCGCAAAGGCGACAGGGACCACGAGTTCGTCTTCAAGGGGTTCCAGCTCTGGAACCAGAAACGGACCCGCATCTTCTCGACCAACCCGATCAACCCGTACCGGTTGCTCGAGCTCCTGGAGGATCCGTCGAACGTGCCCGAGTGGAAGCAGGGCGACCCGATCTGGGACGAGGAGCTCAACCAGGGGCTGCAGATCTACCATCAGGCCATCTCCGAATGCCTCTCCATCCCCGCCAGCGGCAACGCGGCCCACCGGTTCATCCGGAAGTTCTACATGTCCGGAGGAACCGACGCCCACGGCGACTTCAACAGGGCCTCCGACATGATGGCCCGGGGCCTGGCCGCGCTTCCGGCCCAGATCCTCCGGTTTCTGAAGGCGTTCACCGTGGCCGACAACGCCTACGGGAAGGTCCGCACCTGCGTGCTGCCGGCAGCGTCGCCCGAGGCGGGCCAGACCACGGAGCAGCGGGCCGTGTACGCCTTTGCCCACGGGCAGTCGATCGTCACGGACGGGCCGGTGCTCGAGTTCGCCCTCGATTCGAGCGGCCGCTTCGACTCGGCCAGGAGACGGTGGCACGCCCAGCCCGCCTTCGAGGACACCGACGGCCAGATCGGCGGCGACGGCGACATGGATGGAGCCCGGACGCTGTTCGTTCCCGAGGGTGGCCGCGACGCGCTGGTGAGGTACCGTTTCTCGACGAGCTCGACCTTCGGCGGAGATCTCGAACGGATCGAGCTCTACCGTGACGAGGCCGGCGGCCGCGTCAAGCTGGTGAAGGTGAACCGTCCCACCGGCAAGGCCAGCGTCCTGGAGGCGCAGGGGGCGCTGGATCCGAGGGCTCCTGCCGACCCCGACGGTTGGCGCGTGGCCCCGCTCAAGGACGCCGTGAAGAGTCCGGACAAGGCCCCGGTCCGTTGCCTGTCGGCGTTCTCGCTGGGCGGGTTCACGCGCTGGCTCCTCCAGCCGCCGTTCGACCATCGCGTGTACACCAATCCGATCTGGGCCGTGCCGATCAAGCTCGTCGTGCGTTCCCCCGCCCCCTCCGGCCCGATCGCTCCGGGCGAGCTGACCGTGTCGTTCGTCTTTCCCGTGTCCATGTCCCCGAAACCCTGCGAGGTGCGGCTGGTGCCGCTGGGACCGGACGGGAACTCCACCGGCGAGGGCGTTCCGCTGGTGCCGGTCGGCCAGGGGGGGCAGGTCGCGGGCTGGTCCGGAAGCGTCAGGGCCGAGGTGGCCAACTCGGTCTACACCGTGGTGAACAAGGTCCCGGTGCCTGCTCCGGCCACGACCTCGGAGCCCCCGGCCTACTGCCTCTGGGTCGCGGGTCTCGCCGACCACCACGGAAACCCGGCCAACACCGTCGCCTGGAAGCTCGTGTCGACGGCCAGCGGCCTGGTCGTGGAGCATGCAGCGCCGTAGAACCGCTCTACGGGACCGAGATCCCTGTCCGGCTGCCCCTTGGACTCCGCCGCCGGTCCGGCGCCGAGGTGTGTCGGAATCCACGGCATCGTGGACGCCCCGGTTGGCGCCGGGGGCCGGCCGCGCTAATGGTGGAACAGGGGCCACCTCGTTTTGGGTTCGCGGTGCCGCCGGGGTCGATGATGCCACGTCTCGCATCCTGGGTCGTGTGTCTGGCCGTCGCTCTCGTGTCCACCGGAGCGATCACGACCGGATCGCACGCTCCGGCGGACCCGGGCGCCCTGCCGCAGCGGTCCGGCCAGGGTCTCGAGGCCGCCCGGCCGACTGCCGGTGCCTTCGTCGAGCCCGCGGAGCGCTTCGATGCCCGTGGCCCGGGACCGTCCCCGGCCAGCGTCCCGCTCTCACCACGGCGGCCACCGCCTCCGGTCGTGGCCTGCGCCTCACCGACACCGACACCGACACCGACGCCGACGCCGGCTCCAGGGCGATACCACACCCCTCTGGCCACCGGTCTGGCCGTGGTGAGCCCGTTCGGGATGAGGGTCGATCCGTTCGTCCGGGACGTTCGCGCCCACCGCGGGATCGACCTCGAGGCGTCGCGTCATCAACCGGTCCTCTCGATCGGTGACGGGGTGGTGGAGCACTGCTCCTACATCGGCGACGGGCTGGGCATGTGCGTGAAGATCCGCCATCCCGACGGCCTGGTGTTCGTCTACGGCCATCTCCAGGACTGCGGCGGGCTCACGGTCCGGACCGGCGTGCGGGCCGGTCAGATCATCGGCCACGTCGGGTCCAGCGGCCACTCCACCGGTCCTCATCTCCACCTGGAGGTGCAAGGGCCCGGGGGCCTGGCGCTCAACCCGGTGCACGTGATCGCCAGGATGGGCATCGTGTGCGCCCATCCGGACCGCGGGGCGCTCGAGACCGCACCGGCCTCGCTCCCTGGCCGGCCGGGCTCGCGGGTCCTCAGCCCCGCGGGGTACATCCCCAACCGCGACCGGCTGGTGACGCTCACCGGGAGGGAGTACATCCCCGGGCGCTCCCGCATGGCGACGCTGGGCGCTCGCCGGATGCCGCCCAACCGTCGCCAGCTGGCATCGCTGCGCTAGTACAGGAGAAACGGCTGCCGGGCGACCCGGAAGCGGGCGACGCTGGGCGTCCACCCATCGATGATCCTGTGGGCCGGGACGCCCCTCTCGATCTGTCGGCGGATCGAGGCGCTGCCGTAGGCCTTGAAGAAGAGCTCCAGGTGACTGCCCCTGGATCGCTTGAACACGTTGGGAGCGCCCCGGTACACCGCCGCGAGACCGTGGATGTTCAGGCCGGTCAGGTTCGCCGGGGTGCGGGGGTCGATCGTCAGGCGCGCGCCCATCCGCTCGTAGGGGGAGAACCGCACGCCAGGCAGGCCCAGGGAGCTCATCTTCGCCGTGAACGACCTGGACTCCAGCCCCTTGGCCGCGATGATCTCGAACGGCGTCGGTCCGCCGCAGCCTCCCTCGATCCCCTTCAACTCCCCCAGCATGCCGGTGGCCACGTAGTAGGCCGGGGTGTCGGCCCTCGGGATGTTCGGCGAGGGCTTCACCCAGCCGAGCTCCGTGTCATCCCACACCATGTCCCTCCGCCAGCCCTTCATCCGGACGACCCGCAGGTCGCACCGGGGCGAGGCCCAGCCCAGCGCGTTGGCCATCCGGGCGATCTCGCCGGCCGTCAAGCCGGGCACGTACGGCGTCGGCACCTGACCGATGAACGAGATCCACCTCGCCTCCATGGGAGGGCCTTCGACGCGGAGCCCTCCCAGCGGATTCGGTCGATCCAGCACCACGAAGGGGATCCGGGCCTCGCCCGCGGCCTCCATGCACTTGATCATCGTGCTGATGTAGGTGTAGCAGCGACAGCCGATGTCCTGCAGATCGAAGACCAGCACGTCGACGCCCTTGAGCATCGCCGGGGTGGGCTTGCGGGTCGGGCCGTAGAGCGAGTGGGCCAGCAGGCCGGTGAGCGGGTCCCGCCGCGTCGCCACGTACTTGCCGGCCAGTTCCGTCCCGTCGAGCCCGTGCTCCGGGGTGTAGAGCGCCACCAGGTCGACGTGCCTCTTGAGCACCACACGGGTTCTGGTGCCGCGACCGTCCACGCCGGTTTGGTTGGTCACGAGCCCGACGCGCTTGCCGCGCAGCAGCTGGAACTGCTGACCGGCCAGCACGTCGATGCCGAGCTGGACCCGGGGACCATCGGCGAGAGCGAACGAGGAGAAGGCGAGGACCAGGAGCAGGTCCGGAAGCACCTTCGTTCGACTCGCCATGATGTCCACACGCGCGGTAGTTCGCCCCAGGTTACGTCCTCGCGGCCGGCGAGCACAAGAGGGCGCTGAGTCGGGTCCGGGTACCGGCGCGGGTCCGTGGTTCGTGCGCCGCCCTCGGCACGTATGCGAGAATGATGGGAGCCGGAGCGTTTCGCTGTCACGGGCAGCCAGGATCCCCCACCTGTTCCGCGGAGCTTGGCTTGTGACGAAGCGGCGGTCTGGATCCAAGGTCACGATGGAAGTGGAGGGGATCCGGTCGGAGTCGCGCTCGAGAGC
>JACQZM010000357.1 GCA_016213885.1 Candidatus Rifleibacteriota bacterium | reverse complement strand
GCAGTGCCTGGAGCGCATCGGTGGCAAGGAGACGATCCAGGTCGATCTGCGTCTCATCGCCGCCACCAACAAGGATCTCCAGTCGGAGATCAGGAAGGGCACGTTCCGGGACGATCTCTACTACCGGCTGAACGTGATCGAGGTGAAGGTTCCTCCGCTGAGGGACAGAAAAGACGACATCCCGCTCCTGGTGGAGCACTTCCTGGAGAGCCTGGCGAAGAAGTACGGGAAGGCCCGGCCGCGCCTCGCCGGCACCTCGCTCATGAAGCTGTGCGGCTACCACTGGCCGGGCAACATCCGACAGCTGAGAAACTACCTGGAACGGATCACGGTGCTCGAGCTGGGGGCCGACCTGGACCGCGACGTGGACACGCTGGTCGGTCTTTCGGCGCCCGGCGCGGCCGCGGCCGGGCCAGCCGAAGGCCCCCTGGAGAGCCTGGAAGACGTGGAGCTGAAGCACATCCGCCGGGTCCTCGACGCGACCAAGGGCAACCGGACCCAGGCGGCCCAGATCCTGAAGATCGACGCAAAAACGCTGCGGGCCAAGCTGAAGAGAGTGCTGGAGCCCAAGGTCTGACCGTCGACTCGGCGCTGCCGAGGAGCACCCGGAAAGGAGTCGCCTTGAATCTGAAAGAGCTGACCCAGGCGCTGCCGTTGCTGCCCAAGAGACGGACCCTGGGCATCACCCAGTCCTGGCGGGGTCCCATCCGCGTCCTCCACTTCGCCGGCGATCTGGATCTCAAGACCCTGGCCAAGGCGAAGAAGGTGCTGTCGGAGGTCCTCGAGGAGCAGGCCGCGCAGGAGCCGCGCCCCAGGAGTGGAAAGGGCGGAAAGGGCGGCCGCTCGCGGGCAGAGAAGGCGATCCAGGCCGCGCCTCCCCAGCTCGTGATCGACCTGAAGGACGTGCAGTACATCGACAGTTCCGGGCTGGGGTTCTTCATCGGGAGCCTCAAGAAGATCAAGGAGCAGAAGGGCAATCTGAAGCTGGCCAGCCTCAACGCCTACATGCTCGGGATCTTCAGGCTCATCAACATGCATTACATCATCGATATCTTCGACGACCTGGAGAAGGCCGTCACGAGCTTTGGCTCCCCGAACCGGCGGCTCGGTCCGTCGGACGACGGGGCCTGCAAGGAGTGATCTTTCGTCATGAAGCCGGACATTCATCCGAAGCTGAACAACTGCCGCGTCGCCTGCGCCTGCGGGGAGACGTTCGCGACCCTGTCGGTGGTCAAGGAGATCCGGGTGGAGATCTGCTCGAAGTGCCACCCGTTCTTCACGGGCAAGCAGAAGTTCGTGGACACCGCCGGAAGGGTGGAGCGGTTCCAGAAGAGGCTGGAAGCCAGCGCCGCGGCCAAGGCAGCGGCGGTGCCGCCGCCTCCGACCCCGGCCCCCGAGGGGACCCAGACCGAGTAGTCGTCCCGGGATGGGAGATCGTTCCCGGCCGCCCTGAACGGGCGGGGGGGGACCGGGGGCGCCGGACGCTCCGGGGCCCGGACATCCAGGCCGCGAGCCGGGCTGATCCGGGCCAGACGGGGCGGTTCGTGGAGGTCCTGTGGAAGGTTCGCCCGCCAAGAGGCTCCTGATCTACGGGAGCTTCTTTTTCGTCTTGATCTGCATGGCGTTCGGCTTCTTCGCCATGACCGGAGGCTCGATCAAGCCCGGCGGGACGTTCGGGGTGCGCATCACCGACGTGATGTACGAGGTGGCGGCACCGGCCGCGGGGATTCGCCCGGCAGCGGCGCCGGGCGCTCCGGAACGGCCGTTCCGGGAGCTTCCCACCGGGGATTCCCACCGGGAGCCGTCGGTTCCCGAGACGCTGGCGGAAGAGCACTACTACTCGGCCATCCGCAAGGCCAACGACCTGGAGACCCGACAGGCCGAACGACTCAAGTCGCGAGAGGAGGTTCTGCGGTTCAACGACACGCCACTCGGGAAGGACCTCAGGGCCGTGGCGGAGCTGGCCCGGCGCGGTCGGACCGTCGAGGCCGGGCAGTACATCCCCAAGGTCCTCGAAGCCATGACCGACGTGGACGCGAGGGTCCAGACCTTCGCCCTGAAGCTGGCCATGAACATCCACAAACAGCTGAAGGACCATGCGGCCGTCACGGCGGCTCTCAAGCGGTATCTCGCCTCGGTCAGGGCCCACCTCTCCACCTCCAAGAGCGCCGGGATGGAAGACAAGGACTTCTCCAAGTCGCTGTCGGAGGTCGAGACGTTGATCTCCCAGGTGGAGCGCGCCGGGGGTGGTGGCCGGTGAGCCGATGGACCCGCCGGGGAATGAGCCTCTTGATCGTGGTGGTGGCGGTGGTGCTGCTCGCCTTCACGATGCTACCGCTCTTCATGACCTTCCAGGGGTCGAGGCTCGGCGCGGAGAAATCGATCAACTACCTGATCGCCGCCAACCTGGTCACGACCCAGCTGGAAGCGCTCAGGGCCAGGCCGTTCAAGGAGCTCGAGGAGTACATCTTCGGGTACAGGGGTCTTCAGAGGCCCACGATCGACACGGTGAACGGTCCGTTCGAGACCCGGCCGGAGACGCCGGACATCATCGAGAAGGGCATCTTCAAGACCGGCGAGGTGTCGTTCGACCGGTACACCTTCCTGGCGTACTTCCCGCAGCCCAACCCCAGCCCCAACCACCCCGACCACTGGCTGCTCCGCCAGCGGATCCGGGTCCGGTGCGACGTCCTGTGGAAGGAGCCGGTCACCGGAGGCTCTGCCCGGGATGTCCGCGTGACCGTGTCCACGATGGTCCACAACGAATCGTTCAACCCGCTGCCCGGTCAGGTGGCAACGGAGCGCCGATGAAGAACAGACCGGCGGCATTCACCCTGATCGAGACGATCGTCGGTCTGGTGGTCGGCGTGCTCATCCTGGGCATCGCCTGGACCCTCTGGCACTCCAGCCGGGTCCAGGAGAAGGGCGTGGTGCGGCACATCGAGCTGCAACGAGGCTTGCGGCACTCCATGGCCCAGATCCAGAAGGACCTGAGGGCGGTCCGCGAGGTGGTGGAGCTGGAGCGGGAGTCCAGCGGCACCCTGAAGACGCTGACGATGAAGGTACCGGCCGACAGCGCCGAGGGCGGGCTGACGAGCGTCATCTACACGTTCGATCGGTCTCCGGAGAAGCCCCACGGCGTGTTCAAGCGGAACTCCAGGGTCCTGTTCCAGGAGACGCTGATCGATTTCCAGATCTTCCCGTTCACCCTGGACGAGGGGCCGCGCGAGGTGAAGGGAACCACCGGGCTGGACAAGATCCACCTGTTCAAGGTGAAGCTGACGTTCGTGCCTGCCAAGGACGAGTTCCAGAGGCAGGCGGAGCAGCGCAGCTTCTCGTTCACGATCTACCCGCGCATGCTGAACTCCCGCCGCAAGGCGCTGATCAGCCGGCTCAACCTGCTGACCAACCGATTCGGTCAGCAGCCGCAGACCCGGAGCCCCAGCCATTGAATAGCTCTCTACCCCAATCATTCAGGAGCGACCTAATGAAACGAGTATTCTCGGGCATTCAGCCATCGGGGGACATCCATCTGGGGAACTACCTGGGGGCGATCCGCAACTGGGTCTTGCTCCTGGACCAGTACGACTGCATCTTCTGCATCGTCGACTACCACGCCCAGACCATCCCGTACGACCCCCAAGCCATGCCCCGGCGGGTGATGAACGCCGCGGTGGCCAACATGGCCGCCGGGATCGACCCGAAACGGTGCCGGCTGTTCGTGCAGTCCCACGTCAAGGAGGTCACGGAGCTGGCCTGGATCCTCGGGTGCGTCACCCCGCTGGGCGACCTGGAGCGGATGACCCAGTTCAAATCGAAGACCCAGGAGCACCAGCTGGGGTCGAACCTGGGGCTCCTGGCCTATCCGGTGCTGATGGCGGCCGACATCCTGCTGTACAAGGCCGAGCTGGTTCCGGTGGGCGACGACCAGATCCAGCACCTGGAGCTCGCCCGGGAGATCTGTCGCAAGTTCGACTCCACGTTCGGCCCCGTCTTCCCGGAGCCGCAGCCGCTCTTGACCAAGACCTCCCGGGTGATGGGCATCGACGGCAAGACGAAGATGTCCAAGAGCCTGAACAACACCATCGGGCTCCTGGAGACCGAGGAACAGGTCTGGAGCAAGCTCAAGGTGGCCGTCACGGACGAGAACCGGAAGCGTCGGACCGACCCGGGGAACCCCCTGGTGTGCAACGTGTTCACGATCCACCAGGGGTTCACCCAGGACAGCCAGATCGCCCAGATCGACAAGGAATGCCGGTCCGCGGGCATCGGATGCGTCGACTGCAAGAAGATCCTGGCGAGGAACCTGGAGGCGGTCATGGCGCCGATGCGGGAGCGGGCCCGGCACCTGGAGAGCCCCCCCGACGAGGTCAGGCAGATCCTGGACGAGGGGGCCAGCGCCTGCCGCGAGATCGCCGTACGGGTCATGGACGAGGTGCGCGTCGCCACGGGCCTGCGTGACGCCCGAAGACAACAATAAAGGAAGCAAGATGAACACCAGCCAGATACGCCAGGCGTTTCTCGATTTCTTTCGAAGGAAGGACCACGCCGTCGAGAGGAGCTCGCCGCTGATCCCGGCGGACGACCCGACGCTCCTGTTCACCACAGCGGGAATGGTCCAGTTCAAGCCCTACTACGCGTGGACCATCACCCCCCCGTACCTGAGGGTCGCCACGGCCCAGAAGTGTCTCCGCGCCGGCGGCAAGGGCTCGGATCTCGAGAACGTCGGCCGCACCAGCCGTCACCACACGTTCTTCGAGATGCTGGGCAACTTCGCCTTCGGCGACTACTTCAAGCAAGAGGCGATCCGGTGGGCGTGGGAGTTCCTCACGGAAGTGATCAAGCTCCCCAGCGAGAAGCTCTGGGCCTCGATCTACCTGGACGACGAGGAGAGTTTCGAGATCTGGAACCGCGAGGTGGGCATCCCGGCGGACCGGATCGTGCGCCTGGGCAAGAAGGACAACTTCTGGGGCCCCGCGGGCGACTCCGGAGCCTGCGGCCCCTGCAGCGAGATCTACATCGACCTGGGACGGTCCCGGGCCACGGTCGGCTGGGACGCGGCGCCCTGTGCCAACCCCGACTGCAAGCCCGGCTGCGACTGCGACCGGTACCTGGAGTTCTGGAACCTGGTGTTCAACCAGTTCCACCAGGAGCCCGACGGCACCCAGAAGCCGCTCCCGAAGACCGGCATCGATACCGGCATGGGACTCGAGCGGCTGGCCATGATCGTCCAGGGGGCGACCTCGGTCTACGAGACCGACATCTTCAAGCCGCTGGTCAAGGCGATCTGGGAGGCGGCCTGCGGCGACACGCCCAGGCCGATGCCGGCGCCGATGCCCCGCCCCACGGAGGTGGCGCTGAACGTGGTGGCGGATCACGTCCGGGCTCTCACCTTCGCCGTGGCCGACGGAGCGGTCCCGTCCAACGAGGGGCGGGGCTACGTGCTGCGCCGCATCCTGAGAAGGGCCGTGCGCTTCGCCAAGGGGCTGGGGCTGGAGAACCCGTTCATGTTCCGGCTGGTCCCCGGGGTGGTGACCCAGTTCCAGGGCGTCTACCCGGAGCTTCAAGAGCGGCGGGAGC
>JACQZM010000356.1 GCA_016213885.1 Candidatus Rifleibacteriota bacterium | reverse complement strand
CGGGTCCGAGTCGCGCCCCCGAGCGCGACCTCAATCCGGATCCCCTCCTCTTTCTTCTCTCTCCCGAGCGCGACTTCAAATGAACCCCCTCCACTTCCCTGGTGACTCTGCAGCCAGGCCGAGGCCTGATCACAGGCCCGACTCCGCGAAACAGGTGGGGAATCCTGGGGCTGCCGGCCGGGAGTGCGCCCAAAGCGGCCGGACCGCCCCGCCCCGGTCGGCGAGGCGCCGGGTCCTGGTCGAAAGACCCCTTGATAAACCGTCAGGTCCTACTCTAGTGTGGTACCGGGAGTCTGCCCGTCCCGCTCCGGGACCGATCACCGTCGTGGGGCCGTGGGACCGACCGACGAAGGAGAGGACAGAGCATGAAACTCGACATCCTCGTGCTGGCCGTCGGGCTTGCGCTGGGCATTCTCGGCCCGGCTCAGGCCGCCGACAAGAAGCCCAACATGCTGATCATCTGGGGCGACGACATCGGCCAGTTCAACGTCAGCGCCTACAACAGCGGGATGATGGGGTACCGGACGCCCAACATCGATCGCATCGGCGCCGAGGGCGCGAGGTTCACCGACTGGTACGGCCAGCAGAGCTGCACCGCCGGTCGCGCCGCGTTCATCACCGGGCAGTCGCCGATCCGTACCGGCCTCACCAAGATCGGTCTGCCGGGCAAGAAGGAGGGGCTGCAGAAAGAGGATCCGACCATCGCGGAGCTGCTCAAGCCGCTCGGCTACATGACCGGCCAGTTCGGCAAGAACCATCTCGGCGACAGGGACGAGTTCGTGCCGACCAACCACGGCTTCGACGAGTTCTTCGGCAACCTCTACCACATGAACGCCGAGGAGGAGCCCGAGCATCCGGACTACCCCAAGGATCCGCAGTTCAAGAAGATGTTCGGCCCCCGGGGCGTGCTGAGGTCCAGCGCCGACGGCAAGATCGAGGACACGGGCCCGCTGACCAAGAAGCGCATGGAGACCGTCGACGAAGAGGTCACGGCCAGGGCGCTCGATTTCATGGAGCGCGCCAAGAAGGCCGACAAGCCGTTCTTCCTCTGGTGGAACTCCACCCGCATGCACGTCTTCACGCACCTGAAGAAGGAGTCCGTGGGCAAGACCGGCCAGGGCATCTTCGCCGACGGGATGGTGGAGCACGACGGCCACGTCGGCCAGCTGCTGGCCAAGCTCAAGGAGCTCGGCATCGAGGAGAACACCATCGTCATGTACTCCACCGACAACGGGGCGGAGTGCATGTCCTGGCCCGACGGCGGGACCACCATGTTCCGCGGCGAGAAGAACACCAACTGGGAGGGCGCCTATCGCGTGCCATGCTTGATCCGCTGGCCTGGCGTCATCAAGCCCGGCACGGTCGTCAACGACATCGGCGCCCATGAGGACATGCTGCCGACGCTGCTGGCCGCCGCCGGAGAGCCCGGCGTCGTGAGCGAGTGTCTGAAGGGCAAGAGGGTCGGCACCATGACCTACAAGGTCCACCTCGACGGGTACGACCTGTTGCCCGCCTTCAAGGGTGAGGGGCCCTGGCCGCGCAAGGAGTTCCTCTACTGGACCGACGGTGGCCACGTCGCGGCCCTGCGCCTCAACGACTGGAAGGCCACCTTTCTGCGACAGAACGCCAAGGGGCTGCGCGTCTGGCAGAACCCCTTCGAGGAGCTGCGCGCGCCGCTCTTGACCAACCTCCGCAGGGACCCGTTCGAGCGTGCCGAGGAGGAGGCCTGGGACTACCCGCGCTGGTACGCCGAGCATCTGTTCCTGCTCGTCCCCATGTCGGCCCGGGCCGCGCAGTGGCTCCAGACCTTCCGGGAGTACCCGCCGCGTCAGAGGCCGGCCGGCCTCGACCTCGAACGGATCATGGATGGAGTCATGAGAAGCGTCGCGCCGAACAGGTAGACGGCCCAGGCGATGCTGGGCCCGACAGGGAGTGGATCGCTGGCCGCATCCGGCTCGAGCGGGTGCGGCCCGGCGTCGGCCCCGCCCGGAGGACGACCCATTGGACCCACGTGAGGCCTTTCGACAGATAGCCGCTTCGATGAACAGCGCGATCATCGGTCAGGCGACCGTGGTCGAGCGGCTGCTCATCGCCTTGCTGGCCGACGGTCACGTGCTCATGGAAGGGCTGCCCGGCGTGGCCAAGACGCGATCGATCAAGACGCTCAGCTCGCTCGTTCAGAGCGAGTTCCGCAGGGTCCAGTTCACGCCGGACCTGCTGCCCTCCGACGTGACCGGGTCGGAGATCTACCGGGAGCGCAGCGGCTCGTTCGACTTCCAGCCCGGCCCGATCTTCGGCAACCTGGTCCTGGCGGACGAGATCAACCGCTCCCCCGCCAAGGTCCAGGCGGCGCTGCTCGAGGCGATGGAGGAGCGACAGGTCACGGTCTCCGGCACGACGCACAAGCTGCCGCGGCTGTTCCTCGTGCTGGCGACGCAGAACCCGATCGAGCAGGAGGGCACCTACCCGCTGCCCGAGGCGCAGATGGACCGGTTCCTCCTCTACGTCCACGTGCCGTACCCGCCCGCGAAGAACGAGGCCGCGATCCTGCGGCTCGTCCGCGGCGAGAAGACCGCGGCCTCCTCCGAGGGGGCGCCGGCCATCCCGCAAGACCTGGTCTTCGCCGCCCGCCGGGAGGTGGGTGCGATTCACGTCGCCGAAGCGGCGGAGCGCTACATGGTCGACCTGGTCATCGGTACGCGGGAACCGCAGCGTCACGGCGGCGACCTGGCGCGATGGATCCGCCTCGGAGCCAGCCCGCGCGGCACCCTGGCGCTCGACGCCGCGGCCCGGGCCCACGCCTGGCTCGCGGGGCAGGATTTCGTCTCCCCCGACGACATCCGGGCCGTGGCGCCGGCCTGCCTCGCGCACCGCGTCCACCTCTCGTACGAGGCGGAGGCCGCCGGCAAGACCCGCAACGACGTCATCGAGGCGCTGCTGCAGGCCGTGGTGCCGGTCTGACGTGGCCACCGACGGGAGAACCCCCGGCTCCGCTCCGCCCGGCGTGCAGACCACGCTGGAGGCGCTGGTGCGCCTCAAGGGGGAGGCGCGAGGGTTCAGCTTGCTGCCTCGTCAGCCCGTGGCCTCGCTGCTCTCGGGACGTCACGGGTCGCGGCTCCGGGGGCGGGGACTCGCCTTCGAGGAGCTCCGCCATTACGTCTGTGGCGACGACGTGCGGAGCATCGACTGGAAGGCCACGGCCAGGCTGCGCTCGCCCCACGTGCGCGTCTACAGCGAGGAGCGCGAACGCCCGGTGCTGCTCGTGGTGGACCAGCGCCGGGCGATGTTCTTCGGCAGTCGACGCGCCATGAAGTCCGTGACCGCCGCCGAGGTCGCCGCGCTTGGCGCCTGGCGCGCCCTGGCCGCAGGCGACCGGGTGGGTGGCATCGTGTTCGGCGACGACGAGATCGTCGAGGTGCCGCCCCACCGGAGCCAGGTCCGGGTGCTCCGCCTCTTCTACGAGCTGGTGCGGCTCAACCAGACGCTCGCCCGCGTCGCGAGCTCCGCGGCCGAGCCGGGCGGCATCGTTTCACATGGGGGGCCCTTCGCTTCGCTCGTTCCGCCCCCCGAGCCCCCCCCGGGCTCGCCCTCCGGGCGCGCCCGCGTCTCCTCTTTGGCCCGGGTGACTCTCGATCTGGCGCTCGAGGCCGCCCTGCGACGGGCCGACCACGACCACCTGGTGGTGCTCGTCAGCGATCTGACCGGCGCCGACGACGAGACGCAGCGTCTCATCACGCTGCTGGCCGCCCACAATGACGTGCTCGTCGTCGCGATCTACGACCCGCTGGGAGGCTCGCTTCGGGGCCGGCCGGGCATGGTCGCCACCGACGGCGGCGCGACCTTTGCGATCCCGCCGGGAGCCGCCTTCGCCGCCTCGTTCGAGCAGGTCTTCGAAGCGGTCGTCGACCGGTGGAGGGTGATCTTCCGGGCGCTCCGCGTGCCGGTGATCCCGCTCTCGACGGCCGTCCCGCCAGCCGAGCAGCTGCGTGGCCTGTTCGGCGCCCGGCGCCAGAGGCGCGCTCGCGCATGAACCCCGACCCCACCGGTCTCGCCGCGCTGCATGACATCGCCCTGCCGCCGGCCGTGCCGTGGTGGCCTCCGGCGCCGGGCTGGTACCTGGTGCTCGCGCTGCTGGCCCTGGCCGCAACGGTGGTGACGCGACGCGTCATCAGGCGCTGGCAGGCCGACGCCTACCGACGCGCCGCCCTGGGCGAGCTGGCCTCGCTGCATGACGCGCCGGCCATCGCGGAGCTGCTCCGTCGCACCGCCATCGCCGCCGCGGGCCGGCCGGCCGTCGCGGGGCTCACCGGCTCGGCGTGGACCGACTGGCTGGCCGCCCGGGGTCCCGAGGCCATGCCCCAGGGGGTGCGCGAGATGCTCACGGCCGGGGTCTACCGACGCCAGCTCGCCGGTCAGCAAGCCGGCCAGCTGAGCCGCTACGCCGCCAGGTGGATCCGTGGCCATCGACCGGTCTCCGGTGACGGCCGGAGGCCCGATTGACATGCTGACCGTCGCCCACGCGTGGGTCCTCGCGCTGCTGCCGCTGCCCTGGCTCGTCCGGGCGCTCGTGCCGCCGACCAGCGGTGGCGAGGCCGTCAGGGTCCCCTTCGGGGACCGCCTCAGGGCCGCCGGCCTGGCGTCGTCGTCGGCCCGTCCGGCCGCGCAGGCCCGGGGGCCACTGGCCGTGGCGTCGCTGGTCTGGCTGTTGGTGCTCGTCGCGCTGGCCCGGCCGCAGTGGCTGGAACCTCCGATCACCAGAGACGTGCCGACCCGGGACCTGCTGCTGGTCGTCGATCTCTCCGGCTCCATGCGCCAGGAGGACTTCACCACCGCCTCCGGCGCCAAGGTGGACAGGCTCCGGGCCGTCAAGGAGGTCCTCGGCGACTTTCTGACGCGCCGCCAGGGCGACCGGGTGGGGCTCGTGGTGTTCGGTGACGCGCCGTTCCTGCAGGCTCCGTTTTCCACCGACCTGGGCCTGGCGCGGCGCCTGTTGGACGAGACCGCCATCGGCATGGCCGGGCCGCGCACCGCCCTGGGCGATGCCATCGGTCTGGGCATCACTCTCTTCGACGGCAGCGACGCACCCTCCAGGACGATCATCGCCCTGACCGACGGCAACGACACGGCCAGCCAGGTGCCCCCGGTCGAGGCCGCTCGGGTGGCCAAGGAGCGTGGCATCCGCATCCACGCGGTGGCGATCGGCGATCCGACCACGGTCGGCGAAGAGAAGCTCGACGAGGCCGCGCTTCGTGCGGTGGCCGAGGCCGCGGGCGGGTCGTATTTCTTCGCCGCCGATCGCCGGCGACTGGCTGGCATCTACGGCGAGCTGGACCGGATCGAGACCCGCCAGGTGAAGGTCGTCAGTCACCGCCCTCGCCGCGACCTGTTCCACTGGCCGCTGCTGGTGGCGCTGCTGGTCTCCCTGGCGGGGACGGCGCTCACCGTCCACCGGCGGGCCCGCGACTCGGCCCCGGTACGAGCGCCGGGCACCCTTCGCGTCGATCCGCTGTCCGGCCGGCTGGAGGTGCGGGCGTGACGATGTTCGACGCCTTCCACTTCATCCGGCCGGCGTGGCTGATGCTGGCGGCCCCGGCCGTCGGTCTGTGGTGGCTCTGGCAACGCCGCTGCGATCCGCTGTCCGGCTGGCGCGATCAGATCGCGCCGGAGCTTCTGGAGCCGCTGGTGGTGGGACGCGGGTCAGGGCGATCCCGGTCCGCCTGGTGGCTGCTGACCGCCTGGCTGCTGGCTGTCGTGGCCGTGGCAGGGCCGACGTGGCGGCTCGAGCCCAGCCCGTTCGCGGACGACGCCACTCCGCTGATGATCGTGCTCAAGGCCGACGCCAGCATGGAACGGCCCGACCCGGCGCCGTCCCGGCTCGAGCGCGCCCGCCTGAAGATCGCCGACCTCGCCGAGGCGCGGAAGGGCCAGCCGCTCGGCCTGATCGCGTACGCCGGCTCGGCGCATCTCGTGTTGCCGCCGACCCGGGACACGGCCGTGGTCGCCCGCATGGCCGCCGAGATCGTTCCCGCGATCATGCCGGTCCCCGGCGACCGGCTCGACCTGGCCCTGCGGGAGGCGGCCCGCGTGCTGGCCGAGGGCCCGCAGGCCGGCTCCGCCGTCGTCGTGGCCGACGGGGTGGACACGGAGCCGGCGGCGCTGCAGGCGCTACGGGGGGAGCTCTCCCTGCCGGTGCAGTTCCTGGCCGTCGCCGCGCCGGGCTCCTCGCAGACCGAGACGTTGCGCCTCGCCGCCCGGACGCTGGGGGCCGCCGTCGAGCTGCTCGACCTGGAGGGACCAGACGTCGCCGCCGTGGTGCGTCGCGCCGCGACCACGCCGGTGGCGGAGCGAGGCGAGACGGGCGGGCGGTGGCAGGAGGCCGGCTACTGGCTCGTGCCGCTGGTGGCTCCGGTGGTGCTGGCGTCGTTCCGCCGCCGGGAAGACGGGGAGGGGGCTCCGTGAAGAACCTGGCCCTGGCGGTGGCGGCGATGTGGGTCGGGCTGTGGTTCACTCCGGACCAGCAGGGGATGCGGCACTTCAGGCGAGGCGAATTCGCCGAGGCGGCGGCTGACTTCTGCGATCCGCTGTGGCAGGGCGCCGCCTGGTACCGGGCCGGCGAGTTCGAGAAGGCCGCGGGGGCGTTCGCCCGCCGCGACACCGCCGAGGCGAACTACGATCAGGGGAACGCCCGCCTGATGCTCGGCGCGTACGACGCGGCGATCGCCTGCTACGATCGAGCTCTGAGGGCGCGTCCCGGCTGGAAAGAGGCCGCCGGGAACCGCGCCATCGCCGTGGCCCGCGCCAGGGCGCTCGACATCGGGGGCGGCGAGGCGACCGGTGGGAGGGTGAAGGCCGACAAGATCGTCTTCGACAAGAAGGCCGGCACGACCACGGGGGCCCAGGTGATCGCGGGAGGCCAGAAGCTCTCCGACCAGGAGATCCAGGCTCTCTGGCTCCGGCGGGTCCAGACCCGGCCGGCGGACTTCTTGAAGGCGAAGTTCGCCCGACAGCAGGCGGTCCGGGGCGAGGGAGGCGTCCGGTGAGGACCCTGGCGCTGCTGGCCGCGGGCGTCGTCCTGGCCGGCTCGGCCCCTGCTCAGGTCGCCCCCGTGTCGGTCCGCGTGGGCCTCGACCGGGCGTGGACAGGTCAGCGCCTGCCGTTCTTCGTGGAGCTCCGCGCCACCGGCTCGTTCGCTGGCACGGCGAGCTTCGATCTGCCGGCCCTTCCGGGCATCCTGCTCTTGAAGATCGGCGACCCCGTGGTCTCCTCGCAAGACATCGAGGGGCAGAGCTGGTTCGTGCAGAGCCACGAGTTCGCCCTGTTCTCCCAGACCCCCGGCCCGCTGGAGGTGAGACCGTTCGGCGTGCGCTTCGCCTGTCGCGACGGCTTCACTGGCCCGGTCAAGGAGGTGCGGGGCCGGACTCCGGGCTTCGCCGTCGAGATCCGCCGGCCGCCGGGCAGCGACCGGATCGGCTTCATCATCACCACGGAGTCGCTCGACGTCGCCGAGACGTGGGAGCCGGGGCCCGGTCCGGCCGAGGTCGGCGCGATGGTCAGGCGCACGATCGTGCAGCGGGCCGCGCAGGTGTCCGGAATGGCGCTGGCCCCGGCGCCTACCGACGCGCCGCCGGGCGTCCGCGTCTACCCCGGCCCGTCCGAGACGAACGACCGACTCGAACGCGGCGACTTCCTCGGGGAGCGCCGGGAGACGATCACCTATCTATTGACGCAGGCCGGCACGATCACGCTGCCGGCGCTCACCTACATGTGGTGGAACCCGACGGCGGAGCAGCTCCAGTCCCGGACGCTGCCGGCCGTGACCTTCGAGGTCGCTCCCCGGCCCGCTCCGATCGCGCCGCCGGCCGGGAGCACCGGTGGCCGTTGCTGGCCATGGCTTCCGGCGCTGGCTCTGGCCGCGGGCCTGGGCTTCTCTCGCGCACCGGGGCTCTCGAGGCTGGTTCGCTGGGGTCGGAAGTTCCGGGGCTCGTTGGACCCCCCGGAGAGAGTGGCGGCGCGTCGATTTCTCCGGGCCTGCGTCGATGACGATGCGGCCGGGGCTCAGGCCGCCTGGGTCGCCTGGCGCAACCTGCAGGCCGCGTCGTTCGAGCCCGATCGCTCGCTGCGAGCCGAGATCCTCGGCCTGCAGCGTCATCTCTTCGGCTCCGGGCCGGTGCGCCAGTGGCAGGGAAGCACCCTGGCCCGCGCCTTCTCGGAGCACCTGGCCGGGTCCGGGACCGTGCCGCCCCACGAAGCCGGATCGACTCTGCCGCCTCTCAAT
The DNA here is from genome assembly GCA_016213885.1 of Candidatus Rifleibacteriota bacterium. Taxonomy (GTDB): domain Bacteria; phylum Muiribacteriota; class UBA6191; order JACPRK01; family JACQZM01; genus JACQZM01. The sequence continues at coordinate 6,676 of JACQZM010000356.1, read as the reverse complement.
CCACCGCGGGGTCCGGGGGGGCGACAGGTCACCGGGCCTTGATCGCCGCCTCGGCCCGACGAAGCCCCGACTCGAGAGACCGGCGATCCTGTCCGGAGAAGTGCCCCATCGCCAGAGCGCGCCGGTAGATCTCCGCCGCGTCCCTCCACCTCGCCTGCCCCTCCAGGAGCGAGCCGAGCAGCAGGTGAGAGTCGGCCGCCGAGGGCCACCTGGCCACGACCTGCTGGAGCAGCCCCGTGGCCGGGCCGCGGTTGCCCGCCCGGGCCTCGAAGAAGGCGAGGGTGTATCCGTACTTGGCGCAAGGGGCCACGGCGTACGCCTTGCGGCTCCACTCGAGAGCCTCCTCGATCCGATCGGACGACAGCAGGACCGCCAGATTGTGAGCGGCCTGGGCCATCGAAGGATCGCTCCTGACCGCGGCCCGGAGGTGGCGCTCCGCCTCCCTGGGGTCGTTCTGCTCGCCCAGGAGGAGCCCCAGGTTGAAGTGAGCGGCGGCGCTGTCGGGCTCCAGGTCGAGCGCCCTCTTCAGGTGGCGCTTTGCCGCTTCGAGGTCTCCCAGCCTGGAGCTGGCGATCGAGGCGTTGACCATGGGCATCACGGCCCGCGGCGCCAGGGAGAGCGCCGTCCGGTAGCACGACAGGGCGGCCGCACTGTCCCCCCGGCCCAGGTGGTAGTTTCCCAGGTTGTAGTGGTCGGTCCAGAAGTCGGGCCGGATCGAGAGCGACTCCACCAGCTCCCGGACCGCCCGATCGAGCCGGTTCCGGGGGACGCCCGCCAGGAGCTCCGGCGGATACGCGGCCAGCACTCCGGCGGCCCTGATGCGCACGAGGCGGAAGTCGTCCCCCACGGCCCGGCCCAGGGCGTCGGCCGTGGGGCGATCGGGCGGCACGAACCCCAGGGCGTCCGCCGCCGCGGATCTCACGAGGGGAGAGCGATCGCCCAGCGCCTTCACGATCGCCGGCCGCTTCCTGTCGTCGGGACACGTCCGCAGCAGCCGGAGCAGCGAGGTGGCGGCGATCTCCTCCCGATCCGGCGAATCGAGCAGCGCCAGCATCTCCGGCAGCCTCTCCCACTTCCGCTTGCGGGCCAGGTCCACCAGACCCGCCCGGTGGAGCACCGGGGCCTGGTAGTCCCGCCGGTGCCAGGCCCGGACCGCCTTGTCGGCCCAGGCGGCGTCCCTGTCGGTGTGACAGAGGGTGCAGGCGTTGGGCGAGCCGAAGGCGACGGTGGCGGCCGGGGTCGGTGGTAGCATCGAGTGATCGGTCCGGCGCATGCGGGCGAACTCCGTGGTCGGCATGTGGCACGACACGCAGCGGTCCGGCCCCTTGCCGGGGCCATGGTGGGAGTGGACGCCGATCGACGCGACCTGCCGGTCGTGGCACGGCAGGCAGGCCCGGTTGGCGTCCTTGGCGTCGGCGAACCGGTACCGGCCGCTGGAGGTGTGACAGTGAACGCAGTGGAGTCGACCGGACCGGGAGCAGCTTCCTCTCCGCCAGGTCGTGAAGGTGTAGTTCTCGCCCTTGTCCCGGCCGTCGGCGTGGAAGTCCGGGTCTTCCAGGGTCGTCAGGTCGTAGTGGTCGAAGAATCGATCTCCCGGCCTGAACGTGCTGGTCAGCGGGATCATCTTGGCGTGGCACGTGGAGCAGACGCTGTTCATCTGCTCCGGCGAGAACGTCCTCGTGACCACGAGCTTCGGATCGCGAGGCGGCCTGGCCTTCGGCGCGGTGGAGAACAGCCTCGCGTGCTCGCCTCCGGGTCCGTGGCACGTCTCGCAGTTGATACCCGGCTCGGCCCAGCGGGTGGCGTACGTGTCGGTCTTCGGCTCGTAGTTCGTCGATAGCTGGCTCACGTGGCACCGGTAGCATGCCGTGTTGAACGTGTAGACCGGGTCGCGCCAGTCCACGGAGCGGTCGGTGACGTGACGCAGGCCGCTGGCCGCCATGTCGAACCACTCCTTCTTCCGCACGTCGTAGGCGACCGGCAACGTCTGCAGCCGCCCCCGGTCGAGGGTCGTCAAGAAGTAGTAGACGTTCTTGCCGCCCATCACGTGCTCGATCGGGTGGCGGGCCGTCGGGCCGGGGCCGTGCTCCACCACGGCTCTGGCCGGGATGTCGGCCCTGTACCGGCTGGTGCCGACCACCACGTCGGCGGTCGGGGTCGAGAGGGCGCCCCGGGCGAACGACGGCGAGAACGGCTGCAGGGCCAGACCGTGATGAGACGAGGCCCAGAGCCGGTAGAACGGCTCGTGGCACCGGCGGCAGCGCTCGGAGCCGACGAACGCCGGGGGGGCGGATGTACCGGGTGACGGACCGGCGGCCTCCACCGTCACGACCGGGACCGAGCACGCCAGGAGGACGAGAGCCGCTCGAATCGTTCTCATGTGTACACGGGCTCCTGTTGGGCGGCCGATCCGGCACCGGATCGGCGGGACCGCGACCGCAGGACCGTCCGCGCATCGCGCTTCGAGGCCTCCGGGGAGGCGGGCGGTGCACTCCGCGGCATGATCGGCTCATCGCCTGCGATGGTCAAGTGCCCGGCGCGGCCAGGATCCCTCGCCTGTTGCGCGGAGTCGGGCCTGTGATCAGGCCTCGCTCTGGCTGCGGAGTCACCGGGGAAATGGAAGGGGTTCATTTGTGGTCGCGCTCGGGGGCGCGACTCGGAGCCGGCGAGGCGCCGGGTCGTGGGCCGGGTCAGTCGCCGGCGGCCTTGCGGGAGGGCGGCAGCAGCACGCCCCGGTCGGGCGATCGCTCCGTCACCCCCATGCGCAGCGTTATCTCCCGGCCTTGCGCCACGCCGATGTGGTAGTCCTCCCCGCGAGAGACGCCGCCTCCGCGAGACCGGGAGAGGCGCGGGTACAGATGGGCGACGTGAGCCTCGAGGCCCGGATCGCCCTTCGAGACCAGCGCTCGCTCCTTCACCAGCTTGGATCTCTGCTGGCCCAGCTTCTCCAGGAACCCCCTGGTCAGACCGGCCAGAAACTGCGACTTCCGCCCGCCGTGGTAGGCCGCGCTGGCCCGGTGCTCGTTCCAGAGCTGCTGGATCGACTGGCTCAGGTAGTCGTGGACGTACTCCGACACGTCGAGGTTCTCCCGGGTCCCGATGGCGACCATCCGGACGCCGGCCGAATCGCTCAGGGGCAGGTAGGAGTGATCCCAGATGATCCGGACGAAGAAGTGGTCCGCGAGGATGGTGGCCAGGTTGTGATGGTGTTCCTCCCGCCGGGTGAGAGTCGGACCGACCCACCGCCGGAGGAACTTCCTCTGGCGGTCCAGGGCGGAGGCGTCGAGGTTGAACCGCGTCAAGAGCTCCGAAGCTCGCTCCATGGCCAGCGCCGCCTCGTGCTGGTTGGGGCTCTGGCCCAGCGCCAGCAGCTTCCGGATCCGGGAGACGATCCGATCGACCGGGTCGTTCGAGTCCCCCGCCCGGGCCAGACCGTCCGGATCGACAGATCCACGGGGGCCGCACCGGAGCTTCTCGCACGCGGCCAGGAACTCGGGCCCGTGCGGCGCGGCGTCCCCCCGGCCCCAGGCCTCCGCCACCAGCTGATGGGCCATCTCATGCTTGAGCGTCTCCACGACCTCCTGCCAGGAGTGCAGCGCGACGTGCCACCCGCTCACCGCGATCGCCCGGCGATCGGCGATCCACTCGCCCAGCTTCTCCCGCGAGTCCGAGAGCTCGAACACCGGTGCCTTCAGCATCCCATCGAGGTAGTACCAGTTCAGGGTGTCCCATTCCCGGGCGAGCCTGGCGAGCCAGGCGCGGTGGAGCTCGCCCGGGAGCTCTCTCCAGTCGAAGTCCGGATCGCTGGGGGACCGGACCGGGCCCGGTTCGTCCCAGAGGCCCGACATGAGCGTCTCCCGGTACGCCTGAAGCTCCCCCGGAGCCAGGCCGTGCACGATGGCCACGACCCGCGCCTGCAGGACCCGGAGCCGCACCGCGACCCTCTCGATGGTGGCGCGGAGCGGGGCTGCCGCCCTGGTTCCGTCCCGGAGGAGACTCTCGAACGTCTGGCGGAGCCCCTTCACGGCCCTGGGGGAGAGCGTCGCTTCGGAGCTCGCCCGGCCCATCGCCTCCATCGAGGGGACGACCACCTCCCTGGTCGAGCGGACCTTCTCCCTCAGGCGCCCGGTCGTCGACCGCTCGAGCTCCGAGAGGTCGGCGATCGCACCGCGAAGCAGGGTGTCGAAGCGCTCACCCTCGATCCGCACGAAGAACTCCCGCCCACGGAACCGCATGCTCATGCGTCGGCCTTCCTCCGTCACGCCCGGATCCACGCGAGCTCCGGACTCAGCACCCCGACCCCTCACCGAGCTCGATCGTGGCGATCCAGGCCCGGGCTCCCCCCTGGTGGAGGCGCGTCAAGAACCTCGTCTCCTCGAGGGAGATGACGTTCCAGGGCCGCTCGAACGTCGCCCGGATCTCCTCCCGGGTCAGCCGCCGGGGGCCCGTGTCGCGGGGCTCGTGCTCCGAGAATCCCAGGAGATGATACCGCCCTCCCGGTCTCAGGACCTCGGCCAGACCCACGACGAAGTACGGACGCTCCGGGTCCGACAGCGCATGGAAGAGCCCCGAGTCGATGACCGTGTCGAACACCATGCCGATCTCCGCCAGGGCCAGCGCGTCCCCCACCAGGAAGCGCGCCGCCGGCAGCCCCCTGGCCCTGGCCTTGGCGCGGGCCGTCATGATCGCTCCGCCCACGATGTCGAGGCCCCAGGTCTCGAGCCCCTTCGAGGCCGCGTACAGGGCGTTCTCGCCGGTTCCGCACCCGACGTCGAGCACCACGCCCCTGACCTGGCCGGAGTCGACCAGCCCGACGATCGCCGGCTGCGGACCGTCCACGTCCCACGAGGCCTGTCGCTCGTAGAGCGCCTCGAAGCGGAGCCGGGCGTCCTCGGCAAGGGCCGAGGCCGCCCCGCGGTCAGGAACCGCCGACGGCGGCTGCCGGTGGCGGAGCTTCGGGTCGGTCATCCGCGATGGGTCCTCGACGGGTCGTCTGTCGTCGTCGGGTCGTCTCTCCGGTGCCGCATCCACGGGCACGGCCGCGAAACGTCTTCCGGCAACATACGACATTTTCGTGGTCGGGTCAAACGGGTGGCGCGCGGCCACGCGGTCGAGGCGTGGGCCAGCGTCGAGGTCTCGGACCCGCGGCACCGAGGGGCCGGCGGCCGGGCCACGGATCCGGAGCGCATGATCGCTGCCGTGACATACGGCCATGTGGTAGAAGAAGAGACGACCCGGGGCGGGGGGCCGAGGCCGCGAGCCGACGGCCCTGGATGGACAGAGCGGAGAGTGTCGGGAATGACCCAGGTGAGCTGGCTCGCGCTCTACAGCGTGGCCGTGCTCGGCGCCGCGGTCATCGGCGGCGGACTGCCGTTGGTGGGCCGACCGGACCATGGCCGGTTGCAGCTCTACCTCAGCTTCTCCGCCGGCACCATGATCGGCGCGGCCACGTTTCACATGATCCACCGGGCGGTCCGCATGTGCGACTCGGAGCTGCTGTTCGGAGCGGCGCTGGCCCTCGGTCTCGTCCTGCCGTTCTGCATCGACCGGTTCCTCTCGCCGCACTCCCACGAGGTGGAGGAGGACCACGGCCGGGAGCCTCCGGACCGGGATCACCGCGGCGCAACGCCCGCGGGACACGTGCACGGCGCCACCTGCGCCGAGGACCCGGACCACTCCGTGGCGCCGGCCCTGGCCGGCTGGATGGCCGTGGCCGGGATCACGCTCCACACCTTTCTGAACGGCATCGCCCTGGCCGGCGCCGTCAGGGTCGACCCGGTCGCCACCGCGTTCCCGGGGCTGGCGGTGTTCCTGGCCGTGGTGCTCCACAAGCCGGCCGACGCGCTCGCCCTGTCGGTGGTGCTGCGGCGCAAGGGGATCTCCCAGGTCGTGGTGATGTCGATCCAGATCGGGTTCGCCTTGATGGTACCGCTCGGAGCGTTCGCTTTTCTGCTGTCCAGCGGCGCCGTCTCCAGGACGGTGGAGACCTCGATCACCGGCGTGGCGCTGGCGTTCTCGGCCGGGGCGTTTCTCTACCTGGCGCTCTCCGACCTGCTCCCGGAGGTGCAGTTCCACCGCCACGACCGGGTGAAGCTGTCGCTGGCTCTGCTGATCGCCGTGGGGCTGATGGGGCTCATCTCGCAGATCGAGGGGCTGGCTCCAAGCCCCCACGGCCACGAGCCGGGTCAGCACGGCCACCGCTGACGGTCAGCGGCACCGCACCACGACGCTGACGGTGATCGTCCTCGATGTGGGAGAGGACGATGACCTGGCTGGTGGCACCCTCGCCGACCCCGGGCCGGCATCAGCGGGAGGTCACGGGACCGGTTCCGGGCCGAGCAGCACCGGCTCCGCGTCGATGCCGAAGTGGCGGGGGCCGAAGAGCGCGAGCCCTGGCCCGGTGCGCCAGAGCGGGTGACAGGGAGCCTGGAACACCAGGACCTCCGAGCCAAGGGCCGCGTGAAGGTCGTCGGCCCAGTTCGAGACGCCGCGTCGCGTCGTGACGTCCACCACCAGCAGGAGGTCGGGGCAGCTGGCCACCAAGCGCCGGCCGTCGTACGCCAGCAGGAACTCGTTCCGGTACCGGAGCCGGAGGCTCGACGGCGCGCCGGAGACGGTGAGCGTCCCGGAAAGGAACCCGCCCGCGGACCTGCGGGTCCAGCCCCGCACCCGGCCT
>JACQZM010000355.1 GCA_016213885.1 Candidatus Rifleibacteriota bacterium | reverse complement strand
CGCCAGGGCCGTGGCGGAGCGGCTGGCCATCGACCTGACCGAGATCGACTGGGGCTGCTCCGGCGGGGCCGCCGCCCCCGCGGCCGGGCCGGAGCTGGCCCGGCTGTGCTCGACCGTGAACCTCGACAAGGCGAGGGAGGCGGGCTGCACCCGGCTCGCCACCGGGTGCGCCGCGTGTCTGAGACACCTCGAGGAGACCGCGGCGGCGTTGCCCGGACCGGACGATCAGGACGCTCGCTGGGCTCCCGACCCGGCCCCGAAGATGGCGGCCAGGCAGCAGCGAGCCCGCGGGGTGCTGGTCACGGCGCTCCACGAGGTCATCGCCGAGCCGCTCCTGGCGGCCGGCGCGCCCGCGGTCGTGACCAGGCCTCTGACCGGGTTGAAGGCCGCGGCCTACTACGGCTGCCGGGCGTACCGGGACGCCCAGGGCCGGGTGAGACCGTTCGCCAGCGAACGATCGCTGGAGCGTGTCATCGAGGCGGTCGGAGCCGCCTCGGTGCCGTGGGGCGGCCGGGGTGAATGCAGCGGCGGCTACCTGACGCTCTCTCGATCGGAGATCGTGGAGGAGCGGACGAGCCTGCTCATCCACGAGGCCCGGGAGGCCGGCGCCGAGGTGATCGTGGTGGTGTGCGCCACCTGCCATTTCAACCTCGGCTCGAGGCCGCTGGACGACCCGCTGCCGCTTCTCTATCTACCGCAACTGGTGGGGCTGGCCCTGGGACTGGAGCCCGGTCGGCTCGGCCTGTCACTCGTCGATCCGGCCCGTCGACTCCTGAGACGGCTGGGCATCAGCTAGGGGCTGCAACGTGGAGACCGAGAACAAGCCGGCGCAAGAACCGGTCCAGGGGCCGATCGGGCTCTTCCTCTGTCGGTGCGGCGCCCTCATGTCGCAGTGGATCGACACGGCAGCCCTGGCCCGTTCGCTGGGCCCGGACGATCGGCTGGCCTGGGTCCGGGAGATCCGCTACGCCTGCCTCGGGGCCGACCTGGAGAGCATCGTCGAGGCCGCGAGCCGCGGCCCGGTCTGGGTGGCCGCCTGCTCGACGGACCTGCACGGAAAGACCTTTGCCAGGGCGCTGGCCGCGGCGGGGCTCCCTGAGGACAGAGTCCGTCTGGTGGACGTCCGCGGCCTGGGTTTCTCTCTGGGCGTCCGGACCCTGGCCACTGGCGAGGCGATCGAGGAGCTCTGCGGCATGCTGGAAGAGGTCACCCCGGCCCCGTCCCCAGCCAGGCCGAGGCGGGTCGCCGTGGTGGGTCGCTCGCCCGCCGCCCTGGAAGCCGCCCGGCTCCTGTCCGGCGCCGGCGTGGAGACCGTGACCCTCCCCGAGGGCCCCGGCCGGATGGCCACGGCCGTCGAGCCGGTCGAGGGGCGGCTCCGGCTCTCGTTCGAGGGGGGCGACTCCACCGAGGTCGGTCTGCTCATCCTCGGTTTCCCCTGCCCGGACCGCGCGCTCGGTCGCTCCGATGAGTTCCTCGCCGGGCCTCGCGTCATCGATCTGGCCGAAGCGGAGCGGGCTCTGCAGGAGGAGCTCCAACCCGATCCGCTGACGCCGGAAGGGGTGGAGCCCGAGGCGATCGCGGTCGTCTCCGGAGCGTTCACCGGAGCGGCTCGATCGGGCGCTCCGGGGGTCGGTCTGGCCCGGTCCGCCACCCTGGTGCTGGCGCTGAGAGCCCGGTTCCCCGCGAGCCATCTGCTCCTGTTCTGCCAGGACCCGCTCTCCGGGCCGCCGGAGCTCCCCGAGCTGATGGACGCCGTGCGGGTCGAGGCTTCGGCGACGGTGGTGCGTGGCGCTGTCCATCGCACCGTCGCCTCGGGGAAGCGACTCTACGTTCACGCCGCGGACCGGGACCTCATGCGTCGGATCATGGTCGCCGCCGACCTGGTGATTCTCGATCCCGGCGACGAGGTGGACCCCGAGCTCTTGCGGTGGAGCACTCTGCTGGGGCTCGACGGGACCGGCGACCTGGAGCACGACGGGATCTTCACGCGCCGGCCCGGGGTGCTGATCGCCTTGGGCGCGAGGCCGCTCACCACGCGCCAGGCGCTCCTGAGGGGCGCCGCGTGCGCGGCCTATGCCGCGGAGTGGTTCCGGTAGCGCCGACAGGGGCGGATCCAGATCGGAGTCGCGCCCGGGAGAGAGAAGAAATCGGGAGAGAGAGGAAAGAGGAGGGAATCCGGATTGAGGTCGCGCTCGGGGGCGCGACTCGGACCCGGCGAGGCGCCGGGTCTTCCCTCTCTTTGAAGAGCCCCGCCGCTCCATGCTATTGTGAGGACGGTATGCCCATCATCATCGGCGTCTCCGACGGCCGTGAAACGTCGGAGCAGAACCTCGACAAGAGCCCCATCGTGTTCGGACGCCTCGCCAAGTCGGACGTGTGCGTCAAGAACAGCCAGGTCTCCCGGCGCCATGCCCAGATCGTCGCCGAGGGCGGCGACTACTACATCCAGGACCTGGACTCCTCCAACGGCGTGTACGTCAACCAGCTGGCGATCGTCCGGTCCAAGATCTCCCACGGGGACACGTTCAACGTGGGCGGAGTGGCCGACTTCATCTTCCTCTTGCACCCGGACCCGGCGCTCACTCGCGATCTTCTGAAGAAGCTCAAGAGCTCCCCCGAAGGCACTTCGGCCGCCTACTCCATGAGGAAGACGGTCAAGCAGCTGGTGGTGGAGGTCACCAAGGTGACCCCGCCGGCCGAGACGGGCGAGGGTCCGGCGGCGGCTCACGAGACGCTTCCCTCTCCGGTCGCTGCCCCGGCTGCGGCGCCTCCGGCCGCGCCGTCCGGTGCGGCCAGCGGCCTGGGCGATCTGGAGGGGCTGCTCCAGATCTCCTACACCCTGAACTCGACGCTGAGCCTGAAGCAGGTGCTGGAGACCCTGCTCGGCAAGGTGCTCGAGATCCTGAAGGCGCAGCGCGGCTTCATCCTGCTCAAGAGCTCCAAGAGCCGGGAGCTCGAGGTCAAGTTCGCCAGGGACAAAGACGGACCTCTGGACGACTCGAGCCACGAGACGTTCCCCAGGAACGTGGCGGTCCAGGCGGCCGCCGACGGGATCACCCTGGACAGCTCGCGGCTCAAGGACGACCTGGGCTCCCTGAACTTCGTGGACAGGCGGTTCCATGACCTGGAGTTCATCGTGACGCCGCTGAAGGTCAAGAACTCGACCATCGGAGCGCTGTACGTGGACCGACCCGGCGCGGCCGGTCCGTTCAGCCGCAGGGACGCGCTGTACTTCGAGGCGCTCTGTCACCAGGCCGCCATCGCCATCGACAACGCGCGCCTCACGGAGGACCTGAAGGACAAGCAGCGGCGGTTGAAGGTCGCGTACGACGAAGTGCTCGACAAGAACAGCCGCCTCCAGATCACCAACGAGACGCTCGACCAGAAGGTGGCGGAGCTGGCGGCGCTGAACGCCGTGAGCCGCGGGCTGAACATGGTCTCCACCCTGGACCAGGTGCTGAAGCTCATCCTCGAGAAGACCGTGGAGCTCCTTGGCGTGGAGAAGGGATCTCTGCTGCTGGTCAACGAGGAGACCGACTGCATGGAGCTGAAGGCGATCGTGGGGGTGGACACGCGTCAGCCGATCTCCAAGTCGACCCGACTCCGGGTGGGCGAGGGGATCGCCGGGCTCGCGCTCCGGCAGGGCGTGCCGGTGGCGATCAACGACGGGGCGAAGAACCCGCAGTTCAAGATGTTCCTGCCGGAGGACGCCTCGATCAGGAGTCTGCTCTGCGTGCCGCTGATCGTGGCGAACCGCAAGATCGGGGTCATCAACCTGACCAACAGGCTTTCCGGCGCCGGCTTCGGCGAGAACGACAAGGCGCTGGTGTCCACCATGGCGAGCCAGGCGGCCATCACGATCGAGAACGCGCGCCTGTACAACCTGGCCATCTTCGACGGCCTCACCAGCCTCTACGTGGCCCGCTACTTCCACCTCTTCCTCGAAAAGGAGTTCCACAGGGTGCGGCGGTACGGTGGGCAGGTCGCCCTCGTGATGGCCGACCTGGACAACTTCAAGTCGATCAACGACACCCACGGTCATCAGGTCGGCGACGTGGTGCTCCAGAAGGTCTCCCAGCTGATCCGCGCATCGGTGCGCACCAACGATGTCCCGGCCCGGTACGGCGGAGAGGAGTTCGCCCTGATCCTGCCGGAGACCGATCTCGACGGGGCCTCGATCTTCTCGGAACGCCTGCGAAAGAAGGTCGAGGAGACGCCGGTGAAGGTGAGAGAGCGGACTCTCACGGTCACGATCTCCATCGGCGTGGCCAGCTTCCCGGGCTGTACCGCCCAGAACAAGACGCAGCTCATCGCGCTGGCGGATCGCTCGTTGCTCGAGGCGAAGCGGAACGGGCGCAACCAGGTGGTCCTGGCGCCAGCCAGGCCGCTCGACCCGTCGGAACCCGCGCCTCCCGAGGATCAGGAGGAACCCGCGACCTAGTGTCGAGGAGGCGATCGTGGAGCAAGATCCGCTCAGAAAGCTGTATGGCAGGGAGTACCCGGCCGGCACCGTCATCTTCCGCGAGGGGGAGCCCGGCAACAAGTTCTACCTGATCCAGTCCGGTCAGGTCAGGATCGTCAAGAACCTGGGCCAGCCGGGGGAGATCCTGCTGACCACGTTCGCCGATGGCGACTTCTTCGGTGAGATGGCGCTGTTCGAGCTGGAGACGCGCTCGGCCAGCGCCGTCGTCCAGACCGCCGCAGTGATCTACGAGCTGGGTCAGCGGAACTTCGAGAACTTCATCCTGCAGAAGCCGCGGGTCGCCTACCAGATCATCCAGAAGCTCTGTCAGCGGATCCGCAAGCTCAACGAGCTGGCGTCCCAGCAGGCCCAGAAGCCGGCCGACCCGGCCACGGCGGGCCCCCGGGCGCTGGCTGCCCAGCTGATCCTGCTGCTGACAGGCGCCTGCGGGTCCACGGAGAGAGGGTGCGTGGTGGCCCGGCCCACCCTCGACGTGGGGAAGCTGTCGGCGCTCTACGGGATCGATCTCACCGCGGTGGGCGACGCTGTCGCCGGTCTCTCCTGCGCCCGCTTCGCCACGGACCTTCTGGACGGTGGCGTCGGCAACGACCCGGAGACCCTCGAGAAGGTCCGGGAGATCCTGAAACGCACGATGGTCGGAGTCTCTGTCACCGATTCCCGGAAGAAGGACGTGGGTCGTTGATGGACGGGTGCCTCACCACCCTGATCAAGCTGTTCATCCTGGGGCTCCTGTTCGTCAGCGGGCTCGTGATGGGATACCTGTACTACCAGGGGGTCTTCGATCCCTACCTCGTGGAGTACACGCTGCGGCGGCTCGACCCGGTCGCCCCCGAGGAAGCCGAGAAGAGGGTCGATGCGCGGGCCACCGTGGAGGACGCCTGCCGGAACTTCTCCCTCGTCGACAGGAGGTACGTGGTCTGGCCGGGCACCCTGACCGACTCCCGGGCGCTGACCACGGAGCTCACCACGCTGACGATCCGTAGCGCCAGCGAGTCCCGTCGGCTCTTCGTCGCGTATTACAGCGGTTCCTTCGAGAACCTGGGCATCCGGCTGGGCGATCAGATCGAGGTCCTGGGCCAGGCGCGGAAGGTCTGGGTTCCCGCCGAAGACCGCGAGGGCCGACCGTACCCGCAGGTGATCGCCATCCGCGTGCGGAAGGGGAGTCTGACGCCCGGAGCGGCTCCCGTTCCGGCGGGCTCCCCGGCGCCGCCGCGTCCGGCGGCCGGGGAGGACAAGGGCTCCCGTCAGTGACAGGCCGCCTCGGTCCCGTCGTCGTTCTCGCCGTGGTGCTGGTCCACGCGACGGGATGCCGTTTCACGGAGCGATTCGGGTCGGGCGCGAAGAAGAAGGCGCTGCTCGCCGAAGCATCGAAGCGCATGGACGACGGGGACGCAGCCGGCGCTGTGGAGCGCCTCATCAAGGCCCGGCAGATCGATCCCAAGGACGGGGCCGTGCTGGCCAGACTCGGGGTGGCGCTGGTCGCCGCCGGGCGGGCCGCGGAGGCGCTCTCCCCGCTCAGGGAAGCCGCGGAGGCGGGGCCCACCGGCAGCGCGGCGCTGCTGCCTCTCGGACGGCTGCTCCGCCTCAACCGGTCGTACGACCAGGCGCTGGACGCCCTGAAGAGAGCTCTGGAGGTGGAGAGGGACAAGGGGCCGGTGCTGGTGGAGCTGGGGGTCGCCTACTGGCTCTCGAACAGGGTCAAAGAAGCCGCGGATACGCTCTCCGCCGCCGCCTCGGAGGTGCCGGATTCGTTCTCGGCGCGGTTCCACCTGGGCGAGGTGTTCAGGGCCAAGGAGGACTACGGGCGCGCCCGGACCGAGCTGGAGGCGGCGCTGAGAGCCTCGCCGGACAGCCGGTACGCACAGTTCGCCCTGGCGGAGACGCTGTTCGCCGTCAACGAGCTGAGCCAGGCAGAGGAGCTGTATCGCAAGGTCGTCGCCGTGAACAAGCCGTTCCCCCGGACCGGCCGCACGTTCTTCCAGCTGGCCGTGATCGCCCACCGGAAGCGACAGGTTCCGCAGGCGCTGGGCAACCTGGATCTGGCCGAGAAGGCGGGTTACGACCCGGATCTCGTGGCGCTCTGGAGGGCCCGGGTCAACCTCGCCGCAAGGAAGCTCGCCCGGGCCAGGGAGGCGCTCTCCCGGCTCCTGGGCAAGGAAGAAAGGTACCCTCAGGTGACGCTGCTCTCCGGCCGGCTGGCCCTGGCCGCGGGGGACCCGGCCGCTGCGCTGGTCCACCTCGAGAGGGCGGCCCGGCTCAAGCTCGACCAGGCGGAGGTGCAGGCCGCCCTGGGCAGCGCCTACCTCGGGCTGCTGGAGAAGGGCGGCAGCCCGGAGGCGCTGGTTCCCAAGGCGGTGGCGGCGTTCACGCGGTGCGTCAACGCGCAGCCGAAGAGCCGGGAGGCGCAGCTCGGTCTGGCGAGGATCTACTCTCGCTGGCACCTCGATCTGGCGCTCGCCGCGACCCACGTGAAGGTCTACCTGCAGACGTACCCCGGCGACGGTGAGGCGCTCTCACTCCTCGGACAGCTGCTGGCGCGGCAGGGGCAGGTGGCGGAGGCGCTGGAGCAGGTCGACGGGGCGATCGCCGCCGGCAGGAACGACCGCCATCTCGAGCTGCTCAGGGCCGCTCTGCTGCTGGCCTCGACCCGCCCCAAGGAGGCGGAGGAGGCGGCGGTGGCCGGCATCCAGATACGAAGCGATCGGGCGGACCCTGGGACCCGAACCGACCGCGGCCCGTCGCGACCCCTCGGCTCCCGGAGTCGAGCGACGCCTGAAGGAGGTCCAGGCGGAGCTGGACCGGCTGGCCGCCGCCGGCGCCTCGGCCCAGACGGCGGTGCAGTCGCTGGAGGTGCTGCGGGGGCTCGTCGAGGACATGGTGTCCATGAACCTGTCGGGCCAGCTGGCGGCTCCCCAGCGGGACGCGATGCGACAGGCTCTGGACCGCCTGCTGGCGCAGCAGGGCTAGGTCTCGCGCATCTTGGCCAGGCGCGCTGCCACGTGGTTCCTGATCGCCTCGGCGTGGGTGCGGGCCCGGGCCAGCAGGGTGGTCGCCTTCGGCTCAGCCTCGGCGATCAACGCCGGTTCCGTGCCCGGCACCAGGTTCGCCTGGACGTTGTAGCCGGCTCCGATGACCCCCGCTTCCGCGGCCAGGGCGCCCACCCCGAGATCGGTGACCGCCGAGGCCAGGGTGCAGTCGGCCAGACCGGCCGCCAGCTCCAGCGCCTCGCACCCCAGCTCCATGACCCTCAGCGGCACGGCCACGGCCTCCCGGGTGGCCTTCCTGATGGCCTCGTCCCTCACCGCCGCCCTCGTCTCGGGCTCCTTGGGAAGCCGGTTGGCGGCCATCAGCCCCTCGAACGCCCGGGCGTCCTTCTCCACCAGCTCCGTCAGCTCCCGGCGCATCCGCTCGGCGGTCTCCCTGGCTGCCAGCACCCTCTCCCAGTGAGCCGTGTACGCCTTCTTCCCGTGGGTCAGGCCGCACACCATGGCGGTGAGCGCCGTGCCCAGCGCCGCCATGGCAGCGGAGGCGGAACCGCCCCCGGGCGCCGTGGTGGGCGCCGCGAACCGATCGAGCAGCGGCCCCAGCGTGTTCTGGGACTCCGACTGGACCTCCAGCAACCGGTTCTCCAGGATCTGTCGCGGCGTCCAGGCGTCGTAGAGTCGCAGGGCGTGCTCGGCGGTCATGACCATCGCCTCGTTCGGCACCAGACCGACGATCTCCGACTCCAGGATGTTCACGCCGTACCGGCGGGCCTCCTCTTCGACCATGGCGAAGATCCGGTGGACGGCGCTCTCCCGGTAGTTGATGAGGTTCATCGAGACCTGGACGATGCCGCGCTCCCTGAGCGAGAACCCCAGCGCCTTGACGTGGCGGAACCCCCCGGTGCGGAACCGGAGCACCTTGGCGATGCGCTGGGCCACCTCGATCCGATCCGTCGCGAGGTTCACGTTGAACGCCACCAGGAAGAAGCGGGCGCCCACGGCGACGGCGCCGGCCGTGGGGTGGATCCTCGCCGGACCGAAGTCGGGGCTTCTCGCCGGGTCGGAGCCGATGGCCACCCTGAGCCCCTCGAACTCCCCCTGGCGGACCGCGGCCAGGTCTTCCCGGTCCGGACGGGTCGCCGCCCGCTCGTAGAGGTAGACCGGGATCTCGAGCTGGTTGCCGATCCGCTCGCCGACCTGACGGGCCAGGGCGATGCAGGTGTCCATGCCCACGTCCCGGATCGGGATGAACGGGATCACGTCCACGGCTCCCATGCGCGGGTGGGCGCCCCGGTGCTGGTTCAGGTCGATCAGTCGCTGCGCCGCCTTGGCGCCCTGGAAGGCGCTCTCGGCCACCGCTTCCGGCGTGCCCACCACGGTGATCACCGACCGGTTGTGATCCGGATCGCCCTCATGGTCCAGCAGCGTGGCCCCGGGTACCGAGGCGAGCGCCTTGCAGATCTCCTCGATCTTGCCCTTGTCCCGGCCTTCCGAGAAGTTGGGAACGCACTCTACGAGACGTGACATGATCTCTCCGTATCGGCTCCGGCCGGAGGCCGGGCTCTCCTGGCCAGAACGAAGGCCTGGCCCATCGAGTAGAGGTAGAGCACCAGGATGGTCCAGATGGGGCCGGCCATGGGCTTGTGGATGAGATCTCGATTCGCGTTGTACTCCCGGAGGATCGCCCCGAAGAGGCGCGAGACCAGCACCACCGCATCGCCCGGAGACTCCGGCTGGGCCGCCAGCGACGGGTCTTTCCCCTTCACCAGGTCGGACAGGCCGTACACCGACTGGTAGCCGGCCACGAACAGCCAGATCGCGGCCACCAGCACCGCGAGCAGGATCGCCAGACCCAGGCGTCGGTGGCCCACCTTGTACTCGCCGAGACCCGGACAGACCAGCGACCAGAGGACGGCCACCCAGGGGGCGGTCGATCCCGGCGCCGGCGGGGAGATCTGCTCCATAGGTCCGCGAGCATAACAGAGCCCGAAAGCGAAGGTCAATCCGACCCGATCCGGCCGGCTCCGCTTGAAGACGGTTCGATCGGTGTGTTAGGCTCCGTGTGGGGATCGCAGGCCTCGGTGCGCGGAGCCCGCGACCTCCCTCCCGGGACGGCCCTCCGGACGACCCTCGGGGCCCTGTCATGAAGCGTTCTCACTCCCCCGGCTCATGAAGAGGTGGATGGACCTTGGACCGGAATCGCCGTCAGACCCGGGGGAAGATTCCGCTCATCTCCGTCTCGCCCCCTTCCGGACGGGAGCCGCCGGAGGCCCGGAGTGAGCACCTGGTGAGCAAAGAACGCCTGCCCCCTCCGATGGAGATCACGGACCAGGAGTTCGAGCTGTTCAGACGATTGCTCGAGGACGAGATCGGAATCGTCCTCAAGCACTCGGAGAAGACGCTGGTGGCCAACCGGCTGCGGGAACGGGTCCGGGAGCTCCACCTCTCGTCGTACTTCGAGTACTACCGCCGGATCACCGAGGGGGCGACCCGGGTCAGCGACCTCTCCGACCTGGCCGACGCCCTGACCACTCGGAAGACGGACTTCTTCCGCCACCTGAGCCAGATGGAGAGCTTCCGCACCGAGATGGTCCCCCGGCTCGTGGCCAAGCTCCGGTCCGGGGAGAGCTCCTCCATCAACATCTGGAGCGCCGGTTGCTCCACGGGCGAGGAGCCGTACACGCTGGCGGTGCTGCTGCAGGAGACGGTTCCGTTCCCGCTCTGGCCGGCGTTCTCGATCCTCGCCACGGATGTCTCTCCGGCGGCGATCCGGACCGCCACGGAAGCCTCGTACCCGCGGCGCAAGCTCGGCGACGTGTCGTCGGACATCCTGACGCGCTACTTCGAGCCGGCTGCCGGGGACGGGACCGTCAAGGTCAGGCAGGCCGTGCGCCGGATGATCATGTTCCGCGAGCACAACCTGAAGTCGGGGATCTGGGCGTTCGGGCAGTTCGACGTGACGTTCTGCCGCAACGTCCTCATCTACTTCTCCAAGATGTTCCAGGAGGAGCTGATCGCCCGGTTCTACGCCCATCTGAAGCCCGGCGGCTACCTGTACATCGGCCACTCGGAGACGCTGCAGAACTTCGCGAACCCGTTCCAGTTCGTCGAGCCGATGGTGTACCGGAGACCTGGCTAGCCGGGCACCTTCAGATCCTCGATGCGCATCATGATCGTCGCCCTCCCGCCGGCGGTGCGCTGTTCCACGGAGAACGCCAGGTCGAGGGCGGCGGACCGTTCGAGCGCCGCCTGGGCCGGCTGCGCCAGACCGAATCCCAGCGTCTCCACGGCCGACGGCAGGCCCGGACAGGTCAGCCGGACGTGCTGGCCGCCACGGCCCACCCGGGCCAGCCCCGACACCTTGACGCGTCGCATCAAGAAGAGCGGCCGTGGGTTCCCCTCGCCGAACGGCGCCAGCGACTCCAGGGCGAGCGGGACGGCCTCCAGGAGCTCACCGGTGGCCACCTCGCCGGCGATCGACAGACGGGGCTTCGAGAGGCCGCCGGGGAAGGTCTTTCGCATGTGCGCTTCGAGCGCCCCGGTGAGATCGTCGAGCCGGTCCAGCGGCAGGGAGAGCCCGGCCGCCTGCTCGTGACCCCCGAACTGGTCCAGGTGAGCCGACCCCGCCTCCAGCGCTCTCGTCACGTGGACGCCCTCGACGCTGCGAGCCGAACCGACGGCTCTGGCACCGTCGGAGGCGAGGGCCGCGGCCGGTCGGCCGAGCAGGTCTCGCATCCGGGTGGCGATCAACCCCATCAGACCCTTGTAGGGTGACGCGAGCACCGCCACCGGGAAGAGCGACTCCCGCCAGCGGGCCGAATCCTCCAGCGTCTGTCGCCAGAGCTGGTCGACCAGCCGCTTCCGTTTCTCGTTCAGGGCGGTGAGGTTCCGGGCCAGGCTCCGGGCCTCGTCGGGGTCGCGGCACAGCAGGAGTGCCAGCGCCTGGGCCGGATCGGAGATGCGGCCTGCGGCGTTGAGCCGCGGCACCAGGTTGAAAGACACCCATTCTCCCGGGACCGGCCCGCCGACGATACCGTCCTGCGCCAGCACCGACTGCAGCCCCAGGTGACTGGTCCGGGCCAGTCGCGCCAGCCCCAGCTTGACCAGCGCCCGGTTCTCCGCCACCAGCGGGACCTGGTCGCCGATCGTGCCCACGGCGACGAGGTCCACGCAGGTGTCCTCGAACCGCCGTACCAGGTCGTCCCTGTCGGGAAGGTCGGAGCCGGAGATGAGCGCCGCCCCCACCTTCAGGGCCAGCGCCACGGCGGCGAGTCGATCATGACCATCAGGCGAGTCCCGTCCGCGGCGATGCGAGCCATCGACTCGGCCGACGCCCCGTAGCCGTCGCGGTTCCGGTGGGGGATGAAGATCTCGCAGCGGCCCCTGAGCTTCCGGACGACCCAGTAGAGGATCGATGCGCCGGTGAGCCCGTCCGCGTCATAGTCGCCGAAGATGGTGATCTTCTCGCCCCGGGCGATCGCCCCCAGGATCGAGTCCCTGGCCTCGTCGATACCCTTCAGCAGCCCGTGGGGGTGGATCGACTCCCTCCCGCAATCGAGGAACGACCGGGCCAGCGGTTCGTCGATCAACCCCCTGGCGATCAGGAGACGGGCCAGCAGCGGGGACACGCCCAGCCGAGGCGCCAGGGCGGCCACCGCGTCCGCGTCCACGGGAGCGAGGTCCCAGACGCGTGGTACGGCCACGGGGTCTCGATTCAAGGGGGCACGCTTCCTCTCGGAGGACGGGGGTGAAGACGGTCAGAGAAACCGATGGGCAGAGACTCCATTGTACATCCACCTCGCGCCTCGATGCCACCTGCGGGGCTGCCCACGACCCGGCGAGGCGCCGGGTCTTTTCAGGAACGCCCTTCCACGTAGAGGTACCTGGCCCACACCAGGAGGTGTCTCCCGGTGGCGCCGCGGACGTAGAGGAGGTCTTCGAGCGTCCTGTAGGGGCCGTTGCGGTCCCTCTCGGCGACGATCCGGTAGGCCAGAGCCCAGCCCATGCCGGGCAGGTTGGCCAGCTCCGACGGCGTGGCCAGGTTCAGGTCGATCGGAGCGGTCGGCCTGGGGCCGGGCAGGGTGGCGGGTGCCAGGTCTGCCGGGTCCGGCAGCGGGTCGTAGTCGGGGAAGATCAGGTAGCGGGCGATCCGCGGGCCGTTCCGGGCGCCGATCCCCGGGACGCGCAAGAGGTCCACGGGCCGCCTGAAAGCGCCGTCGCGGTCCCGGCTCTCCACGAGCGCCAGCGCCCGGGCCCGACCCAGCCGGGGGACCGCGGCCAGCTCCTCGACGGTGGCGCGATTCACGTCGACGAACCGCCTCTGGACGGTCCGGCCGCGGCGGTGTGACGGCCGCGCGTCGAGGCAGTGGCCGGTGGCGAGCATGAGGACGATGCAGGTCGAGACGATGGATCGGTTCATGGTCGGGAGGGTAGCGCCCCGGCCTCGCCGGGGTCGAACGACTCGGAGGGACACGAGCCGATCAATCGGTGATCGGTTCGCCGAAGACCGTCACGGAATCGGCCCGGACCACGGTCACCCTCCGGTACGAACCGATCAGCGACGGTTCCCCCGGAAAGACCACCAGCCTGTTGGAGTCGGCCCGGCCCAGCAGATGACCCGGCGGCCGGGGCGCGACCCTCTCGGCCAGAACCTCCAGCACCGACCCGACCAGGCGCTGGTTGCGCTCCCGCGCCACGGCGAGCTGCAGGTCGATGAGCCGGCGGAGCCGGTCTTTCCGCACCGCCACCGGCAGCTGATCCGGGGCGTTCGCCGCCGCGGTGCCTGGCCGCGGCGAGTAGTAGAACGTGTAGGCCGTGTCGAAGCCGATCGACCGGACCGCCTCGAGCGTCTTCTCGAAGTCGTCGTCGGTCTCGCCGGGGAAGCCGCAGATCAGGTCGGTCGACAGCGCCACGTCGGGCATGTACCGTCGCAGCAGCTCCACCCGGGACAGGTAGTGGGCCAGATCGTAGCCCCGACGCATCGTCTCGAGCACCCGGTCCGACCCGGACTGCAGCGGCAGATGGACCTGCCGGGCCACGTTGGGGCAACCTGCCAGGGTGGCGATCAGCCGCTCCGAGAAGTCCCTGGGATGCGGGCTGGTGAACCGGAACCGGAGCGCCGGGAACGCCCCGGCCAGGCCGCGGACCAGGTCGGCGAAGTCGTGCTCCTGGTGCCGCCAGGAGTTGACGTTCTGGCCCAGCAGCCAGATCTGGAGGACCCCCCGGGCCGCCAGCGTTCCCACCTCCGCCTCGATCTGGTCGCGGGGATGGCAGACCTCCCGACCGCGAACCGAGGGCACCACGCAGTAGGCGCAGGCGTTGTCGCACCCCCGGGAGATGGCGACGTGGGCCACGAACGGACAGGAGTCGGGGGCCAGATCGGCGCCGGAGGCGGCGAACAGCCGATCGGCGAACCGCTCCTGGAGGATCGCCGCCAGCTTGTCGTGCTGGTGAGGCGGCAGGACGAAGTCGACGAACGGGGCCTTGCTCCTGATCTCGTCCGCGGAGCTCTGGCCCATGCACCCCACGACTCCGATCACCAGGCCTGGCCGCTGCCTCTTCATCGGCGAGAGATGGGCCAGCTTGCCGAACACCTTCTCCTCGGCCCTGCGCCTCACGCTGCACGTGTTGAGCAGGATGACGTCGGCCTCGTCGGGGTCGCGGACGAAGGTGAACCCGCCGGCGATCAGGATCTCCTTGATCCTGGCCGAGTCGGCCTCGTTCATCTGGCAGCCGTAGGTGACGATGGTCGCCTTGATCATGACGAAGGGTGCCCACCTGGGCGGGCGAGGAGCCGGCGCCGGGAGAATCGGCTCTCAGAGCGCGGCCGTGCGAGTGGCCGCGCCCTTGACGCCGCCGCCGGCCTCCAGGCGTTCGAACATGTAGCCGGTGACCTCGCCGAGCGCCTTCACGATCGACGCCGGGCATCCGGTCGAGAGCGACGCCAGGCGGCCGGCCGCGCTCTCTGCGTACTCCCTGGCCCTGGCCAGGCAGTAGTGATAGGCCCCGCTCCCGACCACGATGCTGGCCAGGTTCTCCCGGATGAAGCTCTCGTCGCCGTCGGTCAGCGCGCGCTCCAGGTGGCGCCTCAGATCCACGCTGCCGGTGACGAGGGCCCGGATCACCGGCAGCGTGATGTTGCCGTTGGCCATGTCGCGAGCCGTGTCCTTGCCGAGCCGGTCGGCGGAACCGGTCACGTCCAGGAGGTCGTCGAGGATCTGGTAGACCATCCCCACGCCGTGGCCGAATCCGGAGAGGTGGTCGAGCTCGACGTCGGGGAGCCCCGCTGCCCACCCCCCGAGGTAGCAGCTCTCGGCGAACAGGGAGGCGGTCTTCCCGGAGATGATCTCGAGGTAGGTCTCCTCGTTCAGATCCAGCCGGGTGGCGTGCTGCACCTCGATCAGCTCCCCGACGCTCATGGCGCGGGTGATCCTGTGGCCCGCCGCGAGCACCTTCCGGTCCCCGAGCTCGGCCAGCAGCTGCACCACCAGCGCCAGTACGTAGTCCCCCAGGAGCACCGCCTCGCGGTTGCCCCACCGCGCGTTCACCGTGGCCCGCTGCCGACGGAAGCTCGCCATGTCCACCACGTCGTCGTGGAGGAGCGACGCGCAGTGGATCAGTTCGACCAGGGCGCCCGCCGAGATGGCCGTGGCCGAGCAGCTGGTCGCTCCGCGCAGGAGGGAGCAGCCGAGTACCAGGGTGGGCCGGAGCAGCTGCCCTCTCTGCTCCAGGACGTACGCCGCCAGGGTCGTGACGAACTCGGGGTCCCCCTTCACCAAGTCACGAATCCTGCCGCGGACGTCGTTCAAGGCGGGCGCGACCAACCGCAAGCTGGGGACCAAGGGGACCTCCTTAGAACCTGTCCCGGAACCTCGATCGAGGCCGCGCGAGGCGAAGGCTGGCAAGGAAGAGGAGCGAAAGGACCGGAGGCGTACTCGAACAGTACATCGGTGACCTTTCGTGACGATGTCGCCGCCAGCGTTCGTCACAGCCGGCCGCAGCAGACCGCGGCTCCTGGGACAGGTTCCTGGACGCAACACCCCTGGATCGACGTCGTGCGGGGACGCGAGCGCCAGCCCGGGTGATCGGCGACGTGGGGCCAGGCCCCACACCCGCACCTCGCGCCGAGGGCAGCTCGGCCCGACCGGTCGCTTCGCTCCCTGGACCCCCGCCTCCCGAGCGGATGGCCGCGATTCATGGGCATTGTTCTCGAGACACCGTCCGGTCCGGAGCGCTCCGGGGACGGACGGTTCCTCCCCAAAATCAGAAGCGGCACTCTACACCCCACACGCTGGCCGAGTCAACAGCGCTTTGTCCGACCAGAAGGGCGTTCCGGGCTTGAAGAAGGGGCTTCTCCATGCTACTCTTTCCCGGGCGCGAGGCCGGCGGAGCGTCGCCCTCCGACAGGCCGGAATCGAGCCTTGCGCCAACGGTCCACGGTGCTCACCGCCCCAGATCGCCGACCCTCGACCGGTGAGCCCCGGGCCGGCTGCCGGGAGACCGCCGGCGTCGGCCCCCCCCGGGGCCCCGGGCGAGCCGCCACGTCCTGACCGCCCCCAACGACCGAAGACCAGGGAAGATCGGAGGAGCCAGGCCCGCATCATGGGAATGCAGACGAAGATCACTCTGCTCCTGATCTTCCTCGGCGTGCTGCCGGCCGTGATCCTGGGATACTTCGCCGTGAAGTACCAGGAGGATGTGCTGGCCGCCAACACCCAGATGCACGAGGGGTTCTCCGGGCTCATCAAGAGCGAGGTCGCCCGGCGCATCCGCGCCTACAGGAATCTCCTGGGCACGGCGGCCCGCCTCCTGCCCCGCGACCCGTTGCCCCCCCTGGCCTGCGAGCTCGTCCTGAGGAGGATCCTCGAACAGGACGCGGAGCACGAGCAGGGCCTGGAAGGGGTGACCTACTACGATCGGGCCAAGCGCGCCGTCGCCTCGGCGGTCGCCACCGGGGGCAAGGCTCCCAAGCCGCTGGAGCCGGCGCAGCTGTTCACCGACGTGGTGCTCGACACCTACGGCGGCTCCCCGACCATCGTCACCACCAGCCCGGTCGATTTCGGCCAGGGCCTCCCGGGGATCGACAGCTTCCCCCGGGACTTCGTGATCGACTCGTCCACCCACGAGACCCAGATCAAGTTCCTGGTGTACGGCGATGCCGACGAGATCCGGGGGGCGCTGGTGGCCAGCCTGACTCCGGACTACCTCTCGCGGACCCTCAACCAGATCCTGGCGGACCTGACGGAGATCAGCCAGAAGGTCGACATCTACGTTCTCGACAAGGACGACCGACGGATCGCTGCGACCCAGAACGCCAAGTACAAGGACGAGTCGTTCCTCACCACCGCCCTGTTCGCAACCCTGGCGATCACTGACCCGCAGGTCTCCCAGCGCCGGGAGGTGAAGCTCAAGACCTTCTACACGCCGGACTGGCGGGTCGTCCTCATCACCCGGGCCGATGCGGTGGAGTCGCTGCGCAAGACCAAGACCACCTGGCAGCGGGTGATCCTCATCGGCATCATGGCCTCCATCGTCCTGGGACTCGTCTTCGCCCGCAACATCACGAGCCCGCTCTCCCGGCTCGTCCACTCGGCGCTGGCCATCTCCCAGGGAGACCTGTCGCATGCGGTGGACGTGCAGTCCACCGACGAGATCGGCGACCTCGCCGCCACGTTCGAGCTGATGCGGATCAACCTGTCCCGGATGCAAGAGAACCTGAAGGACAAGATCAACGAGCTGGCCACGCTCCACGACGTGGGCAAGGCGATCAGCTCCACCCTCAACCTGAGCGAGCTGTTGAACCTCATCCTCGACCTGGTGATGAAGCTCATGAAGGCCGACCGCGGGTCCATCATGCTCCTCGACGAGGAGAAACAAGAGCTCCGCATCGCCGTGGCCAAGGGGCTCCCGCAGGAGGTCATCGTCAAGACCCGGGTGAAGATCGGCGAGAAGGTGTCCGGCTACGTCCTGGAGACCGGCCGACCGCTCCTGATCCAGGATCCCCAGAAGAGCCCCAGCTTCCAGCGGATCAAAGATTCCCAGATCTACCAGGGGTCGCTCATCTCGGTCCCGCTCATCGCCAAGGAGAAGAAGCTCGGGGTGTTGAACCTCTGCAAGACCGAAACGTACAGGCTGGACGAGAAGGACCTGGAGTTCTGCAAAGCGCTGTCCAACCAGGCGGCCATCGCCATCGAGAACGCGCGGCTCTACGAGCTGGCCATCAAGGACGAGATGACCAAGCTGTTCGTCCGCCGCTACTTCGATCAGCGCCTCAAGGACGAGGTGCGACGGGCCAAGAGATACCGCACCGCCGTGACGGTGATGCTCCTGGACATCGACCACTTCAAGTCGTTCAACGACACCTACGGCCACGCCAGCGGCGACGAGGTGCTCTGCTTCCTGTCGCGGGTGATGCGGGAGTCGGTGCGCAACGTCGACATCGTGAGCCGGTACGGCGGCGAGGAGTTCGCCATCCTCTGTCCCGAGCAGAACCTGAAGGACGCGCTCACCCCGGCGGAGCGGATCCGGTCGTCGGTCGAGAAGACCGAGCTCGTGCTGCAGGGCAAGCCGGTGCGGTGCACCGTCTCAATCGGCGTTGCCTGCTACCCTCAGGACGCCCAGCGCCCCGACGCGCTGATGGAGCTGGCCGACCAGGCGCTCTACTTTGCCAAGAACAACGGACGCAACCAGGTGAGGGCGTTCCGCAACCTGCCGACGGTCTCCGCGCCCGGCGAGGGCCAGCGAAAGGGCTCCGAATGACCTGCCACGGCGCATCGCGCCGGAAGCCTCGGGGGCGGTGACGGCGCGTGTATCTGCTGAGGCTCTTTCCGATCCGGCTGCGGCTGCTGGCCGCCAACCTCCTCCTGGTGGCGATCGTCTTCGGCTTCGTCTACCGGGTCGTCCCCGAGGCGGAGCGGCCGCTCTACTACCAGCTGCTTCTGTTCGCCATGGTCGCGTCGAGCCTCCTGGCGCTCGCGGTCAGCCGCTCCGTCACCGCGCCGCTGGCCGCCCTCAAGAAGAAGCTCCAGGAGATCAAGGACACCGACAGGGACCACGTGATCCGCGACAGGGCCTCCGACGAGGTGGGGACGCTCTACCGGGTCGTGAACGAGTACGTGCTGTACCGCGATAACGAGGCGATGGCCCGGCAGAAGGAGAGCGCCTCCACCGTGGAGAAGTCCCAGGAGATGGCCAGCCGCTCCCGGGAGATGGGTCATCTGGGGTTGCTCGTGGAGTTCGGCAAGCTCCTCTCCCTGAACTACGATTTCGGCGACGCCGCCCACGAGGTGCTGTCCAAGGTGAACGTCCACCTGCAGCTGGAGTGGTCGTCGGTCATGGTCTGGGACGAATCGGCGCAGGGGATGCGCCTGGCCGCCACGGTGGGACTCGACCCCAAGCTCACGGGAGAGGTGAAGAGCGGTAACCGGCCCCAGGTCCAGTTCAAGCGCGGCGAGGGCGTGTCCGGCGAGGTGTTCTCGACGGGAGAGCCGCTGATCCTCAACAAGGGCTACAAGGACAAGCGGTTCAAGCACTTCCCCAAGTACACCTGCTCCAGTCGTCGGATCAACACCATGGCCTGCGTGCCGCTGGCCGTGGACGGGATCGTCCTGGGAGTGGCCAACTTCGTCAACATCCAGTCGCCGCCGGTCTTCACGGAGGAGCACGTGATCTTCCTGGCCCGGATCTCCGAGGTCCTCTCGTTCCTCCTGGCCAAGTCCACCCGGTTCGACACGGTGTTCCTGGAGTCGGTCTCGGGGCTGTACCAGCCGCCCTACTTCAAGTACCTCGTCTCCCTCGAAGGGGAGCGGGTGAAGCGGCGGCCCCACGCGGTGAGCCTGGTGAAGCTCGCCGTGGTCTTCGCGGACAAGGCCCGGGAAGCGCAGCTCAAGGACCAGGTCCACCGGAAGATCGGCGAGCTCATCCGGAAGAGCTTTCGCAAGGTCGACATGGCGACGCGGGAGGAGAACCGCTTCGCCATCTGCTTGCCCGGTACCGACTCGCTGGGGGCGCTCTTCACGGCCGGTCGGTTGAAGGAGCAGATCGACCTGTTCTCCTTCGACGAGAAGGACCGACAGGTGTTCACCACGTTCGGCGGGCTGGCCAGCTTTCCGGAGCCCGTGGCCGACTGGGCGGCGCTGGGACCGGCCGTGGACGCCGCTCTTGCCGAGGCCGGCCGCATCGGTGACAGCCGGGTGGTCTGCCACCGGTCCGAGACCGACGGGGTCGCGGCCTCGTCAGCGCCGGCAGCGGCGGAGGGGTGAGTCGGCTATCCGCCGACCGAGGAACGGATGGTACGACTCGTCGACAGTCACGCTCACCTGAACGCCCGCGACTACGACCACGATCGTGAGGCGGTGGTCGAGGCCGCCCTGGAGACGCTGGCCTGCGTGATCGACGTGGGAACCGACTTCGAGACGGCCCAGACCTCGCTTGCGCTCTCCCGGGCGTTCGACCGGGTCTACTCCACCGTGGGGGTCTCCCCGCACCGCGCCAGGGCCCACGACGAGTCG
>JACQZM010000354.1 GCA_016213885.1 Candidatus Rifleibacteriota bacterium | reverse complement strand
GTACTCCATGGCCCTGACCGGCGGCTCCAGCGTGCAGGTCACGCGGCGCACCCTCAGCAGCCGGGAGATGGCCACCGACGCCAGGCGCCGATCCGTCGCCAGGGAGCCGGCGCTGGAGGCGATCTGGGCCAGAGCCAGATCGATCTTCGCGATCTCCTGGTCCACGGAGCCCTCCACGACCAGGAGTCCCCGGTGGGCGTTCAAGGCGGCCTCCACCTGGCGCCGCACGTCCTCGGTCTGGCGGGGGCCGCCGTCCGAGTCGGCCATCTGCTGGAGCCAGCCGGACAGCTGGGACGGTCCGGAGAGCGCTTCCAGGGCGGACCACCGGATCAGCCAGGGGCTCCGGACCGTGAACGCCTCACCGTCCGTGGGAGCCAGCGCGGAGGGCACCGGCGTCCGACCCCGCGTGGAGAAGGTGGATACCCCGGGCTTCCGGTCCACCTGATCCAGGTCCGCCTCCAGGGAGCCAGGGCCCTCCGATGCCGAATCGTGGGAGAGCA
The DNA here is from genome assembly GCA_016213885.1 of Candidatus Rifleibacteriota bacterium. Lineage (GTDB taxonomy): Bacteria > Muiribacteriota > UBA6191 > JACPRK01 > JACQZM01 > JACQZM01. Next base: position 3,612 of record JACQZM010000354.1, on the reverse strand, counting down.
CCGCATCGATGCCGGTGGCCAGATCGGCGAGCTCCCGGTCGTTGTCGACGACCAGAAGCGGCACCCTGCCAGCGTCGAGCGAGAACAGGCCGGTCAAGGAGCCCCAGTGGTCAAGCCGGATCTGCCGGATTCTCACCGGGCGGTATCACCTCCAGCCCTTCCCACGCAGCCAGCGCCAGATCCAGGCCGGCGGCCCGAGCGGTCTCGTGGCCGTCCAGCGGCCTGGGAGCCAGCGCCGCGAGATGGGCTTCCCTCACGGTTCGCCGGGCGAGGGTGGGCACCCACATCCTTCCCGGCCGCACCTCCAGGTGGTAGCACTGCCCCTCGAACGCCCGCGGGGCGATGCGGGGCGGCGTCGCGTGGGGCCAGCTTCCCTCGAGGGTCACCACGACCAGGTCGCGCGGCCTGACCCCGGCTTCCCTCAACAGCAGCGCCACGCGTCCGGGCAGCAGCTCGGGCCGGCACAGGGTGGAAACCTCGCATCCGACGGAGTGGAGCGCCCGCTCCGCGGTGGTGACCAGGTCCACCTCCACGGAGCCGTCCTCCCGCAGCTCACCGACCAGCAGGCCTCCTCGCTTTGCCGGAACCTCGGCCAGCACCGGATCCCCGCCGAGGCCCAGCCGGATCGATCCGGACCTGTCACGGGACGACAGCGGCGACCCGTTGTGGCCGAGCGCCATGTACGTCAGGCCTGCCGCGGTCAGGGCATCGGCCCCCGGCAGCTGCCTCGGGTCCGGCCCCAGCCGGTGCGCCACCACCACGTGGTGAACGCGACTCGACCGACGCGGAGCGTCCTCGGCTGGCCGCCGCGGAACACGTTTAGATTGGCCGGGAGCGGTCGCTTGCCCATCAGCGCCAGCGTCTCGGGGCCGAAATACGAGGTGGAGTGCGGCGGATCGAGCTCCCCGGGGCCGAGGAACACCGGCCGTGGAGCCAGCTCCTCGATGGCCAGAACGAGCTCCTCGGCCTGTTCCGGCGTGGCTGCCGCGTCGTCGAGCAGGTCGCCCGGCAGCAGCACCAGATCCGCCGGCAGCTCCTTGGCCAGCGCCACGACGCGCTCCAGGAGCCTCTTGCGGTCCCTCTCCAGCGCCTTGATGACCCGATCCGGCAGCCGCAGAGAGGGCCACCGCGGGGCATGGCCGAACCTGAGGTCCGAAACCTGGACGAAGCGCAATAGAGGCATGCCCGCTCCCCCTGTTCACGATTGCCATCGGCAGGGAGCGCCCGGAGGTTGAATGCGCGGCTACCGCCTGGCCTTCGGGGCGACCTTCCGGGGGACCCTGGGGCCGGGGGACCGTCGCCGGGCAGCTCGCTCTTCGCTTCGCTCATTCCGCCCCCCAAGCCCCCCTCGGACTCGCCCTCCGGGGCGTCGGGGAGGGAAGCGGCCGGCGGCTCCTCCGGAGGGAGCAGATGCTTCACGATGAACGCGAACTGCCCGGGGTCGAACGGTTTGTTGACGTAGAAGTCGACCCCCTGGGCCATGGCCTTGCGGCGGTTGTAGTCGTCCTTGGCCGTGGTGAACATCACGACCGGGAGGCGGCAGGTCCGCGCCACGTTGCGGACGAACGCCACCATCTCCAGGCCGTTCATTCTCGGCATGTGGAGGTCCACGATCAGGAGGTCCACCGGGTTCTCCAGGAGGACGTCGATCCCCTCCAGGCCGTCGGAGGCCTCCAGCACTTCGAGGTGCGGCTGGGTGCCAAGAAACGTCTTGACGATCCGCCTGACGTCCCTGTCGTCGTCGACCACGAGCACCGTCCGGCGCCCTGCTTCCCGCTCGTTCGTCTTCACCGACACCCTCCCTGCGGCCACGATCTCTGCTCGCCGCCGCGACCGAGGCAGGCGGGCTTCACTCCCCCAGGAGCTCCCTGATCTTCCGGATGAGCGTCTCCTGCTCGAAATCCCGTTTCTGGACCAGGCAGGACGCTTCTTGCACCTGCCGAGGGTCGCGCCGGCCGCCCTCATCGAGGTTGGTCACGAAGATGACCGGGACGAACCCCGCGCTTTCCAGGATGCCCACGAGCATCTCCCTGGAGGTGACGGAGTCTTCGACCACCAGGATCGGGGCCCGGGTCGGCACGGCGCTGCGGTGAGCGGTCTTGATCCGCGGCTGGGCCTGCCTCGGCACCACCGCTCCCGTGGGGGCCTGCCAGAGCTCGTTGGCGCTGGTCACCAGGCTGTCGGGATCCAGGACGATCGCCAGGTCGCCCCGCGGCCGGATCGTCGCTCCGGAGACGTTGTTCACGCACCTGAGCAGCTGGCCCAGCGGCTTGATGACGATCTCCACCTCGCAGTCGATGTCGTCCACCAGCAGGCCGATCCGCTTCCGGGCGCCCGCCACCACGAGCAGGTTGACCGCATCCCGGGCCAGCGGGCCTGCTGGAAGACCCAGCACCTGTGCCAGCGTGGCCACCGGCAGCACGGCGCCGCGGTGGCTCATCACGGTCCGACCGCCGATCTCCTCGAGGACGCCCGGGGCCACCTTGAGCGCTTCGAGGATCGATCCGGCGGGGACGCAGTACGTGGCCCCCCCGTTCACGACCACGAGGGCGTGGATGATGGACAGCGTGAGCGGGAGATGCAGCACGAACGTCGATCCCTGCCCCACGGTGGTCCTGATCTCCACCCGCCCGTGGAGCCGGCCGATGTTCGTCCGGACGACGTCCATCCCCACCCCGCGACCCGACACCTCCGACACCTCCCGCCGGGTCGAGAAGCCGGGGGCGAAGATGAGCCCCAGAACCTCGTCCCGGGACATCTCCCGGAGCCGTTCCTGGGTCACGAGACCGACCTGCGCCGCCTTCTCGCCGATGTCGTGGGCCGACATCCCGGCTCCGTCGTCGGAGAGCTCGATGACCACCTGTCCCTGACGGTGGCTGGCCCCCAGACGGATCGTGCCCCGGGGCGGCTTGCCGGCGCGCAGTCTGTCGCCGGGGGGCTCGATCCCGTGGTCGATGGCGTTGCGGAGCATGTGGACGAGCGGATCCTCCAGCTGCTCCAGCATCACCTTGTCGATCTCCGTGTCGTCTCCGGTGTACTCGAACTCGACCTCCCGCCCGAGCTTCCGGCCCAGCTCCCTGACCATCCGGGGGCACTTCTGGAACAGCTGGCGCAGCGGCACCATCCGGATGCGGATCGCCTCGTTGCCCAGCCTGTCCACGAGCGAGGCGACGTCGAAGTGCACCGATTCGCCGAGCTCGCACAGGCCCGCCGTGGCCATCTCGAGCGTCCGCAGCGCCTGCACCAGCGGGCGGAGCCGATCGACGATCTGGAGCCTCTCCGGATCAGCCATGGCCTCGTCTCGAATCGACTCCTCCGTCTCCTCGAACTGGCGGCACACCAGGTGCACCTGATCGAGCAGACGGCGGAGCTCCCGCTCCAGGTAGCCCAGCCTGCTCTTGCGGTTCACCAGCTCGCTGGAGGTGTTGATGATCGCCTCGATCTTGGCCAGCGCCACCCGGATGCTGTCCGCCGCCTCTCGCGCCGCCACCGAGGTCGGCGCCTGCATCGTCGCCGCGCACGCCGCCGGTCTGCATCCGAGCGCCGCTGCGGCCGCCGCGAAGATGGCCGACCGCGGCGAGACGGTCCGTCCCGACCCGTCCTGGCTCGCGC
>JACQZM010000353.1:3524-5338 GCA_016213885.1 Candidatus Rifleibacteriota bacterium | reverse complement strand
CCTGCCCGGAGTGAGGCCCGGGCAGAGATACGGCTATCGGGTCCACGGCCCGTACGAGCCCACCGATGGCCACCGGTTCAATCCGGCCAAGCTCCTGCTGGACCCCTACGCCAAGGCGATCGACAGCAGCCAGCCGTGGCACGAGTCGCTCTTCGGTTACCCCATCGGGCTACCCGCGGCCGACCTGGCCAGGGACGACCGGGACAGCGCTCCCCACGCCCCCAAGAGCATCGTGATCGACACGGCCTTCACCTGGGGCGACGACCGACCCCCGCGGATCCCCTGGAGCCGCACCGTCATCTACGAGCTCCACGTGAGAGGTTTCTCCATCGGTCACCCCGAGGTGGAGAGACCGCTGGCCGGCACGTACGCGGGGCTCGCCTCCCCGGTGATCGTCGACTACCTGAAGAATCTGGGGATCACGGCCGTGGAGCTGATGCCGGTCCACCAGTTCATGGTGGACCGACACCTCGAGGACCGCGGCCTGAGCAACTACTGGGGCTACAACTCCATCGGCTTCTTCGCTCCGGAGTGGCGCTATGCGAGCCGCTCCAGGGATGGTGGACAGGTCGCCGAGTTCAAGACGATGGTGAAGACCCTGCACCAGGCTGGCATCGAGGTGATCCTCGACGTGGTCTACAACCACACCGCCGAGGGCAACCACCTGGGGCCGACGCTGTGCTTCCGGGGCATCGACAACGCCGCCTACTACCGCACGGTCCCGGACAACCACCGCTACTACATGGACTACACCGGCTGCGGCAACACGCTGAACATGACCCACCCCCGGGCGCTGCAGCTGGTCATGGACAGCCTCCGCTACTGGATCCAGGAGATGCACGTCGACGGGTTCCGGTTCGACCTGGCCTCGGCGCTGGCCCGGGAGCTCCACGCCGTCGATCGGCTCGGCGCGTTCTTCGACATCATCCACCAGGATCCGTCGATCTCGCAGGTGAAGCTCATCGCCGAGCCCTGGGACCTCGGCGAAGGCGGCTACCAGGTGGGCAACTTCCCGGTCCTGTGGGGCGAATGGAACGGCATCTACCGCGACACGGTCCGGGCGTTCTGGAAGGGAGATCCAGGGCAGGCGGGCGGGATGGCCTACCGGCTCACCGGATCGAGCGATCTCTACGGTCGGGGAGGCCGGAGGCCCTACGCCTCGATCAACTTCGTCACGGCTCACGACGGGTTCACCCTCACGGATCTGGTCAGCTACAACGAGAAGCACAACGAGGCGAATCGAGAGGACAACCGGGACGGTCACGATCACAACCTGAGCTCCAACTGCGGGGTCGAAGGGCCGACCAAGGAGCCGGCGATCCTGGGCTTCAGGGCGCGGCAGCAGCGGAACCTGCTGGCGTCGCTGCTGCTCTCCCAGGGCACCCCCATGATTTGCGGCGGCGACGAGATCGGGAGAACTCAGCAGGGGAACAACAACGCCTACTGCCAGGACAACGAGATCTCGTGGGTCGACTGGAAGCTCGACCGGAGGAAGAAGGAGCTCGCGGCGTTCACCCGGAGGCTGATCGCTCTCCGGAGGGATCACCCGGTGTTCCGCAGGCAGAAGTTCTTCTTCGGCCGGACGCTCCGCGGCTCCGACGTGAAGGACCTGACGTGGTTCCGCCCGGAGGGCCGGGAGATGAGCGAGACCGACTGGGGGACGTTCACCCAGTCGTTCAGCGTCAGGCTCGCCGGCGACGCCATCGGAGAGCGGGACGCCATGGGCGACCCCGTGGTCGACGACACCTTTCTGATCCTCGTGAACGGCCACCAGGAGCCGCAGCAGTTCGTGCTGCCGGCCCACCGGCGCGGGG
>JACQZM010000353.1:0-3471 GCA_016213885.1 Candidatus Rifleibacteriota bacterium | reverse complement strand
CGGTTGGAGCTGATCCTGGACACGCGGGAGCCCACGTGCGAGACCCCGGGCCTGGGCCTCCGACGAGGCGAGGTGTACGGGGCCGAGTCGCGGTCGCTGGCCGTGTTCCGTCTCATGCGGCAGAGGTCCCGGAGGAGGATGAAGCACCAGCCGCGCCGGTCCGGGTCGGACCTTCCCCGACCGAACAGCGGTGGCCCTGACGGCACACCCGCGTCGTCCTGACACGTTGGCCATTTCCGGAACATCGCGACATCGTCCTCGGTCGAACTGTGAGTTCGAACGGACCCCGGCGACCCGGGGCCCGTGGCAAGCCAGGATGGTGGCGTGGCGTGGACTCCCGCGAAGACTCGGCGATCGACCTGCTGTGGTTCACCAGGAGACTGTCCGCCCTGGTCGACACGGGCCTGGACGTGCCCCTGGCGCTCGACCGCGTGGCGCGGGGTTGCCCCGGAACGAGCCTCGAGAGGGTAGCGCGTCACGCCGGATGGAGCGTGGCCAGAGGTAGCACCCTCTCCGGAGCGCTGACCCTCCATCCTGATCTGTTCGATCCGTTCTACGTGGGGGTCGTACGCGGGGGAGAGCAGACCGGTACTGTGAACGAGGCGCTCGCCAAGCTCGTGGTGGCCCTCGATCGGAACCGTCGACGCAGCTCGCGAGTCGTCAGGCTGGCGGCCACGTACGGAGGCGGCGCCGGGGTCCTCTCGCTGCTTGTGGCGGCGTTTCTGTTCGGGTTCGGGCCCTGCTTCAAGTCGATCTACAGCTCCCTGAACATCTCGATCCCCGCGGTCACCCGGGCACTCCTGTGGACCTCGGAGACGGTCAACGATCACCCGGCGCTGTGCGCGTCGCTGGCTGCATTGATCGTACTCGTGGGCGTCAGGCTGTGGCAGGTGCCGGCAATGCTCGAGCTGTGGAGCGCTCTGATCCGGCGAATCCCCGCTGTCGGCCCGGCCGCCAGAGGCGAGACCGTGGCCCGGCTCTGTCGGCAGCTTCACGCCCTGTTGACCACGGGCGTCTCTGCCACCGAGACTCTGGCGATCCTGCAGGCCTGCACTCCCGGTCCCGGCAGCAGGGAGGCTCTCGGGCGAGCCCGCTGCGACCTCCTCCGTGGGGAATCGCTCTCCGGTGCTCTGTTGAAAGAGAAGCTGGTTCCCGAGCGCGTGGCGGCGATGATCACCCTGGGGGAGGAGACCGGCAGCCTCCACGAGGTGCTCGGCCTTCTGGCGGCCGTCCACGCCAGGCCACAGGAGTCGCTCCTCCGGCACCTGGAGACCTTCGCCGTGCCGGCCTTGCTGATCATGCTGGGGCTCGTGGTCGGAGCCGGGTTCCTCTTCACGGTGATGCCGCTGATGCACCTCTGAAACTGCGTCGGATGATCCCCTCGGGCAGGGGATCGAGAAAAGCGGGGTTCGCGACCGGGCGCCGGGAGGACCACCTCGTGTCGACTCCTCGTCGCGACCTCCAGGCTCTGCGCCCAGCACCTGAGATCCCGGCTCGCTTCGGCGACACTAAGGTGGAGCCAGGGTGGGGCGCCTGAGGGAGACGAGGTGACACCGTGATCGACTGGACCGCACCGGTGGTCCTCAAGGGAGAGATCCGGGAGTTCCCGGAGTACTGCGCCACGGTGCGGGCGGAGCATCAGGCCTGCCTCGAGTGGCTCGGCTCCGGGGAGGTCCGGTGGCACGTTCCCGGCGGGCTCTCTGCCAAGGTCGTCGAGGACGGGTCGCTCCGGCCGTTTCACGGCGACACGGTGGTGCTGCCGCTGGAAGAGCCCGGGCTCACCCCGATGGCCAGACTGCAGAGGTCGCTCAGGGAGGAGCTCGGCGATCACCTGGCCCGACCGCTCGATCCGGGGCAGTTCCACGTGACCGTCCATGACCTCGCCGGCGGACCGGATCGGGAGGCTCTCGAAGAGAGACTGGTGGTCCAGGCGAAGGAGGTGAGGCTCCGGTTCGACCGGATCGCCACCGCGCTGGACCGAGCCCCGGCCCGTTCCCGGGTCTTCCTGGAATCGACGGGGCTCTTCCCGTCCTGCAACATCTCCATGGTGCTGGGGCTCCAACCGGCCACGGACCAGGACTTCCGCGCCCTCATGGCGATCTACAACTTGCTGGACGAGATCGTTCCGCTGGCCTGGTGGCCGCGCCTTCACGTGACGCTCGACTACTTCCGGCCCGTCCCCCTGGACGCCGGCCAGGTCGGTCGACTGGCCCGCGTCATCGCCCGGCTCGCCCCCCCACGGATAGACCTGCAGCTCGACCTGAAAAAGCTCGCCTACCAGACCTTCACCGACATGAACAGCTACATCACTCTGTTCACCGTGGCCGCGGGGTCGCCTGGCTCCCCCTGATGCGCCGCCGCGCCGCCAGGCCCCGGGCCTCTACCGGGCTCGAGCCTCGGGCAGCCTCTTCAGGAGGTCGACGAGCTCCGGGACCGTGTTGGTCTGGATGAACACGTCCGGCGAGGGGGCCAGGATGTCCTTGATGAGCAGGGGCAAGTTCCCCTCGTATCGGCCTTCGAACTGGCTCCTGTCGGTCTGGACGATCTCGTTGTAGAAGAGCTGCCATCCCCTGGCCCGGGCTTCACCGTGGAGCTCGGGCTCGACGATGTGGCCGAGGAACTTCACCTCGACGAGCTCCGGATGGTGCGGCTCGAACCGCTGCAGCTCCACGACGAACTCGCGGACGGGAGTCGCGGCCACGGCCCTCTCCGTGCTGGCCATGATCTTGATCCGCGGGTCGATCTCCCGCACCATGTCCGCCAGCGCCTCGTGGCGAACCGCCACGAACACCTTGTCGTGGGCCTCGCACCGCGTGAGCACCGCCGACAGCGAGGAGAAGAGCGCCCGCGTGTAGGCCACCAGCCGGCTGGTGGACCAGCTGTTCCGCTCCCAGTCCCAGCATGAGAGCCGGATGAGCCTCCGGGCCAGCGGGTTGATGTCCTTCAGGTCGAGGTAGTAGAAGACCGGCTGCGGGTGCGTCACCCGGGCTGCGGGTACCTCGACCTGGTGGCCCTCCGCCGTCCTGGCGAGGTGACGGGGCACATCGAAGCTCCCGGGCCTGCGGATCGCCGCCAGGATCTCATCCAGCAGGATCGGTTCGTAGGATCTCCCGGAGCGCTCGTCGTGGATCCAGAGGGTCGCCTTGTCGTCCTCCGGAGTGAACGTGCCCATCCGGTCGAACAGGTAGAAGTCGTACTGACCCTGCTTCTGCTCCGCGAGCTCCCTCGAGCTCCGGATGAACTCGGCCTCCTTCTCCGGCGGGGTCCGGTAGCCGCGAACGAGCCGGTGGGGGGTCGGGTCGTGGAAGACGAAGAACTCTCCCAGGAAGCCCGACCGGGGCTTGAGCATCTGGAGGTCGACCTCCAGGACGGTGGCGCCGCTCTCGACCGAGTGCACCAGATTCGCCCAGGTGCTCTCCTCGGCCACGTTGACGTTCTTCCCGTGGGCCACCACGATCGGTGACCGGCCGG
>JACQZM010000352.1 GCA_016213885.1 Candidatus Rifleibacteriota bacterium | reverse complement strand
GTGCGCCCGGGGAGCGGCTCGCCGCGGTGCTGGGGCTCCGGGTGAGACCGATCGAGCGCGGCTGCTACGTCTCGTTCTGGTCGACGCTTCCGTTTTGCGGGCAGGCGACCTGCACGGAGGAGGGCACCGGCCCGGTCTCGGTGACCCGGACCGAGGCCTCGTCGGTCACGGTGCACCGGATCATCCTGGACCGGCTCGCCCCGAGCGTCAGCTACCGGCTCACCCTGAGCTCCGCCTCGCCGGGGCTCGCCATCCGGGTACCGGCGCTGGTCTTCCGCACGGCGGCCCAGGGCTCGAGGGGGGCTTTCCTCCGGTCCCTGGGCTCGGTGGCCGGGCTTCTGGAGCAGTCGGAGCGGCAGAAGATCCGCCCGCTGAGACCGTTCGGGGAGGAGTCCGACGTGCCCGGTATCCTCGTCGAGCTGGAGCGCTCCACCGACGAGACCTGCTGGGCCGATGCGGCTCGCGCCCTCGGGGCGATCGGCAGCGCCTCCGCGGTACCGGCTCTGCGGCGAGGGATCCAGCTCTTCGAGCGACCGGCGAAGCCTTCCGAGAAGGTCCTGGAGCTGATCATCACCACGCTGGAGGCATGCGGTGGGCCCGAGGCGGGTGAGATGCTGGTCGACCTCTGCACGACGGTGCTGGCCAGCCGGGCCGGCAAGCCGTCGTGCTTCTGGCTCAGGGCCAGGGCTTCCCGGGCGCTGGGACTGGTGGATCCCTCGAGAGCCGACCGTCTGTTCGCCGCGATGGTCCGACAGCCGGAGCACCGGGGGACCGGCCTGTTCGGCGCGGCCGCGCTGCGGCTTCCCTGGCTGGATGGTGAGCTCGATCGACCTCTGGATGAGCCGTTCGCCACCCGGGCCGGAGATGACCCGTTGCGTCACGCGGTGATCGCCACCGCGGCGCGCTTCGGAGGCGGCAGGGCCCAGCGTCTGCTGGAGGAGTCGCTGCGTCGGCGCGACCTTCCGCCGGAGGACCGGCACACGGCCATCGCCGGCCTGGCGGCCTGGGGCGACGGGACCGCCACGACCGCTCTGCTGCAGGAGCTCGAGCTGGGCCCGAGTCCGCCCGGAGGGACCCCGCGGTCCCCTGGCTCCACCTGGACGCAGATGGACTTGACGCGCCGCGTGCTGGCCGTGGAGGCGGCGTCGCTGGTGGCCGTCCGGACCTCCGATGCGACGCTCCGGACGGCAGTGACGAGGGGGCTGCTCGCGGCCGTGGCCTCCCCCGACGAGGTCCTCCGGAGAGCGGCGCTGCGAGGGCTTGCGAGCCTCTCGCCGAGCGGCATCACGACCCAGCTCGAGCGGCTTCACCGGACCGTCGCTTCCCCGCGGGCGGAGTTCGGGCTGGCGCTGGCCCGGACCGGTTCGAAGCTGGCCGGTCCGGCGCTGCAGGCTCTGATCTCGGCCGGAAAGCCCACCGACCTCTGGCTGGCGGCGCTCGCGGCCTCGAGCCTGGACCCGGTCGACCGGGAGCCTCTCGTCGAGAGGGTGCGGGTCGCAGCAGCCACCCTGCAGAGGGCCGAGGTCCGGGTGCTGCTCCTGCGGAGCCTCGATCGGCTCGTCCGGCACCGATCGGGTCCGGATCGGTCCACCTGGGCCTCGCCTCTCGGTCTCTGGGTGAAGACATCTCTCTCTCTCCGGCCCGGGGACCGGTTCCAGGTGATCGCCTGCGGGGTCACGGCGAGCCGGCCAGAGGGAGCCGGACCGGCCTCCTCGGAGATCGATGGGGCTCCGGAGAGACTCGCCGACGTCGCGGGCCCCGAGGGGTTCGTGTTCCACCCCAACAGCGACGCTCGGGCGCAGGCTCTCGTGGCCCGCGTGGGACGACACCAGTTCTCCGTGAGATCGGGAGACGGGAACGTCGAGGTGGCCCAGGACGAGGGAGTGCTGGCGGTCAAGATCGGCTCGAGCGAGGCCGGCAGCCGGGACGATCTCGTGCCGTTCGACCGCCAAGAGTCGGTGTCGAAGCTGAAGCTGGCCGGCCTGCTGCTCGTGGAGGCCGAGAGGATCACGCCGGCCGCTGACCCCGGTGGCCGGCCACGCGGTCCCTGAACTCCCCGCCCGCCAGCGAGGCCCCCGGCCATGGGTCGGTTCTGCCGCCCGACGACCAGACCTCGACCCGGCGCATCTGCCAGGCCTGCTTCACTGCTACGCAGATCACGTGTCCGGGCGACGAACATCGGGATGAGACACCCCGGTCGCGAGCCGCCGGCTCACGACGCATCGCGTCCCGGACCGGCCGCAGCCGATCGGGCCACCTCGATCCAGCGGTCGACCTGGCGCACGAGCTCCTCGGGGTCGTGGGTCTTCTGGATGTACCCGGCGACCCCCGACTCCCTCACGAGCGTCTCGAGCTCGCGGGGGGATAGACTGGAGTGCAGGACGATGCAGACCCGTTCGATCATGCCCACGGTCTTCATGAAGATGCGGCCCGCGTCGCTGCCCTTCATCCCGGGCATGTTGACGTCCATCAGGATCAGGTCGGGACGCTCCCTGAAGATCAGGTTGGCGCAGATCACGCTCCGGGTGGTCACGACCTCGAGACCGCTGAGCTCCAGGACCCAGCGCACGCTCTTGAGCACCGACTCGTTGTCGTCGATGACGAGCACCTTCCCCCTGGTTCGACGTTCCGGCATGATCCTCCCTTCAGTCGCCTCGGGAATGCGCGGTCACGACCCGGCATCCCATCCACGGAGTCGCCTCGGGTGCTGGGCCACCTCGATCCGCGCCAGGGAGTCGGGCGCGGCCGCACCGGTCGCACGTCCCGTCGATGGCGGGGCTTCCGACCTCAACGTCCCTCATGGTACAGCCACACCCGCATCAGAGACACCAGCCGGTCGAGGTCGATCGGCTTGGTGATGTAGTCGGATGCCCCGGCCTCGATGCACCTCTCCCGATCGCCGCGCATGGCCTTGGCGGTCACCGCGATGATCGGCAGGTTCTGGCATCCCGGGCGCAGCCGGATCGTCCTCATCGTCTCGTATCCGTCCAGCTCGGGCATCATCATGTCCATG
>JACQZM010000351.1 GCA_016213885.1 Candidatus Rifleibacteriota bacterium | reverse complement strand
CGATCCCGCCCGGCTCGGCCGCGGAGCGCGCGACGCGGTGAGCCGCCGGGGCGGCCGTTCGAGGTGGAAGTGGTGGCGCTCATGCCCTAACATGTGGCTCGTGAGACGTCTCCTGCTGGTGCTGCTGCTGGCCGGGGTTCTCCCCGGCCAGCGCCCGTCTTCAGCTGCTCCGCTCCTCGGAGTGAACTTCCACGGCCCGATCGATCAGGGGGTCGTCATGGCGCTGGAAGCGCTGGGCGCCCGGATCGTGCGGACCGAGGTCGGGTTCAACAACGTCTTCCCGGAGCCGGGCAGACCGAGCTTCGGGGGCTTCGACCGGACCGTGGCGGGCCTCCGGGCAGGGCGGCGGGAGCTGATCGTTCTGCTCACGTACTCGCCGCTCTGGGCCAGCCGGCAGACCGCGGCGCGGTACGGCTACCCCACCGACCCGAAGATGGTGCAGTCGTACTTCGTGCCGCCGGATCGACTCTCGGCCTGGGCGGACTACGTCAGGGCCGTGGCCCGGCGCTACCGGCCGGTGCTGTACTACGAGCTCTGGAACGAGGCCAACGGACGCTGGTTCCTGCCCCAGGGGGTCTCCACCCCGCCGCAGGTTCGCAGGGAGATCCTCGCCAGGTACTACGTGCCCATGCTCGAGGTGACCCGTCAGGTGCTCCGGAAGGAGGATCCGGGCGCCAGACTGATCGGCCCGGGGGCCGTGAACGACGTCAAGGGGGAGTTCCTTCTGGATCTGGTTCGAGCCGGGGCCGGCCCGCTGCTGGACGGGGTGTCGATCCACGTCTATCCCGATCCGGACAGGCCTTTCTCGTCGTTTCTCTACTGGTGGCGACGGCAGGAGGAGGTGCTGAGGGAGGTGCGCGCGCTCTCCGGACGGACCCTGCCGGTCGTGGTCTCCGAGATCGGCCTGGAGAGAGCCCGGCCCGGCCGGACGGACCTGGAGGCCGACTTCTTCCGGCTGGCGCTGCCGAGGATCCTCAGGTTTCCCGGGGTGGATGCGATCGCGGTCCACTGCCTGGTGGACGGCGGTCCCGGCGGCGGTCGCTTCGGGCTCTCGGACCGCGGACGGCCGTTGCCCTCGGGTTCGGCGCTGGCCACGGTGGCCTCGCTGATCGGCGCCGGGCCGGTGCGACCGGTCCCGGATCTCAGGATGCGGCTGGCTCGACGGGTCGCCGGGGAGGTGGTCGATGGCGCCTGCCTCGAGGTGGGGACGGAGTCGGACCGGCGCTGGGTACTGGTGCTCACCCGGGGGTTCGGCGGGTGGTCGCCTCCGCCGGCCGGAGCGCTGGAGCCGACCCGGATCACGGTGCGGCTGCCGGCTCCGGCGGCCAGGGCGTGGGAGGTGGGGCCGGACGGGGCCCGCAGATCATTGAGGTGCACCCGGTCCGACCGCGGGTGGGCCCTGACGATCGACATGCCGGCCGTGAAGGAAGACCGCGCGTGGCCGGTCCGCGTCATGGTGCTGGGCCGCTGAGTGGTGATCCCCGCGACCCGGGACCGTCAGGCCGATCACCAGGCCGGGGCCCGGTCGTCTTTCCAGGCATATTGTTGGAGAACCGAAAACAACCGGCCGTTTGCCTGCGTATACATGAAGTGGTGGTTGGTGGGCCTGGGGTCCACCGTTGTCTTGGCGTCTTCGCCGCGACACCATCGGTCAGCTGGTCAGCTGGAGGTAAACATGGTCTGCCAACGGACCACAGGGTGCGCTCACAGGGCGCGCCTCCTGGTATTACTGGTCACGATTCTGACCCTCGCCACGACCGGGTGGGCTCAGACCCAGCCTCAGCAGCTCGAGTCGGCCATCGCGAGCTTCAACGGCTGGGTGACCTTCATGCGGGCTGCCCTCACCGGGACCCAGGCCACCGACCTGGCCCGGATCGCCCAGGGGAAGGCCATGCTCGAGTCGTCGGCGTTCGCCGCCATGTTCCCGGCGGAGAAGCAGACGCTCCTCGGCTACCTGGCCCGCATCGACCAGCTGGTGAGAGCGACTCCAGCCGGCACGCGCTATCCGGCGGAGGTCGATCAGACCTCCAAGGCGATGGCGAACGTCTGTCAGGGAATCCGGCAGCGCCTCGTGCAGATGAACGGCGGGCGGGAGATCCTCCAGACCGCTCCCCAGGCTCCCACGTTCGACGGGACGACTCCGGCCGCCACGAACCCGGCTGGACCGCCGGCGGCCCCGACCTCGACGCCGCCGGCGACGGGTACCGCGACGCCGACCGGGCCCGGGCCGGCCGACCTGATGGGCATCGGGATGGAGGGGGTGACCCCGGCAGGCACGTCGACCACGGCCGGGGCGCCCAGCGGGCAGTCCAACGGGCAGCCGGCTTCGACCAACACCGCACCGACGAACCCGGCGCCGACCGGCACTGCGCCGACCGGCCAGCCCGCGCCCACCGGGCCCGCCGGTCCGGTCACCACCGGGGCCGGGGGCCTGCCGGGCAACCAGCAAGGCGTGGCGCTGCCGAACAACCCCGACCAGATGCTCGCCCTGATCGCCCAGCTGGTCCAGCAGATGGGAGGGACGATCCAGGTCTACCGTGGAGGGTCGGGCCCGAACGACCCCGGGACCATCCGGATCACGATCCCGGCCCCGGGCACCAACCAGGGGACGGTGCCGCCGGTGGTCTATCCGCAGCAGCCCCAGGTGCCGGACCCGCGGACCCTGCCCGCGCCGACCACCCAGACCCAGCCCGCGCCCCAGCCCCAGACCCAGCCCGCGCCCCAGCCTCCGGTGCAGAGGCCGCCCACCAGGTCCAGGGACGACATCAAGCGCCTGGCGGTGCAGCGGTTCACGGCAGAGTCGTGGCAGCTGCCGAACAAGAGGCAGGGCGAGGGGCAGTGGGTGGACGTCCAGGTCATGCCGACGAGCGGCACCACGCGCGAGGGACGGCCCTACGCCTACATGGGGATCGCCCTCTGGCGCTACAACAACGGCACGCCTCGGTACGACACGGCGCTGGTCTACTACTACGACGGCGATGGAAACGTGGTCGCCGTGGTCGATCCAGGGCCGGGCTGGAGACCAGGAAGGAACCGGTAGCGAGCCGGCCGGCCGGACCTCGATCCGGTCGGCCCAGGGTGAGCGCCCCGGCCGGTGGCGAAAGCCGCACGGCCGGCTTCTTTTTGGGGGGTACCGGAGAGCCGGGCTTCCGCCACGGCTCTCAGGGCATCAGCCGCGACTTCACGACCATTGTCATGGTCGCGCGACGCAGCTTGCCCGAACGGGCCCTGGGGAACTGCTGCTCCACGGTCACCTCAGTGGCCGACTCGACCACGATACCCTCCTCGGGGTCGAAGGCGATCTTCCCGTTCCCGGTCACCACGACCTCGGACCGGAGCCTTTCCACGGTTCCCTTGGCTGTGGCCCAGACCTTGATCATGACGCACTCGCGGCCGGACACCTCCGCGATGCCCTGGATCTTGAAATGAGTCGTGCACGGGATCGGCAGGTCTTCCGAAGCGGGGTTCTCCTCGGTCCACTCGACCTCCTCGAGCACCTTGTGCCCGAGCGCCTCCAGCGGTGGCGGAAGCGGATCCGGCCCAAGCACGAGCGTCATGGCCGGGGTGCCCAGCGGCTTCCCGTCCCGCGGGTCCAGCGGGTGTCCCCGGACGGACATGAGAGACTCCGCGGCCGCCCCCGGGGGCACCCGGGGGAGCTCCTGGCCGTCGAGCTTGGTGCTGATCTTCTGGACCTCGATCCGGACGCGCAGCCTGTCCGGTCCGGCTTCCATGGCGGTCCGGGTCGACACCTTGCGGAAGTCCTGGCGGTGCATGACCGGCGCGGCCGTGGCCCGACCGGTCTCGGGCTCGCTCCACTGCCGCACGACCGTGGCCTGGCGCGTCGAGTAGACGTGGGACTTGCCGCCGTGAGATCGATACCTGAGCGTGACGGCGCCGGGGCCGACCCGGGCCAGGACGTCACCGGTCAGGAGAGCCAGGGAGAGGAGTGCCACCATCGACGATCGCATAGGCCGGACCGCAGCGGACAGGGGACGATGTTGTGCGCGAGCGCGAGGAACCACGCCGGGATTATCGACAGTGGTGCCACGGTAAGTCAAGCGACCGGATCGGCGGGAGCCGGAGCGGTGCCGCCGGCAGCCGAGCCCACGGCGTCCCGGACGGCCCGGAAGCCGTCCCGGGCCAGCAACGCCGCGACTCCGGAGACGATGCGCCGGGCCACCAGCGGCCCCTCGTAGACGAAGCCGGTGTAGAGCTGCACCAGGCTCGCGCCGGCCCGCAGCTTCCTGTAGGCGTCCTCCGGCCCGAAGATGCCCCCCGCCCCGATGAGCGGGAGCCGACCTCCCAGCTCTGCGTGCAGCACCGCCAGGACGTGATCGGATCGGCCCGCGAGCGGGGCGCCCGAAAGGCCTCCGGCCTCGTCGCGCCAGCGCTCCGGGACCAGGTCTCGACCGATCGTCGTGTTGGTGGCGATGAGACCGGCGACCCCCTGATCCAGAGCCGTGCGGGCCACCCGCCGCAGCCCCTGGTCTTCCATGTCCGGCGACACCTTCAGAAAGAGCGGTTTGCCCGCCGCCGCCGGGGGGAGTCGCTTCCTGAGCGCTTCGAGCGTCTCGTCCAGGGTGCCGGCTCCCAGCAGGTTCCTGAGACCCGGCGTGTTCGGCGACGAGAGGTTGAGCACCAGGTAGTCGGCCCATGGCCCGAGCAGCGAGAGAGCCGGAAGGAGGGAGCCGACCACGCCCTCGGCCGGGGTGTCCCGGTTCGGGCCGACGTTGACCCCCACGGGCACCCGCCGGGTCCGTCGGCTGAGGTTCCCGGCCGCCAGGCTCGCGCCTCCGGAGTTGAACCCCATCCGGTTGATGATCCCGCGATGGTCTGGCAGGCGGAACAGCCGTGGCCGGGGGTTGCCCGGCTGCGACCTGGGCGTTATCGTGCCGACCTCCACGGAACCGAACCCCAGGAACGCCGCCGCCCGGGTCGCCACCCCGTCCTTGTCGAAGCCCGCCGCGAGCCCCACCGGGTTCGGAAAGTGGACCCCGGCCACCTCGACCGGCAGCTGGTCCGGGGCGGTCCCGCCCTCGGGCAGGAGACGGTCGAGAAGGCCGAGAAGAGCCAGCGCAAGGTTGTGGACGCGCTCCGGGTCGAGGCGGAAGAGCACTCGTCTGAGAAGAGGGTAGACCATCGGGGACAGAGCTCCTCCACGGGCGCTCGCGCCCTTGATCCCGCGGACGCTAGCGATTAGTCTTCCCTGGAGACTGACGCCGGGTCCGGAACCACCGCTCCACGTGCCGCCGACCGAGCTTCGGGGGAACCATGTCCATCTTGATCAAGAACGGGCGGATCGTCACCGCCGTCGACGACTATCGCTCCGACATCTTCGTCGAGTCGGAGACCATCACGACCATCGGCATCGGGCTGTCCATGCCGGCCGACACGGTGATCGACGCACACGATCGACTGGTCATTCCGGGCGGCATCGACCCGCACGTCCATCTCGACATGCCCTACGGCTCGATCTGCTCGACCGACGACTTCGAGACCGGGACCCGGGCGGCCGCGTTCGGTGGCACCACCACGGTCATCGACTTCCCGACCCAGGTCAAGGGCCGGTCGATGCTGGAGGCGCTCGATCTCTGGCACGGCAAGGCCCAGGGCAGGGCGACGATCGACTACGGTTTCCACATGATCGTCACGGACCTCCCGGCGGAGCGGGTGACCGAGATGGCCAAGCTGGTGGAGGCGGGGATCTCCAGCTTCAAGCTCTTCATGGCGTACCCGGGCGTGCTGTACCTGGACGACGGCGTCCTCTTCAGGGCCATGCGAAAGGCCGCCGCGGAGGGCACCCTGGTGCTGATGCATGCCGAGAACGGCATCGCCATCGACGAGATCGTGAGGGGGGCCAGAGCCCAGGGGCAGACCGCTCCGCGCTACCATCCGCTCACGCGGCCGACCCGCCTGGAGGGAGAGGCGGTCCACAGGGCGATCGCCCTGGCCGAGGTGGCGGGGTGCCCCATGTACATCGTCCACCTGTCCAGCGGCGACGGCCTGGAGCAGCTGCGTCTGGCCCGCCACCGGGGACTCCTGGCCTACGGAGAGACCTGCCCCCAGTATCTCTTCCTCGACAAGTCGCTCTACGAGCAGGAGGGGGCCGAGGGGGCCAAGTACATGATGACGCCCTCGCTCCGCGAGAAGTGGAACCAGTTCCCCCTGTGGAGGGGCCTGGCATCCGGCGACATCTCCGTGGTCGGCACGGACCATTGCCCCTTCTACTTCAAGGGGCAGAAGGAACCCGTGGCCCACGACTTCACCAAGATCCCCAACGGAGCACCAGGGATCGAGAACCGCATGAGCCTCATCCACACCGGTGGCGTCGTGGGCCAGCGGTTCGGCCTGAACAGGTTCGTGCAGGTCACCTCGACCAACGCCGCCAGGATGTTCGGGCTGTTTCCCCGGAAGGGAACCATCGCGGTGGGCTCCGACGCGGATCTGGTGATCTTCGATCCCGACCGGGAGCTCACGATCAGCGTCGACAACCCGCTGACCCACCACATGCGGGTGGACTACAACGCCTACGAAGGGATCAGCGTCAGGGGGTATCCCGAGACGGTCGTGTCCAGAGGGCGCGTCATCTGCCAGAAAGGCGAGTGGCTCGGCAAGGCAGGGGCCGGTCGGTTCCTGAAGAGGCGGCGGTTCTGTCCGTTCGACGTGCAGTGAGGCCGTCCCCGGTGGTACCGTTGGGTCTCCCGGGATCCCCCACCGGTTCGCGGAGTCGGGCCTGTGATCAGGCCTCGGCCTGGCTGCAGAGTCACCGAGGAAGTGAAGGGGATTCACTTGAAGTCGCGCTCGGGAGAGAGAAGAAAGAGGCAGGGATCCTGATCGAGGTCGCGCTCGGGGGCGCGACTCGGACCCGGCGAGGCGCCCGGTCTTGGTCTCCGCGCAGCCCGACAGGACAAGAGCGGTGGCGTGCGCTAATGGAGCATGGCAGGAGGGGCCCGGGCTTTCCCGAGTGGCTGGAGTCCGGCGGACCGGAGCTCCTCCGGGGCTGCGACGCCAGCCTCCGGACAGACCTTGCTGGTCGGTTCCTCCGGGCTCCCAGGGATGGTTCTGGATCGTGAATGCGGTCAAGGTGCTCGTGGCGGATCCCTCCGACGAGGGCGCCGAGCAGATAGCGAAGCTGCTCGCGACGAATCCGCGCATCGAGGTTCTGGCCACGGCCCGGACCGGCGCCGAGTGCATCCGGAAGGCTGCGCTCACCCGGCCCCATGTGATCACCATGGACCTGCAGTTCAAGGACATGAACGCGGCCCAGGTGATCTCCACTCTCTCCACCATGCCGATCAAGGTCTCGGTGTACCTCATTGGACCGTACGTGGCCCGGGAGAACCCGATGCTCCAGGAGGCGCTCGACGCCGGGGCGTTCGACTTCATCCGTTGCCGCCGGACCCTGGGCGAGCTGGAGACCTACCAGAGGCAGATCATCAACACGATCTTCGTGGCCGGCCTGAGCGCGGCGAAGCAGATCCCTAGGAAAGAGGGGATCAAGAACGCCGGCGTCCTGACCAACCTCTTGAAGGACAAGCGGATGGTGGCCATCGGGATCGCGGCCGAACGCCTGGAGGAGCTGGCCGGGTTCCTTGCGGGCATCCGGGTCGGCATCAGGGCCGACGTGGTGCTCATCGCGGCGGCAGGGGGCGAGAAGACCCAGTCCCTGCAGAACTCGCTCAGGGAACTCGTGGGGTTCCAGCTCGAGCCGGCGGTGCACAACGCCGGACTCAACGGAGGTCACCTCTACTTCAGCTTCATCCGGAAGCAAGACCTGGTCGTCGGCATCGACGTGACCGGAAGACCGTGCCTGACCCTGGTCGAGTCCCCGGGCGATAGCGGGCAGGTCAAGCCCCGACTGGACGCGTTGTTCAAGAGCATGGCCGAGCGTTTTCGCGAGAAGGCCGCGGCGATCCTGGTGGGCGGGGACGGGACCGACGGGATCTACGGCTTGAAGGCGATCCAGGACGTGGGGGGCATGACCCTGGTGGAGACGCTCTCACTGGAGTTTCTGAGGTCGCTGAGGAAGTGGCTGCCCAACGCCAAGATCCCCCACGCGGTGGCGCCGCTGGAGGATCTGAGGGTACTCATGAAGGAGCTGGCCTGACGGGCAGTACCGGCGATGCCGGCGGAGCGGCCGTCGACCTTCCCGCCGGTCAGGTGCACGTCTGGTCGCTGCCGGCCCGGGTCGAGGCCGCCGATCGCCTGGCGCCTCTGCTCGGAGTGTTGAGGCCGGAGGAGCTGGAGCGTCGAGCGCGGTTCGTGCCTCCGGCCAAGCGCTTCGAGTTCGCCGTGGGCAAGCTCCTCACCAGGTGGGTCCTCTCGCGATACGGCGGGGGTGCGCCGTCGTCGTGGCGGTTCTCCTCGGGTGCGGCGGGCAAGCCGGTCGTCCCCGGCCAGCCGTTCCGGTTCAACCTCTCTCACACGGCCGGCCAGCTCGCCCTCGTCGTGGCCCGGGAGATCGAGGTGGGAGTCGATGTCGAGACGATCGAGCCCCGGGACCCGGAGCTGGCCCGTCGGTTCTTCGCGCGCCCCGAGGTGGAGCTGCTGGAATCCGCTCCGGGAGCGGTCCGGCCGCTGCTCTTCACGATCATCTGGACGCTGAAGGAGGCCTGGATCAAGGCCTGCGGAGGCGGCCTCTCCATCCCGCTCGACAGCTTCAGCGTGGCCGACGGCCTGGTTCGCGTCGCGGCCTCCGGAGTCGGCGTCCCGACCGCCGGCCCCGGGCCCGGCCCCTGGTCCGACCCCCGGTACGGCCCCCGGCCAGCCACCGTGAGGAGCCTCCTGGCCGAGGAGTCCCCCTGTGCCGCTGTCTGGTGGCCCACCGGCTTCGGACATGTGCTCGCGGCCGTTGCTCTCGGGCAGCTCCCGGTGGCATGGATCCACCGCGGCGTCGAGCTCACGGGAATGCTCCACTCGATCCAGCAGCTCGAGAGCGAGCGGCGGAGCCCCGGCCTCTGACGCGATCGCGTCGCCTGGTCCCGGCGGCCCGACAGGGTGGCTCGCCCGCATCCCGTCCTCCGACGGCGGTCCACCCGACCGCCGGATCACGGGTCGTCCGCATCGTATCCAAGCAAAGTACGTAGAGCGGCCGCGAATATCTGTGTTTCGCCGCAGGAGGGTCGCCGGAGCGGTCGGACCGGGCGGCGTCCTGGCCGGTCCTCGCCTTCCCCGGCCAGCCGGAAGAGTGGCTCCGGAGCGGCCACTGGAGGGCGTTCACGACCGGCGTGAGGCCCCACCGCCACGACGGTCGAGATCGTTCGCTGCGCCCCGGGCGGTGGAAGCCCCGGGGGCTGTCGGGCCGCTTTCCCCGGTGCAGGCCTGCCGAGGAACTGGTATCCGGCCCGACCTCGCGTTATAATCCAGCGATCCTGGGCGTCCCCGGGAGGAGCTCCGCCTTCAGATCGGCGACCCCTCCCGGTGCCGGAGCTGCTCGGCGACGGCCACACGTGGACCAGGGTGCCATGAGCCAGAGCAGAAAGCTGGACCACCTGAAGATCTGTGCCGGGATGGACGTGGAGTTCCAGGAGAAGACCACCCTTCTGGAGGATGTCCACCTGGTCCATGACGCCCTCGCCGACATCTCGTTGAAAGAGGTCAGCACCGCCGCGGCCTTCATGGGCCGGCCGCTGAAGGCCCCCCTGCTCATCTGCGCCATCAGCGGAGGGGTGCAAGAGGCAGAGAAGCTCAACGGTGATCTCGCCAGGGTGGCCCAGAAGCTGGGCATCGGATTCTGCCTGGGCAGCCAGCGGCCGATGCTCGATCGCGGGGCCCCGATCGGGTCGTACGAGGTGCGCCGCCACGCGCCGGACGTACCGATCCTCGGCAACATCGGGATCCAGCAGGCTTCCGCGGCCGATCCCGCGGAGATCGAGAGGCTCGTGACCAGCATCCAGGCCGACGGACTGGCGGTGCACCTGAACCCGGCCATGGAGCTCAGCCAGACCGAGGGCGACAGACAGTTCCGCAGGGGATTCGAGACGCTGAAGAGACTGACCAGGCGGATGCCGGGGAAGATCATGGTCAAGGAGACCGGCTGCGGCATCTCCCGCTCCGTGGCCGAGAGGTTGAAGAAGGCCGGCGTCCGGACCGTCGACGTGGCGGGGGCTGGCGGCACCTCGTGGACCCGGGTCGAGCACCTGCGAAGAGGCATGGATCCGTCTCGACGGACCTGGCTGGACGAGTGGGGCATCCCGACCGCCGCGTCGATCGTGGAGGTCTCCCCGCTCGGGTTCGAGCTGGTCGCCTCGGGAGGCGTCCGCAGCGGGGTCGACGTCGCCAAGTGCCTGCTCCTGGGCGCGGATCTCGCGGGGATGGCGTTGCCGGTCCTGAGGGCCCATGCCGCCGGTGGGTACGACGGAGCTCTCTCGTTTCTCGCCAGGGTGATCGACGAACTGAAGTCCGTGATGATTCTCGTGGGCGCAAAGAACTTGACCGCGCTGAGGAACCACGATCCTGTGATCACAGGAAGACTCCGACAATGGATAAGAAGCAGAGACAGCAGGTTCAGACGACCGATCGGGAGCCGGAAGCGTCAGTGACGTCGCGGTTCCCAGGCTTCTACAAGCTGGACGCCTGGGGACGGTTGAACACGCTCTCCGAGCACTCTCCTCTCACCAACGAGGAGAAGCTGGTGCTTCACGGGAACGCCCTGACCGTCGACAGGGCCGACTTCATGATCGAGAACGTCATCGGCGTGTTCGGCCTGCCGCTCGGAATGGCGGTGAACTTCCGGATCAACGGCAGGGACTGTCTCGTTCCGATGGCCGTGGAGGAGACCTCCATCGTCGCCGCCTCGAGCTGTCTCGCCAACCTCATCCGGGAGCACGGGGCGCTGGAGGCTTGCGCCGCCGAGGCGTTGATGGAGGGGCAGATCCAGCTCGTGGATGTGCCGGAACCCGACGAGGCCCGGGCCCGGATCGAGCACGCCAGGGATTCATTGTTGAAGATCGCCAACGAACAAGACCGCACCCTGGTGAACATGGGCGGCGGCGCCAGGGACATCTACGTCCGGAGGCTCGACACCGCCAGCGGCCTCATGCTGATCGTCCACATCGTGGTGAACGTCATGGACGCCATGGGCGCCAACGCGGTGAACACCATGGCCGAGGCGCTCGGCCCGGTGATCGCGGAGATGACCCGGGGCGAGGTGCTGTGCCGGATCATCACGAACCTCGCCGACAAGGCGCTCACCAGGGCCAGGTTCGAGCTGCAGTACGATTGCCTGAAGAGCAACGGGTTCAGCGGGCGGACCGTCGCGGAGAGGATCGTCAAGGCGTACCACTTCGCCG
>JACQZM010000350.1 GCA_016213885.1 Candidatus Rifleibacteriota bacterium | reverse complement strand
CCTGCGGCCGTCTCCGAAAGAACAGGTGCTCCGGTCACCAGGTGTCCCCCCTCCCTCTCGCCACGAGAGATCGGCGCACACGAAGGTCAGTTTAAGCTCGGAGATCCGGCCGTACAACATGTTTTTTTGGCAACCGATCCGTGCTTTCGTGGGGTGGTCGGGGCTCGAGGGCGACCCTTGTCCCGATCAACCGGCCGGGCCGCGGTGCCCCTGGAAACCCCCGAGTACGCCCCCGGAGCGGATCCGGCTGTCCGAGCTGCAGCGTCGACCCACCAGGGGACACGTGTAGATGAAGAAGAAGCCGGACGACCGAGAGGAACCGTCCGGTGGCCGACACGCCGGCATCGCCGCCGACCGCCCTGCGGTCCTGGTCCCGCCTGCCGACCCACCTCGAGCGCACGATGGACCCCGTCGACCCGCCCCCGGAGCGATCCGACGGCCGTCCACATCCTGCGAGGCCAGGCGGCGTCCATGGGCAGGGTGTGGTCACTGGCCTGGAGCGGCAGGAGCTCCTCGCAGGGCGCGCCGGCCGGACCGGTCGCCACACGTCCGGACGTGTCCATGGGATCCCGGGTGCGACATGCGCTACTCTGGTCCCGACGCGAACGATCGTCGACCGTGACAGCGGTCTCCCGCATCGCCATGCCGGGGGAGGGCGTTTGCCCCATGGTTCGCGGCGCATCTCATGAAAGTCGTCCTTGCCGAGAAACCCTCCGTCGCCCGCGACCTCGCCGCGTTCCTCGGCGCCCGCTCGCGACACGACGGCTACCTCGAGGGGGCCGGCTACCAGGTGACCTGGGCGCTGGGGCACCTGGTGGAGCTCAAAGAGCCCCAGGACTACGATCCGGACCTGAGGCGCTGGTCGCTGGCCACGCTGCCGTTCATCCCGTCCAGGTTCGAGCTCAAGGTGATCGACGACGGCGCCGTCAAGAAGCAGTTCGGGGTGATCAGGCGACTGTTCATGTCGGCCGACGAGGTGATCTGCGCCACCGACGCCGGCCGCGAGGGTGAGCTGATCTTCCGCTACATCCTCGAGCTGACCGGCTGCGCCGGCAAGCCGGTCCGGAGGCTGTGGCTCAGCTCGCTCACGGAGGAGGCGATCGGCACCGCGTTCCGACGACTGAAGCCCGGGTCGGACTACGACCGGCTGTACGCCGCGGCCCGGTGCCGCAGCGAGTCCGACTGGATCGTGGGCCTGAACGCCACGCGGTACTACACGGTCCGGTTCGGTGCCGGAGGCCTGCTCTGGAGTGTCGGAAGGGTCCAGACCCCGGTTCTTGCCATGATCGTCCGTCGCGACGACGAGATCCGCACCTTCAAGCCCGAACCGTTCTGGGAGCTCACGACCCGCTATCGCGAGACCGTGTTCAAGTGCACCCGCGATCGGTTCGCCACGCTCGAGGCGGGCCAGGAGCTGGAGCGACGGGTCGTGGGCCAGCCGTTCGAGGTGACGGAGGTCAAGAAGAAGCCGGAGCGGGCGCTCCCGCCCAGGCTGTACGATCTGACCGAGCTCCAGAGGGACATGAATCGCCGTCACGGCTTGTCGGCGGCCCAGACGCTGAAGGCGGCCCAGACGCTCTACGAGGCGAAGGTGATCACGTATCCGCGCACCGACTCGCAGTACCTGACCACGGACAAGAAGCCGGAGATCCCGGGGGTGCTGACCGCGCTGCGGCCGCTGAAACCGGCCCAGATCGACAAGCTCGACCTGAGGCGCCTGGCGTTCACGGCGCGCATCATCGACGACACGAAGGTCGGCGACCATCACGCCATCATCCCGACCGGCAAGAGACCGGGCTCGATGGCGCAGCCGGAGCAACACGTCTTCGACGCCGTGCTGACCCGGCTGATCGCAGCGTTCTACCCGGCCTGCGAGAAGGAGATCACCACGGTCGACGGGGCGTCGAACGAGGTACCGTTCAGGGCCAGGGGCATCCGGGTGGTCGAACCGGGCTGGACCGAGCTGTACCCCAGGAGATCGGAGGACCCGAAGGGCGACGACCAGGTGCTGCCGGCGTTCCGGCCCGGCGAGAGTGGGCCCCACGAGCCGACCATCGAGCGGGGGGAGACGACGCCTCCCAAGCCGTTCACCGAGAACACGCTCCTCGGCCTGATGGAGACGGCGGGCAAGCTCGTGGACGACGAGCAGCTCAAGGAGGCTCTGAAGGAGCGCGGACTGGGCACGCCGGCGACCCGGGCCGCCATCATAGAGACGCTCTTGAGACGGGGCTACGTGATCCGATCCCAGAAGACGCTCAGCGCCACCGACCTGGGCCGGTATCTGATCGCCCGGGTCCACGACCGCTCGCTGAAATCGCCCGAGCTGACCGGCGAGTGGGAGGCGAAGCTCCGGGAGATCGAGGCGGGGCGACTGGATGCGAGACGGTTCATGGCCGAGATCGCCAGGTACACCGGCACGATCGTCAGGGCTGGCGAAGACGCCCGGATCGACCAGGGGCGATTCGGCGACTGCCCCAGGTGCGGCCGTCCGGTCATCGAGGGCAAACGCGGCTTCGGCTGCTCGGCCTGGCGGGACGGGTGCGGCTTCGTCCTCTGGAAGGAGTACAAGGGGCGCCCGCTGGACCTGGCCCGGATCCGGCAGCTGCTCCAGTGCCGCGCCCTGTTCGAGCCGCTGACCTTCGCCGGGTCCGGGCCGGTGATTCTCGTGATGACCGACAAGGCGGCGGAAAACGGCCGGCCCGGGCCGGGAAGAGCGAGGCCGGTCGGGGAGCGGCCCGTGGCGGGATCGGCGTCTGTCCGCTGTGCGGATCCGAGGTCGTGGAGCGCGAGAAGGTCTACGGCTGCGGCGGCTCCGGACAGAGCTGCCGGTTCGCGATCTTCAAGACCATCGCCGGGAAGAAGATCGGCGTGCGCACGGCCCGGGCGCTCCTCTCGAAGGGGAGGTCGCCACTGCTGAAGGGGTTCCGGTCCACGGCGGGGAGGCAATTCGATGCGTGCCTGAAGCTCGAGGGCGGCCAGGTCCGGTTCGACTGGCAGGCTGACCCTCCGTGAGCCGCGACCGTCTGCGGATCGGCGTTTGTCCGCTGTCGCCTCGGGGTGGCGTCCGGCGGGTCTATCCCGAGGCGAGATCGCACATCATCTGCTCCGGCCGGACGTCGGGCTACCTCGCGCTCCACGGAGAGCCGGCGGGTCGGTGAGCGGAATGGACATGGGAGACAAGACGACCCTCCAGCGCGACGCCGTGAGCGAAGCGGACCTGTCCGGGCTGTGCTCGTTCTTGCTGGCCACTCTGACGGCGTCGGCCGGGCCGATCACGGAACACCAGCTCCTCGCTCGACTCAAGGGGAGGGGCTTCCCGATGTTCGACCTCCCGTTCGCCGACAACTGGTCGTTGTTCCGGGCTCACTTCCTTCTCTTCCATTGCCTGTACCGTGCGCGCGACACGCTGTGGACCGAGCAGAAAGGCCATCTGCACATCCACGCGTTGAGAATCGAGCTCGCACCCTACTCTCCGGCCCCGGCGGGACTCGTGGATCACGACCCGCTGAGAGAGTACTACCTCGACCTTTCCCAGCTCGAGGAGACCACGGAGGCGAAGGTCGAGGAGATGATCTCGTCGTTCTGGACGCGTCTGGCATCCCTGGAGGGCCGTCCGGCGGCGCTGGCGGAGCTGGGGCTCGTGGACCCGGTCGACGACCGGACGATCAAGCGCCGGTACCGGGAGCTGGCGATGCGGCACCACCCCGACCGGGGAGGGTGCAAGAAGCAGCAGCAGCGCATCAACGCGGCCATGCGGCGCCTCTTTCGACGACATGACACGTAGGGGTCGTCGTGCGTCCCGTGTCGCGCGACCGTCTTGGGCCCCGGTCACACCACCGGCCTCAGGAACGAGAGGCTCCCGATGATCTTCATGATGGCCATGATCCAGAACGAGCAGTGATCGGACGGCCCCACGACCTGCTCGACCGTGCCGTCGGGTTCGACCCGGATCCGGTACTCGACCGCGTCGCGATTCAGATCGTCGATCCAGGAGGTGCACTCCGCCGAGAACGGGGCCGAGCGGATCACCATCACGTCCTCGCCGTTGATCTGCTCGCTCATGGGGTCCATGTTGTACGAGCCGACCACGCAGACCTTGCGATCGAACACGAACACCTTGCCGTGGAGCTTCCTCTTGATGGCCAGGGCGAAGATCCGGAGGTTCGGGGTGTCGCGGAGGTAGCTCTTCCACTCCTTGACGAACCACGCCTGCGTGATGAGGCTGCCTGTGGATTCCGGGCTGTTGGTCACGTAGCGGATCTTCACGCCCCGCTGGCCCGCGGCCTTGAGAGCCGCCTTGGCCCGGTCCGTGAGGACCATGTAGGCGTTGGCGATGACGATCTCCTCCCGGGAGCTGTCGATGAGGCCCATCAGGGCGTCGGTGATGGTCGTCGCTCGCGGGTTGGCCGTGGAGTGCTTGCCCAGGAGCACCACCGGCCACCGGCTCGTCGTCGGGTACGGCTCGAACTGGGCGTAGTGCCGCATCGACTCGAACTGCTCCAGGTCGCTCTCCACGTCTCTGGACTCCGCCGTGGCCAGCGGGTCCTCCGCGTCGACCGCCGGGGCCGGGACCTTCCGCACATTGGTCATCCTGTCGAACAGCGCCTGCCGGGCCCGTTCGAGCGGCCTGACCGCCTTGGTGAACTGCTCCGGGGTCAGCGGTTTGACGTTGGCGTTCTTGAGGAACGAGAACTCGTCCTCGAACGCCTTGGTGGCCGACTCGGCGACCTTCTCGCCACGGAGGAGCACGTCGGCGTCGCGGATGGAGTGCGGATCGTCGGCCGGGGAGCTGAACCACTCGGCCCTGAGGTTGCGGCCGCCGGCCACCACCCACCTCCCGTCCGCTATGATCATCTTCGAGTGGTTGGAGGCGATTCCGTGGACGATGGCTTTCGGCAGCCGGGAGGTTGTAGACCCGGACAGTGACGTTGGGGAACGTGGCCAGCGCCGGCAGGTAGTCGGCGTGGAAGACCGGATTCGTGATGAGGAACGAGCCTCGGCGGTCCACCATCAGCCGGATCTTGACGCCCTCGGCGGCCTTCTTCAAGAGCAGGCCCAGGAGCGCCCGGCCGGTGAGGTCGGGAGCCACCGTGAAGAACGTGCAGTCGAGCCTGGTCCTGGCCGCGGACAGGACATGCCACCGGGCGTACCACGCCTGGTGATTGTCCGTGACCAGGCGCGCATCGGCCCAGTGGTCCGCCCCGGGCAGCGAGTCGAAGAACTGCTCGACCGGCGCCGGCCCGAGAGGGCCGGTGCGCAGCAACGGCCCGTCCGCCGCGGCGATACCGGCCCCGAGCCAGGCCAGCGAGATCAAGGTCACAGCCAGGGTCAGCGCCCGGCGATCCGTTGTCGATCTGTCCATCGGTCCTCCGTCATGCCCTCGCAGGCGCAACCGCACAGCCGATCTGGCTCACAAATATAATGAAGGCGACCCCGGGTGAACAGCCCCATTCTCCCTGTGCACGGATCCCGATCGCCGATGGCGCGGGGCGGGCTCAGTCCCGGTCCCGAGCCGGAAGGAAGTGGTCCGGCGCGTGGGGGAGGTAGGTCTGCTCGTGGGTCCGCCGCGCCTCGAGGTAGAACAGGAGCCAGTAGGTGGTCGACACCATGAAGAACGCCGTGTTCGCCACGATCGCGACGAGGTAGTACGGGATGATGCCGATCAGGCCTCCCGCGACGATGTTGGCGAGCATGCTGACCGCGGCCTGGGGGCGCCCGACGTTGACCAGCTCGGCGCTGCGCCTCAGGGCGGAGTTCGGCTCTTCTTCCCTCCCCATGGCGGCCACGACGTTCGCCAGGGAGTACGAGACCATGAGCCGGAACCCCAGCCAGAGGCTCAGGATGGCTGGAACCAGGAGCAGGAGCTCGCCGGCCAGCGACCCGAAGAGGAGCATCAGCCCGATCGCCGCAGGCACGATGGTGAGGATGCTGCTGGCCACACCGGTGAGCACCACGCGGCCGCCCCGCTGGTTCGCCAGCGCCAGCGCCTGCCTGAACGACGACTCTTTCCCCTTGGCTCTCGACACGAAGAGGATCACCAGCATGGCCTGGGCCAGGATGAAGCCGATGGCGGGGAACGGGAACGGCAGGAGCGAGAAGACGGTGATGAACGCCCCCAGGGAGAGGGCGATGGATCGGTTGAGCCTGAGCAGCTGCCCCGCCGCGACGACCCGGGAGATGATCCCCCGATTGAGGCCGGTCGGCGCCGTTGCCGGGATCTGGAGATCGGCCCCCGACGCCGCGGCCTCGATGATGGCGTCTTTCTCGAAGACCCGGGCCGCCTCGGCGTCGAGCGTCATGAAGTCGTAGGCGCCGCACCCGAACACGGCGCACCGACCCACGAACCGCGCGCAGTCCGCGTGGTGAGGCGTCTGGCAGGACGTGCAGACCTCCACGGCGCCCGAGAGCGGACAGGCGCACACCGGGCAGTTGCAGACAGCCGGCGCAGTCTCCACGGGAGCTCCTCTGTCCGATCCGTCTCCCGGCGCGGCGCCCCATCGTCGGGGGCGCCGCGTCGGGGACGGTGGCCAGTCGATTCTATCGCAACCGGTTCACGAACGCATCAGACCTTCGCCGGCGCCACGCTCCGGCCGCCAGGCATGACGGACGATCCGGAACCGTGTCTGGCCTCCGAAGGCCAATCATGAGCCAAAAAGAGACAAATCCTCCGCCGTTTGTGCCGATAATTGTATTGACATTCACTGTGAAGAGGCTCTAGGATACGGCGCTCGCGAGCCGGTCCCCGAGGGCACATCCCCGAATCCCGTCCTGCTGCGGACCGCCGGGACGTCGCTGGCTCGAACGGCTGGCGCGACAGGTCCTCGTGACGCCACTCGAGGGCTCGATCGTCGCCACCGTGCCGCTGCCGGCCGGTTCTCCGGGGGGTCGGGTTCGGGGTGGGCACTCCGCCGATCGACGTGCGCCGTGAGCCACGCCTGGGACGTGGGTCTTCGCCCCCCTGCACCGAACAGCCGTTCCCGACGGCACGGCGTTCGAGAGTCATGCTTCAGGCGCGCCATCTGAACCAATTATGAAGGAAGTCATCGCCAAAGAGCTCGTTCTCGACAACTTCAAGTCGTTCGGCAAGCGGACCACCATCCCCCTGCTGGAGGGGTTCACCACCATCTCCGGGCCGAACGGCTCGGGCAAGTCGAACATCCTCGACTCCCTGCTCTTCTGCCTGGGGCTCACCACCTCCAAGACGCTCAGGGCCGAGCGTCTTCCCGACCTGATCAACAACCGGTCCAACCGCAACGACATGAAGGTGACGTTGCGTCTCGAGGTGAAGGGGGTGCCCGGGCTGGTGGAGATCTCCCGGGCGGTCCGGGTCGGAAAGAACGACTACCACTCCACGTTCTACCTGGACAACCGGCCCGTGAGCCTCCAGGCGGTCCACGAGCGGCTCGCCGAGCTGAACATCAGCCCCAAGGGGCACAACATCATCATGCAGGGGGATGTCACCCGGATCCTCACCATGAGCCCGGTGGAACGTCGCAAGATCATCGACGACCTGGCTGGCGTGGGCGAGTTCGACGATCGGATCGAGTCGGCCCGCAAGGAGATGGAAGAGGCCAACCGGCACATGGATTCGACCCGGATCCTGGCCGTGGAGCTGACGACCCGGCTCGAGGGGCTCCGGGCGGAGCGCGACCAGGCGCTGACCTACCTCGGGGTCAGAAACGAGAAGGAGCGTCTCGAGAAGACGCTGCTCTGCCGCCGGTTCTCCGATGCCAGCCGGACGCTCTCGGCGACCCGGACCCGCATCTCGACCCTGAGCCGCGAGTGCACGGATCTGAACGATCGGATCCTGGCGCTGGAGGCCCAGCAGGCCGCCGGCAAGGAGCGGTTCTTCGCGCTCGACCGGGAGATCCAGGGGCAGTCCGCCGCCGGCGCGCAGGGTGGGGCGTACGCGGAGCTGGAGACGATCAAAGAGAAGCTCCAGCGCGCCGTCACCTTCGTGGAGTACGTGAAGGCGACGCGCACCACGGAGGAGAAGCGTCAGCAAGAGCTGGCCGTCGAGATCAAGAAGGCCGAGGCGGAGCGCGACGAGCTGGACGTCCACCTCAGGGCGGACCTCGCGGAGCGCAACGTGCTGGAGGCGCAGCTCGCCACGGCCAGGGAGTCGATGAACGCGCTGCTCAAGCGCCGGGACTCCCTCTCCGAGGCCAACGCGAAGCACCTGGCCGATCTCCCCACTCTCAGGAAGCAGCGCGACGACGCCAGGGAGCTGGGCACGGCGCTGAACCTGGAAGACCAGAAGCTCGGCCAGGAAGCGGTCACCTCGGAGCAGGTCAAGGTCAAGGCCACGGGCGAGGGCACCCGCCTGACCGCCGCGATCGCCGACGCCAAGGGCCGGCAGAAGAAGAAGACCGAGGAGGTCAAGACCGCCCAGGCCGAGACCCAGCGGATCACCTACGAGCTCCACGATGCCCGGACCGCGCTCAAGGAGCGGAGCGCCCGGCTCGATGAGCTCCAGGAGCTCTACCGCAAGGTTCTCAAGCAATACTCGACCATGCAGGGGATCCAGCTCGCCTCGGCCGAGTCCTCCGGCTCCGCGGCGCTCTCGCTGGTGCTGAACTCCGGCATCAAGGGGATCCATGGCCGGGTGGCCGACCTGATGGAGATCCCCGACGAGTACAGGGTGGCCCTCGAGGCGGCCGCGGGGCGCCGGATGGAGTTCGTCGTGGTCTCCGACGAGAACGTCGCCGTTGCCGCCATCGAGCTCTTGAAGGAGCGCAGGGCCGGCCGCGTCACGTGCCTGCCGCTGACCAAGATCCGGGGTGGCGCCACCGCGGAGCCTCCGGCCCGCCGCACCGGGATCCTGGGCATGGCGATCGACCTGATCCGGTTCGACCCGAAGTACCGCAACGTCTTCTCGTTCGTGATCGGCGACACCCTGGTGATCGACAACATCCGGACAGGCCTGCCGCTGATGGGCCAGTTCCGGATGGTGTCCCTGGAAGGCGACCTCCTGGAGCGGACCGGCGCCATGACCGGCGGGTCTCCGCCGGCGCTGCGGCGGGCGGCCCCGGAGCTCGACATGGCCGCCAAGAAGCGCACCCTCGACGCCATCGAGGCGGAGGCCCAGGGCATCCGCAAGTTGCTCCCGGACCTGGAGAAGAAGGTCGCGGACCTCGAGGAGAAGCTCCAGCGGGCCAAGAGCTCCGAGGCGTCGGCGGCGCTGCTCCTCTCCCAGATAGCCGGCGAGCTGGAGCGTCTCACCAGCGAGCTCAACCGGGCCCAGGCCGACCTGGACGGCGCCCAGAAGGCGATCGCCCGGATCGTCCGGGAGCGGGAGACCATGGCCCGGGAATCCGCCAAGGCGGCGGAGCAGGTGAAGCAGCGGGAGCTGGAGCTCCTGGCCGTGGAGAACGGCCTCACCAGCGGCATGTCCAAGGAGCTCGCCGAGGAGGTCAAGTTCGCCGAGGGGCAGATCAAGCAGCAAGAGGAGAAGCTCCACGCCGTCAAGCAGCGGATCCGCGAGCGCCAGCTGAAGCGGGAGTTCCACCAGACCAACGCCTCCGGGCTCCGCAGGGAGTTCCTGGCGAGCCAGGAGCGGGTCGCCACCCAGACCGATCAGGTGGAAGCGAGCCAGCAGGAGCAGGAGGACCTCAGGAGACGCCAGGTCGAGCTGACCGCCCAGGTGCAGGCCGCTCTCGAGGGGCTCGCGGCCAAGCGGGAGGAGCGGGACACCCTGGCGCGCCGGCTCGAGGCCCTGGGCAACGAGCGGGACCAGCTGCGGATCGAGTTCACCCGCAAGGAGACGGAGCTGAACGAGGCCCGGACGCGGGAGGCCCAGATCGCCGAGGACGTGGCCAAGCTCTCCGCGGAGCTCGCCACCGCCCAGATCGACCCGGCCGCCTTCCCCTGGAAGGGCCCGATCAAAGAGCTGGAGCAGTCCATCGCCGCCCTGACGGAACAGCTCACGGCGATGGGGGCCGTGAACCTCAAGGCGATCGATCAGTCCGCCGAGGAGGAGAAGCGGCTCGCCCAGCTGAACGAGAAGCTGACCACCCTGGACCGGGAGAAGCAGGAGCTCCTCGAGCGGATGACCCGGTTCGGCCGGATGAAGAGAGAGGCTTTCCTGGAGACGTTCGCCGGGGTCAAAGACCACTACGAGCGGATCTACCGCGATCTGTCCCGGGGCCAAGGGGAGCTCCAGCTCGAGTGCCCCGACGATCCGTTCGCCGGCGGTCTGGTCATCAGAGCATGCCCCAAGGGCAAGGACATGAAACGGATCGATGCCCTTTCCGGCGGCGAGAAGTCGCTGGCGGCGCTGGCGTTCGTCTTCGCGTTCCAGAGCTACAAGCCCGCCCCGTTCTACATCTTCGACGAGGTGGACATGTTCCTGGACTACCCGAACACGGAGTGCCTCGCCGAAATGATTCGCCGACAGGCCGACGGCACCCAGTTCATCGTGGTGTCGCTGAAGAAGTGCATGATCGAGAGATCCCATCGCACCGTGGGCGTCTATGCGTCCGAGGGGGGCCACTCCCAGGTGGCCGGGCTGGACCTCACGTCGCTCGTTCAAGACTCGAGGGAGGCCGCCGTTGGAGCAGGACCCTGGAATTGAGCTCTTGGTGACGCTCGCCAAGAACGGCGAGATCGATCCCTGGGACGTGGACATCGTCAAGGTGACCGACAGGTACCTGGCGGCGCTGGACCAGCTGGACGATCGCCTGCTGGCGGCCTGCGGGCGGGGTATCTTCTACGCCTGTCTTCTCTTGAACATGAAGGCCCGCATCCTGGCCGTCACGTTCGTGCCGATCAGCATCGAGCCGGGGATCGACGACTTCGCCGACGCCGGCGACCTGGGACCCGAGGACGGGGAGCTCGATTGGGCCCGGGTGGTCGCCACGGACGACGGGGTGCTGCTGGTGCCGCGTGGCCGCCCACGCACCCGGCCGATCTCGCTGGACGACCTGATCAACGCGCTCAAGCGGTGCGACGCCTTCGAGAAGAAGAGG
>JACQZM010000188.1:4345-13907 GCA_016213885.1 Candidatus Rifleibacteriota bacterium | reverse complement strand
AATCGTAGGTACACAGATACGTTTCCAATCCGTCAGCAGCCTGAAGAAGTTCTTCACCGGTCAAGGGACTCACCTCCACCCCTGACTAGAAGAGACAAAAAGCGGCCCATGAGTTACATCATGTTACGTTGTAGTGCTAGGAGCATACTGTCTCAGAACGTATCCCTGCCCTGCATGCGTGCCTTGGCCCAGTCCTTCTACATTCCACCCCTGTGGCGTTCGAATGATCGCCCAGATCTCCTGAAAACTCCGCCCCTTGAGCAGCCACGGGTTCGCAAGGATGTCATAGATACTCTCCAGCTGAGCGCCGACCGGCCTCAAGGCACCGACGTCTGGACACGCCGATGGCCTTCCCGGAAGTCTCAAACCGGGAACACCAAGCAGTTCCGCAAGGTTAATGCCGAGCAGGTTGACAACAACCGGGTTTTGTAGGACCCACGAGAAGACAGCAGGAGCCGCCCTCAGGATCGGTACTGCCAGAAGCGTGACGCTCGCGACCTCACCAAACGCTTGCCACTTCTCAGCCTCGGATGCTCGCCGTCCAGGTCCGCCTGGCCAGAAGTCTTCACTCCAGACCTCGAGCCCTCGGGGATCTCGATAGCGAATGGGGTTGTTCCCGACGTACCCGTACAGGTTCCACTGCTCACCCTTGAACCCAATGGGATCCCTGGAGAGGAAACGGCCCAGCGCCGGGTCATAGACGCGATTGCGCAGGAACACGAGCCCCGTGTTCGGATCCCGCCTTGCGCCAGCGAAGCCGTGGATACCCGGGTCGGCCGAACCTCGCTTCACGGCCCCATATGCGAGATAGTCCGTGGTGCTGACGACCGTCCCCGTGTCGTCAATCGTGGCGATTGCGGTCATCAGGGAATCCGTCAGATACGTCAGCCGCGACCCAACCGGCGGCCCACGCTCCACTGGCGTATCCATGTCCAGCAGGCTGAACGTGAAGTTCTGCTCCGTGCCGCTCGGGCCGGCGAGCTCCGTCAGGATGTTGTCGACGTTCCAGATCGGCGTGATCGCCGGATCCGTCCCGCTCTGCAGCGTCACGAACCGGTAGTCGTCGCCGTACGTCGCAGCCAGCGTCGTCACTCCGGACGTGGTCACGCTCTTGAGCCGCCCGCTGCTGTCCCAGCTGTACGTCTGCGTGACGCCCTGCTCCGTGCGGCTGATCACGTTCCCACGCGGGTCGTACGTGTACTGGATCGTCCTGGGAACGGACCCCACCGTCCGCGAGACCAGTCTCACTTGATCCGCCACGTCGTGGTACCGCGTCTCGCTCATCGTCGAGCTCGTGTACGTCGCTATGTTGCCAGAAGTATCGTAGGTGAAGGTCTCGCGAGTCGAATCGGGGTAGCTCACGGACAGGAGCTGTCCGCGGATATCGTACGAGTACGTGGTCCTCTGCGCCGGCAGGCCACCCGACGCATCGTCCTTCGTGATCAGCTGCAGCGCGTCGTCATGCTCGAAGTGCAGCGACCGAATGGGCGTGCCAGCCGCCGTCTTGTACAGGATGTCGGTCACTTCACCCCGGAGCCCGTAGCTCAGGTTCTTCGTGACGCCGGAGGGGTAGGTCACCGTGGTCAGCTGGCCTGCCCCATCGTACGCCAGCGACACGCTCCTCTGCGGCGTGGCGCGAACATCGGTTATCTTGACCGGCCGGTCACGCTTGTCATAGTCATACTGAAGAGTCGCCACGCCATTGACAGTCACTCCGGTGACATTCGAGTTCGCATCGTGGGTGTACGCGGTCTTGTTGGCGCCGATCTGCTCGCTGACCAGGCGCTTCAGCGCGTCGAACTGCCGCGTGATGGTGAGCTTCGGTATCGCCTGACCTGGGTCCGACAGGGTCACGGTCATGCCGTGCAGCGGCGAGGACTCCGACCCATCGTCGTACGCGATCGAGACCACCTCGTCCGGCCGGGTGATGCGCGTCGGACGGTTGATCGCGTCGTAGGCGATGGTCGTCTTGAGGCGCGCTCCCCCGAGGTCGGGCTCGTCCAGCCCGGTCAGGTTGCCCACCCCATCGTGCTGGTAGTACGTCACGAACTGGCTCGGGTCGGTCTTGGACTTGAGCCGGTTCGCCCCGTCGTACTCGAAGTGCCACTTGCTCGGGGGGCCGGACCCGCCCGGCTGGGTCTTGTCGATGTCGGTGACGTTGCCGACAAGGTCGTAGGTCAGCTTGTAGACGGAGTTGTCGGGCATCGTCAGGACACTCAGCCGACCCAGTCCGTTGTAGCCGTACGAGGTCGTTCGGGTGACTGTGCCGCTCACGGGTACCGAGACGCTCGCCAGCCGGCCGTCCGCGTCGTAGGTGAACCGGCGGGTCTTCTGCGCCGGATCGGTCACCGCCGCGATGCGGCCGTTCGCATCGATGCCGATGGTCGTGGTGCGTTGAAGCTCGTCCCGGATGGTCCGCAGCTCGCCATCGGGGTAGTACCCGAACGACACCGTGGTCGAATCCGGATTCGTGCGCTCGATGATCCGACCCCGCAGATCCCGCTGGATCCGGGTGGTGTTGCGCCTCGGATCCTGCACTGACACGATCTGACCGGCTGCATCCCTGGTGAACGTGGTGGTCCCGGTCAGCGGGTCGATGAGATCGGTGAGCCTTTGCTGCGGGTCGAACAACCAGCGAGTGGCTTCTCCGCGGAAGTTGGTCACACCCGAGAGGTCCCCGACCAGCGTGTACGCCAGGGAGGTGGTCTGCCTGAGCGCATTGGTCCACGAGACGGGACGGCCCGCATTCTCCCAGCTCAAGGTGACCGTGTTTCCCCGCGCATCCGTGACCTCGAGCGGCTTCCTCAGCGCCCCGTACGCGATCCGGGTCGAGTAGCCAAGGGCGTCAGTGACCTTGGTCGGTAACCCGCGCTCATCCCGCTCGAACGTTGTCGTGTTCCCGTTCGCATCCGTGGCGCTCGTCATGAACTGGGTCGTCGCCTCGTAGCTTGCCGACGTGGCGGACACCAGCCCTCTGTCCGCGGACTGGGAGGCCACCCTGGTCAACTGGCCGCTGCCGGCGGAGTACTCCATGGCAACGCTCCGGCCGGTGGGAGAAGTGATGCCCACGAGCCTCCCGGCGTCATCATGGTCGAGCGTGGCCGCCGCGCCGGAGGGGTCGGTGATCTTGGTGGGAAGGCCCGTCCCGGGGGCATACTCGATGGTGGTCTCGCTCCCGGACGGGAGGGTGATCCTGGTCGGCCGCTCGACCTCGGCGATGGTCGCTGTCTGCACGGTCAGGCGGGCCCCATCCGGAGCCACCACGGCCGTCACGAGCCCGGATGGCGCATAGGACCAGGCCGTCGTGCGGGTGAGCTGATCGGTGGTCGAGGCGACGTTGAGCTGTGCGTCCACGGCCGCGGTGGTGGAGCCGGCACCGGGCAGCTGATACGCACGCCCGCGGAACTGGTGGTTTTCGTCGTAGAGGTACTTCAGCTGCGTTCCGGTCTCGTCCCCCTTGCTCTCCGTCGTCTGCTTGGCCTCGGGATCGTAGTCGTAGGTGTTCGTCGTGCCTCCGGCCTGCAGGCTCGCGACCCTTCCCAGGGCATCGTACACGGCCCAGAGCAGTCTCTTGCTCAGCGAGACCGAGTCGAACACGTCCACACTGACCAGAAGGCGCCCGCCCGTGTACGTGTACTGGGTCACGAACCCCGCCGGGTCGGTGACACGCTCCAGCAGGTTGAGCCCGTCGCTCGTGTAGGCGTAGCTCACCTGCTGCCCGGTGTTCGACCGGATCCAGTCCACCTTCGATTGCTCGTTGTAGTGCAGCTCGACCTTGTTCCCGGTGTCGGAACAGACTTCCGTCAAGCGGTGGTGGGTGTCGTAGACGAACGAGAGCGTGGGCACTCGCGCGACGGAGTAGGTCTTGAACTGGATCGAGTCGATGAACCCGTCCGGACGGAACCGGTAGAGAGTCTTGTCAGGGGTTGCCAGGATGAGCGGCCCGCCAGAGGGTCCCCTGGAGGCCGCGAGATACCACCCGGGCGGATTCCGCCAGGTGGAGTCGTCGTTCTCGGGGAAGATCACCCGCGATCCGTCCCACCACCTGACGATGTACTGGAACTTCCCGGTCGACGCGTTCTTCACGCGTACCGCCTGGATGTTGTACCGATGGGTCCAGCCCCGCCCGAACGGGCCATCGTAGGTTCCATTCGCGTCGTAGAACCGCGCGAAGCTGATCGGGGTGCTCCCCCCGGTCTCGATGTCCGGCGGGTCCAGGTTGAGCGAGCCCGTGACCAGGTTCACCGCCGCCTTCAGCCAGTCCTCCAGTGGACAGGTGATGCACGGGTGCGGCTTGGTCTCCGGGGACGCATCCGGCGCGACCGTGCAATCCCCCCCCACGATCACAGGGGTGTCGGTCTGCTTGAACGACCACTTCGTGTAGACCGTCGTAGCGCCGTACACCGGGCTGCACCAGAAGATGTAGTACGAATACGTCCACTCCAGCTTCGAGGTGATCCACGAGCAGCTCCCACACGGCTTGCCGGTCGTGGAGTCCAGCCCGTTGCAGCAGCTCGTGCCAGTACCCGATCTCCCGGTGTAAGAACCTGTGTGGAACTCCCACAAGCAGTTGAACATGTCCTGACCCGGCTCCGGGTACTCGAGGTCTTGCCTGGAGATCTGCTGAGGCGGCGGGCAGCTCACGAGAGGCTCAGCCGGAGGTGGATCGCCCTGGGCCTGCTGGGTCGCTCCCGTGAATCCCCTCGCCGGGCCGGATGGAGATACGGTGGCCTTCACCGACGGGCTCGTATCGACCCGATAGGTCAGATCTCGCACCTCGATGGTGCCGACAAGGGTCGGATCGCTCGCCTCGGGCTTCACGACCACGCCGATCGTCTGCACGGTCACGAACCGCTTGCCGGAGGACGCATCCGTGGCCATCTCCAGGGGTCTCATCGCCGTACCCCATCTGGAACCGTCCGGCATCGTCCACTCCAGCGCGAAGACCACGTCGCGCCCGGTAGGTGCTCCCTGCAGCCCCAGCGGGTCTCGCGTCGAAAGGGCGATCCCATCCGGCAGATCCAGCGTCCCGCGCAGGGCAAACGTCGTGGCCTTGTCCCACGGCACGGGGGCACCCGTCGTCGGGCCGGCCGTGAGCTCTGCCGCGTCGACTCCCGACCGGGAGCACTGGCCGGACAGCAAGCGGTACTTCCCGAGCGTTCGGTCCAGCACCAGGCGGAACTTCCGCAGATCGCCGACCTGCACCAGCGCCGTGGAGGCTGGCACTTCCGCGCATGTCTCCGGCGGCATGGCAGGGACCGGCAGGTCGAGCTGAGTCGCGCCGGAGCCTGGTCGCGCCAACGCCACCAGGCATAGAAACGCGATCGCCTGGACCGCCGTGCCGACTCGCCTCGTCATTGGACACCCTCCTGTGGCCGCCCGAGGATCCGGCTGCCCACCGTGGGCGCGCGTACCCGGTGGCCAGAGACCTCAGTAGTAGACCGCGCAGCTCGTGGTGAATGGAGTGCCACTGCGCCCTGCAGCATTCGTCGGGGTCAAGATGACTGTGTACCTTCCCACATCCACGAACTCCCCGTCCGGGTATGCCCCGTCGAAGGTGACGGGTGGCTCCTTCCCGGGAATGACCGTCGGAGTGGTGGTGCTCTGGACGACGGCGCCCTGGGAGTTGGTGACGGTCACGTTCAACCGGGCCGGTTCGCTGATGCCGTAGTTCAGCGTGAAGAACCCGACCCCGCCGGCGGCAAAAACGTTTGCCGGAGTGAACGCCTTGTTCCTGAACGAGCTCACGGTCAGTACGGGGACGGACTGGCCGTCATCGGCCCAGCAGCAGAATGTGGCCGACGTCGACGCGGTGTGGCCGATGCCATCCGTGGCTTCACCGGCGAAGGTGTGCACTCCCGGCACCAGCGATACCGGCAGCGTCGCCTGGCCCCCGGCGATCGAGGCGCTGCCCGTCACGTCCTGGCCGTCGAGGTACAGCCGGACCGTCTGGATGCCGGTCCCGGGCGGAGCATCTCCGAACGAGAGCCCCAGCGTCAGGGTAGCGCGGGTCACCGTGTCTCCATCATTGACCCCGGTGATGCGCACGAACGGCGCCAGGGTGTCTACCAGCACCGACCGCGTCGTGATCGCGCTCGGGCTCTCGCTCGCGTCGAAGCACTGGAACGATAGCAGGTTCTGGCCTTCAGCGACCCGCAGCTCGGGAATGCCCCAGGTCGTCGAGCCATCGAGCTGGATCTCCACACTGGACGTGAAGCCCGGGGTGCCCTCGACGTTCGTGACCCTCGCGGACAGACGCGTGTTGGCCGGCTTGGCACCCGACACGGCCAGACGTGTCGCTTCTGTCGGTGTCCTGAGGTCGTCGACCGTCGGTGCCGCAACGAAGTTGTGCACGACGATGGTGACCACCGTGGGCGCGGATGCGTTGCCCGCGGCGTCCGATGAGCCGAAACTGTAGACGTTGGTACCGACCGACGAGGTGACCACCTGGCTAAAGGTCGTCTCCGGACCCAGCGGCTTCACCAGTACCCCGTTCATGCTGAGTGACGTGTCCGCGGCCTTGATTCCATGGATGGTCTGGCTCGTCTTGGTCGTCGGCGACTCCACGAACGGCGCAGCGATCTCTGGCGATGGTGGGACAATGGTATCCAGGACCACCGTGACAAAGACAGGCGGGCCCACATTGCCCGCCAGGTCGAAGCTCACCACTTGCAGGAGGTTGGCTTGTTCCACCAGGCCCACCGAGGCAGACCACCGCACAGTGGCGTCGATAGCCGTCGATGCCAGCGTCTGGCCGGCCCTCGTCACGATGACGCCCGCATGTGCGGGCTTGCCACCTGTCAGGATCAGCGTCGAGAACCGGGTCGGGGA
Organism: Candidatus Rifleibacteriota bacterium; assembly: GCA_016213885.1. GTDB lineage: Bacteria > Muiribacteriota > UBA6191 > JACPRK01 > JACQZM01 > JACQZM01. The sequence goes on along the minus strand of JACQZM010000188.1, from coordinate 7,076 downwards.
GAGTGGGGGGTCGATCGAGGCCGGGCCAGGTAGCGTGAAGTCGGTGATCAGCGGAGTCGCCCGAGAACTGCCGACGTTCCCCGCCAGGTCGGTACCCTGCACCAGCACCGTGGGGCTTCCCTCCCCGGCAGCGCTGCTGATCGACACGGTGTACGTGTAGGTCAGCCCAGACAACGAGGCGTATGAGGCGGTCTGCCCCCCCACCAGCACGGTGGGCGGCGCCCTCAGCGACTCGGAGGCCGTGAAGGTCAGCGTCACGGTGGTCCCGAGCCTGGCCACGGAGGGAGCAGCCACGAAGTCCTTGAAGGAAGGCGGAATCGAGTCTCCAGGGAAGGGGTGCGCCGTGGATCGCCCTCTGTTTCCCGCCAGATCGGTACCCTCGATCACCACGGTGGGGTTGCGGCTGCCCGCCCGTCTGTCCATACGGACCGAGAAGGTGTACTCCAGCCCGTTCGCGGACACGAACCTCGCTGGTTGATGGCCCACCATCACCGCTGGGGGCCTCGAGAGGCGCTCGGATGCCCTGAACCTCAGCACCACTGTTGTGCCCGGTTCAGCCACCGGGGACGATGCCGTGACATCCGTGAAGGAAGGATCTGTGAAGTCCGTTACAAGGGGTCGTGCCAAGACCGTCCCTTCGTTGCCAGCGAGATCCCTCGCCCGGATCAGGATGGGGGGCCTGCCTTCACCGGCCTTGATTCCGATGTGGATCATGAAGGTCCACCGCAGGCCCCACACGGACAACAGCCGAGCCTGCTGACCGCCCACCATGACGGTCGGGACCTCACCCAGCCGCTCTGACGACAGGAACGTCAGGATGACCAGTGTTCCTTTCTTCGCCAGCTCTGGCACGGCCGCGACCCTGGTGGCCGTCGGGACCGTGAAATCGGTCACCAGAGGCCTGGCCACAGCTGTTCCGACGTTCCCGGCCAGGTCCGTGCCTCGAATCGACACCGGGGGGCTTCCTTCTGCGGTGCTCCTGTCCACCCGGATCGTGTACGTGTACCTGCCATGGGAGCGGCGGACGAACGTCGCCTGCTGCGTGCCCACCATCACCACCGGGTTGTCCCTCAGCGGCTCGGACGCGACGAACGTCAACGCAACCACCGTGCCGATCCGTGCCAGCGAAGGCGTCGCCCAGATGCTCGAGAAGGCGGGAGGCCGGAAGTCCGTGACCAGGGGACGGGCCGACGATCTCCCGACGTTCCCTGCCACGTCGGTTCCGCGGGCAACGACGTCCGGTCTGCCCTCTCCCGTGAGCACGCTGATCACGGCCGTGAAAGTGTGGTCACGGCCTGATGAGGCGACCAACACCGCAGGCTGCAGGCCGATCGTCAACGTCGGTGCTCGCCTGAGAGCCTCGGAGGCCGTGACCTTGAAGGTGACGACTGTCCCCAGCTTCGCCAACGGCGGTGACGCCGTGAAGCCGGTGAAGGTCGGAGGCCTCACGTCCGTGGTCACGCTCTGGCCGAAGGCCGGGAGACAGGCTGCGGCCAAGAGGAGAAGGCAGAGCGCTGGTTTCACCTGGACGGCACGGTGCTTCGCGAGCCCCGAGAGCATGGTCACGACGCCCCTCGATCCTGGTCTTTCCGCGATCCTCGGTCGGTCCACGTTCACGATGGCAGACCTCCAGGCTCGACAACGCATCAATGCCGTTGCCAAGCCGTTGAACACTCAGCTCCAACCAGGGAACCAGAGCGGACCCGTCGTCCGGAGAGCAGAAACGGCAAGAGCGTACCGCCTGGCTCTGCGGGGGAGGTCTTCTCGTGGAAATGGCCCCCTGGAGAGGATCTCTGAAGGTACAATCCGTCCAGACTGGCCGGCTCGAGGGCGCAGCGCTCCTCGAGGCTCGCTCTGTCGCAAGTGACCGCAGGGTGGACGCCCACCGGGCTTGAAGCGGTGACGGCAAGGGAGGGCCTGTGGCTCTCAGTGGCCAAGGGCTCACCGGTCGCCTGGGCTCCGGCGAAGAGGAAAGCGACCGCGCGACGGGGCGCTATCAGGAAACGGATGCCTTGCATGGGCCCCCTCTACACGGGAACCACCTGGATGCCTAGCGGAAGACCGCCCAAGACCAACGCGCGGCAGCAGCGTTTCTTGGAAGCTCTCGAAGGGTGATCCGGAGTTGCCCGCGGCCGTCTCCACAGAACGGATGGCCTGGCTCGACCCTGTCAGGGATCGAGACCGGCGCAAGCGAAGATGAGCGTATCCTGCCGAGTGAGGGTCCGCCACATGTTTTCTTCTTTCTTTTTTGTTTTTGGGCCGACGGTCGGCGGCACCGTATGGAGGCGGTCGTCCGGAAGGCTTCGTGAGCGTCCTCCCGCGATAGGGTCTTGCGACCACCAGCGATCAGGGTCGGCAACGTGAGGAAGCGGTCGGATCGGGCCGACCTGGTGCCGAATGGAGGGCTCTGGAGGGCCTCCTTCTGGCAAACGGTCTCCCGGATCTCGACCAGATGGGAAAGACATGACTCGTTTGTGACGGCTCAGTGGCCAGGCTGCGGATCGCCGCTCACCCGGGACGGGGAGTGGTGCACCCGGTGCGACACTCCGGCCGGCTGGTACACGTCGACCCCCCGGTTCCTGGACCGAGGCCCGGCAGAACGCCGGCCAAAGAGGCAGAAGGGGACACGGGGAATCGCCTGGAGCCGGGGCGCGAGCGGAGACGTCGGTCGGCGTCGCGACGGAGGTCACTTGAACGACAGCCGCAGGCACACCAGCAGGACGTCTCCGTT
>JACQZM010000188.1:0-4267 GCA_016213885.1 Candidatus Rifleibacteriota bacterium | reverse complement strand
CTGCCACCGGTACGCATAGCCCAGGTGGAACTCAGGTTCGTAGTGCGAGTCGGAGAACGCCAGCACGTACAGCGACTCGTCGTTGCCGGCCTCGTTCGTCAGCGTCCTGCCGATGCCGACACCCCACGGCGCCTTCCGGAGGTGAAGGTAGTGCAGCGTCGTGGTCATCGTCAGCTCGCCGGATGCGACCACGGCAGCGATCGGAGATCCCGTCCCCAGGATCGCCCACCTGTTTCGCGGAGTCGGGCCTGTGATCAGGCCTCGGCCTGGCTGCAGAGTCACCAAGGAAGCGGAGGGGATTCAATTGAAGTCGCGCTCGGGGCACGACTCGGATCCGGCGAGGCGCCGGATCTTCTCGGCGAGTGCAGCATGAGCGGGTCTCGACCGACACTGGATCCTCGGTTGCGTCGGGCCGTGCTCAGCGGTCGATCCGGACCCACGCCATGCCCAGGCCCGGAACCGTGGGCAGGGAACGTTCGACGAACCGGGGGCCGCCCAGGGGAGAGAGGACGAGGTTGCCTTCCCGTTCCGCGGTCAAGCATGACGGCTTCTCGGTGAGGAGCTTGGACTGGCCCCCCACGAGGGAGTTGAGGTTCATGTGCAAGAGCCCGACGGGGATGTCCCCAGGAGGATCGGCCAGGACGGGAGGCCGGGGCAGGAGGCCGGGCAGCGGGAGAGGGAGGTCGAAGCGGACCATCTGGCCTCCCGGGTCGCTTCCTCCCCAGTACCCCTGAGCGCTCAGGTCGACCGATTCCCCGGGCAGGAGGCGGACGGAAGTACGGTCGTACCGCACGAACGGGAAGACGCAGCGGACGAGCGCGCGGGGCACAGCGGTCCGGGCGAGGGAACCGATGGGTTCCGATCGAATCTCCGCGAGCCGGAGGAGGGCCTCTCGGGCGCAGGCCCGGGCGAACGGCGAGAACCGCTTCTCCCCGGCGACGAACCGGATCTTCCCCGCGGACGTGGCGTCTCCCAGCTCGCCCAGGGCCCAGGCGACCATGCCGAGACGGGTCTGGTCGGAGGCGGCCGGAGAACCCTCGAGGCGGACGAAGAGGGCCCGGAGCGCGATCGCCTCTTCCCTGCCTCCAACCTGCCCCAGAGACCAGGTCGCGACACCACCCACGTCGGCCGACGAGAGAGCTCGGGCGAGCAGGCGGGGAACCGAGGGCGAGTCGCCCAGCCGACCCAGGGCCCAAGCGGCCGCCTGTGACACCGCGGGATCCGGATCCTCGAGAGCCCGACGGATGAGTGGAACCTCCGATCGTTCTTCGAGCAGCGCCAGACAGACGATCCCGTCACGGCGAACAGCCGCGTCGCCGGAAACCCGCGCCATCCGGGCGGCGAGCGGGACAGCCTGGCCGATCCCCAGGCGCGTGGCGGCCCACAGACAGCCCAGCCCGCTCGAGTCCGCTCGGGCTGCCAGCACGAGCCGCACCAGGCCGGCGCGGGCTTCGTCGGTGTCCTGGGCGACGAATGACTGGAGAAGGGTCTCGCGCCAGGAGCCGGCGGACGGAACCCGGAAGAGGCTGGTGAGGCGGCGGGCAGCGTCCGCGTCGGCCAGCCGGGTCAGAGCATGGATCGCGGCTTCCGTCCGGACTCGGTCTCCCTGGGGGACCTCGAGCCAGTCCAGCGCGAGCCGCCGCGTCCGCTCCCGATCGAGCGATACCATGGGCTTCAGGAGATGCCACCAAGATGGGTATCGAGTCAGGATCGACGCGAGGACGCTCCAGTGCCGTGGGTCTCCCGACCGTTGCAGGATCGTGCCGACCGCCGCTGCGTGCTCGGGATACGACACTCGATCGACCATGGAGAGCGCGATCGACAGACCCTTGGGATGCCGTGAGGCGGCCAGCGCCTCGAGGATGGCTCCAGAATGGGACGCCATCGAAGGGTGCTCCAGTAGCGGCAAAAGAGCGCCGGCGATCTCTCGATCCCGCAGGTTCTTCGCCAGCCAGCAGAACTGGCTCACCGACGCGATGGCTTCCGGGTCGGAGGTCTTGAGGTACCGGGTGAAGGGGGCCGCCACCCGGGTGTCGGGGAAGAGCCGGAAGTACGCGCCCTTGGGGGGGAGGGACGTGAGGTACTCGGCCTCGGCGGCAGCATTCCGCGGTCGACGATCGAAGATCTCGATCACCTCCGCCACGGCCTGGGCATGGGTGCCCGGCGGGGTGCGGAACCTCAGTTTGGCCACGCTGGCCCAACCGCCCTTCTCGATGATGTCGAGTCTGTAGTCGGTGGACGGCCGGAGCCCCATGAACTCGTACCGGAACCAGGCATCGCCCGGGGCCGACTCCCTGCGACCCAGCCCGTGCCGGTCTTTCCAGCCGCCGATGGCGTGGTGCCCGGAAAGAGGCCGCCGGGGCTCCCCTGCCCCGGGATCACGACCCGGAGCCCGGCCGCGAGGGCCGGCTCCAGGTCGTCGTACCGGACCGCGCCGTCAGAATCGGGCGCCGTACGCGCCAGGGTCCGGCCGGCCGCGACGAGCTCCACCGCCGTTCCCGGCGGGGGTGGGTGGGCGAACCGCGTCGCCAGAGAGCGGTGTCCCGGGAACCACGGTCGCTGGAGACGCGGCTCGAATCCGGTAGCCGGGGACGGGGAGGCAACCGGCACGACGACGCGGGACCGGATCCCCAACGCGAGCCCGAAGAGGACCAGGGAGAGGGAGGCGGCGACCGGCCAGAAGCTCCTCCGTGTCCGTGGCTCGGCCCCGGCCCGAACAGGTTGCATCGGCCCCGGCCTGCGCGGCGGGCTCGGCCCACGCCTCGGTTCCGGCCCGCCCCTTGCGCACCGGGAGGCGGGCGCGGACCGATCGGCGATCTCCCCGAGGCCGTCCCGATACTGGGTCGCCGTGAGCCTCCTCTTCGGATCGCGCTCCAGGGCGCGAGCCTGGAGCTCGAGAAGCGATTCGGGCGCGTGTGGCGCCTCGGTCCGTAGCGTGATCGGTTCCTTGCCCAGGATCGCAGCGAGGAGCCTCGGCACCGGCCCCTCGATCCAGGGCTTGCCGATGATCAGCTCGTGCATCGTGAGGGCGAGGGCCCAGACGTCCTGGGCCGGGCTGACGTCCCGGCTGTCGAAACCCTCCGGAGCCAGGTACCGGGGAGTGCCGATCGTCGCGCCCTCCCCGGTGAGCAGCGTCGCGTCGAGCATCTTGACCAGACCGAAGTCCATCAGGGTGACGTGGCCGCTCCTGTCGGCCATCAGGTTGGCCGGCTTCACATCCCGGTGGACCAGCCCCCTCTCGTGGACGTGAGCGAGCGCATCCGCGGCCTGACCGATCAGGTGAGCCGCTCTCGGAATCGCCACGGGGCCGGATTCGCAGCGCATGTCGAGGAGCGTCATGCCCTGGATGAGCTCCATCGCGATGAAGAGCTGGCCCTCCATGACTCCGGCGTCGAAGACCTTCACGATGTTCGGGTGGGCCAGCTCGACGCAGGCACGGATCTCCCGGCTGAAGCGCTCGTGGGTCTCACCAGCCTGCCACAGCCCCGACCGGATCATCTTCAAGGCCACCTCGCGATGAAGCTCGACCTGCAGGGCTCGATAGACGACGCCGCAACTGCCGTCCCCCAGCCTGTCCAGGATCTTGTACTCGGCCAAGGCTCCTCCGTGATCCGCGCGGGCGTCGTCCGGGCCCCGGACTCGTCCCGGCGCGACTCGGGGGGAAGCCTCCTCAGCTTCTCCGCCGTCGCCTAGATGGCCTGGCTGCCCGCGCCCTGGGAGAGCTCGCCCCCGCGCACGAACCGCACCCCCAGGTGCTTTTCCAGCGCGTCGAAGATCTCGGTCGCCCGGCACGGCTTGCAGAGACAGTCGTCGCACCCGGCGGCCAGGATCTCCCGTCGCTCTTCCTCCAGGGCGTGAGCGGTGAGCGCGACGATCTTGACGCGGGCGCCATGGGCCGTGGCCCGGATCCGTCGCGTCGCCTCCTTCCCGTCCATCACCGGCATCCGGATGTCCATCCAGATCAGCGCCGGTTGCCACTCCCCGGCCAGAGCGACCGCCTCCCGCCCGTTGACCGCGTCACACACCTCGAACCCCAGCGGCTCCAGGAGCCGGTGCAACAGCAGGCGGTTCTCCGGTTGATCCTCCGCGATCAGCAGGCGGCGGACCGGCTGCCCGGGCGCCAGACCGGTGACGCGCCGCAGCGCATTCTCCACGGGGAGCGCGCCGGCCGCGAGCACGGTCGTCGGGATCTCGCAGTAGAAGACCGATCCCTTGCCCGGCTCGCCGGCGACGTCGAGGCGGCCGCCCATCAGCTCGACGTTCTGCT
>JACQZM010000460.1 GCA_016213885.1 Candidatus Rifleibacteriota bacterium | reverse complement strand
CTGCGCCTCGAGGTCGGTCCTGAGTCCCCGGGGCGCCGACCGATCTTGAGCCGAGGAGGCCCCTGCGAAACCTGCTCGCCTCCGGGAACATTCTCCGCGCGGGGTGGACACTTAGTATACTAGTATGATACTACCTTCGTGAGTGTATGTCGCCAAGAGACATTGGGGGGCGCGTGGATGGCAGGCTCGAACCGTGCCCGAACTGGACATCGCCAGCTGATCTTGTACCTGGGAGAACCAGACGCCAGGCGCCTTGCGGAGACGGCGCAGCTCCTGGATGAGTCGATGAACGCGGTCATGCGCATGGCTCTGCGGGATTCTCGTTGTGGTAGTACGCACGAGTGAAGCGGATCTCCCGAACACGGAACCCAGAGGTTTCTCGCGATTCCTCTCGAAGGCCAGCCAGTGGTCCCCCTGGCCAAGCGTGACGCCAAGCGTGACGCCATACCGCCCCCAGCCCCGGGATCTGCCGGCGGAGTAACACCCAAGGTCCGGCGCCTCGCCGGATCCGAGTCGCGCCCCGAGCGCGACTTCAAGTGATCGACCACGGGCATAGCCCGTGGCCTTGGCCTGCCCCCCAAAGGGGGGCGAGAGACGTATCGGAAGGCCCCGTTGGGGCCAAGGAAGGCAGGGTCATTGGTTGCTTGAAGGGCTTGCTTTCTCGCCTCCATCCGCCAGTTACAGTCCGCGGTCGGCTGGTGGTGCGGCGGTGTGTCGAAGACAGGCGCTGTCTCCCCCGCTCGTCCTCCGCCCCTGGACGGCCCAAGGCGGTGGGCGTCCTGTTTCCCCGCTTCTCGTCGGGAAGGCACGCCGGAACGGCTTGGCCTTTCGGGGTCGTACGGCCGTAGGCCGTAGTGTCAGGTGTCAATGAGGCCCGAGGCGGGGGGTTCGAGCACGCCCGGAGCCCGCCCCGAGCTAGTCTTGCTTCAGGGAGGCCAGCAGGGAGGCCGTGTCGGCCACCGGCCTCGACGGTGACGCGCCGATCGTCAACCCTTCGCCCGATCGGTCGGTCGCGCCGAACCGGCGGTAGATGGTGAACCGGGCAGCCACCTTGTTCAGGCTGCTCGACAGCTCGCCCAGCTCGGACGCGGCCTGGGCGGTCTCCCGGGCGTTGTCCGCCGTCCTGGTGCAGACCGAGACCATGTCCCGCATGACCGACACGATCTGATCGGACCCGTCCTTCTGCTGCTGGGTGGAGACCGAGATGTGCTGGGCGAACTCCGTGGTCCGGCGGGCCATCTCCAGGATCTGAGCCAGCGATTGGCCCGCTCTCTCGGCCTTGCCGACCCCGGCCTCCACCCGCTGCTGGCCCGCGGTGGTCGAGGCCACGACCTGGTTCACCATGCCGCGGATGTCGCTGATCATGCGCTCGATCTCGTGGGTCGAGCGCACCACGTTGTCGGCGAGCTTCCTCACCTCGATCGCCACGATCGCGAACCCCCGACCGGCCTCCCCGGCCCTGGCGGCCTCGATGGCGGCGTTGAGCGAGAGCAGCTTGGTCTGCCCGGCGATCTCGTTGATGATCCCCAGCACCTCGCCGATCTTCTGGCTGCGGCGGCCCAGATCGCCGATCAGGCGAGCGCTCTGCTGGTTGAACGTGCGGATCTCCTGGATCCCTTCGACGACCTCTTCCACGGCGTTCTTGCCCGCCTCGGCCGCGGCCAGCGTCTCGCCGGCGACCTTCACGACTTTGCTCGCGGTCTCGGCGATGTGACTCGCCGTGGCGTCCATCTGCTCCATCGCCGTGGAGGTCTCGTTCACCGACGACGCCTGGTGGGACGAGGCCTCCAGCTGACTGGCGCACAGCCCCTCGACGCGCTGCGAGGCCCTGGAGAGATGGGCCGCCGCCTCGCTCATCTGCCCGAGGATCTCCCTGAGCGACACCACCATCCGGGAGAAGGTGCTGCCCAGCTCCCCGCTGGCGGAGCTACGCAGCACCGCGGCCTCGAGGTCGCAGCTGGCGATCGCCTGGGCCTGGAGCGCGATCCGCCTCAGCGTGTCCAGCATCTGGGCGAACGCCTTTCCCAGGTCGCCCTCGCTGGTGCCCTCCAGGATCGGCGTGGAGATCTCCCCCCTGGCGATGGTCTTGGCCTGGGCGGTCAACCCCCTCAGATTGTCCACCATGCGGGCGAACGCGGCGCCCAGGTCGCCGGGGATGCGTTCGTCGAGCACCGACGACTCCTGGTCGTCCCGGGCGATCGTCTGGGCCTGGGCGGTCAGCTTCCGGATCATCTCCGCCAGCCGGTTGTAGGCGCGGCTCAAGAGGACCAGCTCGTTGTCCGTGGGCCCCTCCGGGAGCGGCCTCGACGCGATGTGCTCGATCGTGCTCAGCCGGCCGGTCGTGGCCCCCGCGGTCACCGTGCCGGTGATCTCCAGCAACCCGGTGCCGATCCTCAGGACCAGGCGCAGGCCCAGGATCCCGGCGATGAGGAAGACCAGGACAGCCCCTGGCATCAGCCCCAGCCAGTGGCGGAAGAAGTGGTCGTCGTCCCCGTTGATCCGGCGGCCGAGCTGGATGAACCCCAGGAGGTTCCCGGTCTGGCTGATCACCGGGACGACCACGTCGAGGCGGTGCTCTACCTGAGTCACGACCGGGGCGACGCCCATGCCGGACGCACCGGAGGTCGACCTGACCGGGGCCGGCGAGTCCACCGCTGGCCGTTCCGGGTACTGTGCGAGACCGGTTCCCGAGGCGTCGAGCACCCTGACGTAGATGATGTCGGGAAGACCGGCGGTCCAACGGAGGAAGAGTCCGGTCCGGTCGGATACGGTCAATGAGCCGGCGCCGGCGACCTGGGCCCGCACCGAGTCGACCACCGACCGGGCGAACGCCGTGGCGTCGGCCGCGGCGCGGTCGGCCGAGGCTTGCGAGGACACGCGGACCGCGTAGTAGGGGAGGATCACCGTCGCCACCACGGCGATGACGAGGATCGTCATGCCGAACTGGAACCGCAGCGACCGCCGTCCCAAGGAACCGGACTGGATGAACTCGAAAAACCACTCCACGCCCGACGCCGACCTCCCCTGGACAGCGCTTCTGGAAAGGGCTTGATCCTATCACGGTGAGCCCGGGGGAATCAAGGCGGCACGAACCGGACCGGTTCGTCGAGCCACCTGGCCGATCCGTTCATCGAGGACCACGGAGCGCCGGGGGGCGCAGCCTCCTTGCGGCTCGGCCCGCGGTTCGCGTTACGCGTCCCCGTTCCCGTTCCTCGTGTGCCGGCCCACCGCGGAAGCTACTCCGACTTCCAGGGCGAATCTTGGTCCTCCAGGATCTCCCACTTGTTTCGCGGAGTCGGTCTTGCGATCAGGCCCCGGCCTGGCTGCAGAGTCACCAAGGAAGTGGAGGGGATTCATTAGAAGTCGCGCTCGGGAGAGATGAAGAGGAGAGTATCAGGTTGGAGGTCGCGCTCGGGGGAGAGAAGAAAGAGGAGGGGATCCGGATTGAAGT
>JACQZM010000459.1:30288-39947 GCA_016213885.1 Candidatus Rifleibacteriota bacterium | reverse complement strand
TGCAGCACTCTCACGACGTGCGGATGGTCGACCTTGAACGAGAGCCGGCCCTCGCGCCGGAACCGGGAGACCAGCTCGCAGTTGTCGGTATCCCGCAGGAGCTTGATGGCCACCAGCTCGCCGGTCTCGTGGGATCGCGCCTGCAGCACCACGCCCATGGCGCCCGACCCCAGGCGCCCCAGCGGCCGGTAGCGACAAAGGAGCTCCGGCGGCATCTCGCCCGCGGGGCACAGCGGACCGGGACCGTCTGCCGCTGCCATCAGCTCGATCCAGGGTCCTGGCCTCTCCGCGACGGGCCGGTCGTGGCGCCGTCGTGGTCGGCCGATCCGTGGCCTGGACCGGTCCGACGGAGCTTGCCCCACTCCTGCAGCTTCCGGTACAGGGTGGACCTCGGCAGGTCCAGATCCCGGGAGGTCCGCGCCACGTTCCCGTCGTTGTCCCGCAGCCGGCCGAGGATCAGGGTACGTTCGAACTCCTGGAGCGCCTGGGCGAAGGTCAGACGGGACGCGGGCGCCTCCTGCGGCTCTGCCGGTGGAGCTGCCGACGGCGAGACTCCCTGGACGAGGTCATCCGGAAGCACGGCTCGCGTCAGCACCGACGATCGGGCGAGCACGAACGCCCGCTCGATGACGTTGCGGAGCTCCCTCACGTTTCCCGGCCAGGGATACCTCGAGAAGAGCGCCAGCGCTTCAGGCTCCACCTCCCCGATGACGCGGCCCATGCGCGTCGAGAGGTCGCGAAGGAAGTGCTCGACCAGCGCCGGTACGTCATCGGGACGCTCCCGCAGCGGCGGGATCCGGATCGGGAAGACGGCGATGCGATAGTACAGGTCCTCCCTGAAGCGGCCCGCGGCGATGGCACGCTTCAGATCGGCGTTGGTGGCGCAGACGAGCCGCACATCGACGGCCCGGGAGCGGCCCGAGCCCACTCGTTCGATGGTCTTCTCCTGCAACACCCTCAGGAGCTTGACCTGCACCCGCGGGTCCAGCTCCCCCACCTCGTCCAGAAAGAGGGTCCCACCGTGAGCCAGTTCGAAGCGTCCGATGTGCGCGGCGGTGGCGCCGGTGAAGGCACCCTTCTCGTGCCCGAAGAGCTCCGACTCCACCAGATCGGGCGCGAACGCCATGCAGTTCACGGCGACGAAGGGGCCTGCATGACGCGGTGAGCGCTGGTGCAGCACCCGGGCGAGCAGCTCCTTGCCCGTGCCGGACTCGCCCAGGAGCAGAACCGTGGTGTCCTGCACGGCGACGCGGACGAGCTGATCGATGACACGGGCCATGGACGAGCTGGCCACGACCAGACCGGTCGGATCGTGGTGCCGGGCGGACTCCTGGTGCGCCACGGCTCGAGCCGAGCGGGCCTCCCGCTCCAGCCGGCGTTGCTGCGCCGTGCTGGTCAGGGCGGCCACGACGTGCTCCGCGGCTCCCTCCAGAAGTTGCTGGTCTTCGATCGCGAGCGGCCGGCGCGACCCGAGGCTATCGATGTAGATGAGGCCCACCATCTGTCCGGCCCTCTTCAAGGGAACCGCCAGCACCGACCTCACCCCCTGGACGGCCAGGCTGGCGCTCGCCCGGGTGGCCGGGTCTCGCGCGACATCCGGAACCAGCAGCGACGTGCCCGTCGAACCCACCCTCTGAAGGACCTGTCGGCTCACCGGATCCGGTCCGGTCCCGGTCATCTGGCGCGAGACCGCGACCGTGAAGCGAGCGGAGGTTCCCGTGACGCAGACCGGCAGGGTCGGCTCCCCGGGCTCCCAGCCCAGCGCCTCGATCTCGTCCTTCGTCAACAGGACGCAGCCTCGACGGGCGCTGCAGAGCTCCAGCAGGCACTCCAGCACCTCCTCCAGGAGCGTCTCGGTGCCCACACGGGCGTGGCACCGACGGGCGAGGACGAGGAGCGCGTTCAGCTCCTGCCGCCGCCCGGGCGCGGCCGGGCGAGGCGCCGGCGTCACACCGGCCGCCGCCACGAACTTCAGCTCGTAGCAGCCGTGCCCCAGGGAGTCGCCGGGCCGGAGCAGGTGCCGCCGGACGGTCCGGCCGGCCAGGGTGGGATGGACCGGCCCGTCCGAGGTCAGCTCGTGAGACGCGCCGAGGGTGGCGATGGCGAGTCGGCCCGGCCACGGCGCATCGGCAGGGGGTCGCACGTCGGCGTCCTCGTCGGTCCCGATGATCACGCGCGGCGCTTCGAGCGGGACCACCGTGACCGCCTCCGATCGGAGCAGTATGACCAGGAAGCCCGCCACGAGCACAGTATATCCGCCACCCCCGGGCCTGTCACCCGGGAGGGTATCACGGCACCGCGGCAAGGTATCTCTCGACGAGGCGCTGATCGAGATACCTCGCCCGGACCAGGGGGAAGCGGGCGGCGTTCTCGATGAACGACCCGCGGTCCGTTCTGGACTTCAGCGTTCGCGCGTACATCGCCAACGTCACGACCGGACCGCCCGCGGGCAGGGGGACCGGGCTGGCCAGACGCCCTTCGAGCGCTTCCAACGTTCTGTTCTCCCAGTCGGGCACGCGGCGGCTCTGCTCCGGGGTGCTCTGCAGGATTCCATCTCGGACATACCGGTCGATCGCCGCGTCCTTGCCGGCAAGGAGCCGCCGGATCTCGGGGCGCGCCATGAGCTGGTCCACGAGACGCTGGCGCTGGTAGCTCTCCGACGGCAGTTGCAGCGTCGCGATCAGCGCCCGTTCGCAGAGGTCGAGGAAGTCGTTCGAGCTGCCGCTCGAGCGAAGCCTCGACAGGACCAGCTCGACCTGATCCATGAGCTCCATGGCCATGCGATCTCGCATCGTGGAGGCATCGAGCGGTTCCGGCGAGCCGCGCCCGACCCAGGCCGGCGTCAGTCGTGACTTCAGGTACTCCCGGACATGCGGGTAGGTCGACACCCGGTTCGCGAACGCCAGGCGCTCCGGAGGCGTGGCCAGCCCCCGGACGTACGTCGCGAGGGCCGAGACGATCAGGTCGGACAGCCACTCCGGCCGGGCGAGGCACGATTCGGCGAGGATCAGCAGCACGAGCTCGAAGCTGGCGTTCTTCTCGGCGGCCGGAACGATGACGACAGGCGGCGCGCCCGGGCCGGCCGAGTACACGAGCGCCCCGGGAGGCAACGCCGGCAGGCTGCGTGCCGGCGACCGGTCCCGGTCCGTACCGGGCGTCAGGATTCTCGGCTGTGCCGGCGGTGCGATGAGAGCCAGGATCGGCGGAGTCTGGCCGGCTGCCGGACCGCTCACCAGGACCATCAGGACGAGCGTCATCGATACCAGGCGCACCAGGGTCGCAGGACTCATCACGAGACCTCCCCATCGTCGAGAACGTGAACGATACAGAGAACGGACGGCACGCGCTGCGGATCGAGTCGGGGCCGGGCCGGGCCGTCGCGGCGGTTGTCGGCGATCTCGAGCTTGATCTGGAGCCGCCCGGGGGACCCGGGAACCAGCGGCGCCTCCACCGTGGCCTCAAGCGACGTCACGATGGCATCGCCCAGCGGCTTGTCGTTCCGGCGGATGCGTCCGGAACCGTCCACCCGGTACACGACGCGTTCGAAGCGGCCGGCTCGGCCATCCAGCACGGCCAGATCGATCGTCTTGGCATCGGGGTCGATCGACACTCCCTGCACGCCGCCGGCGATCCGGCGGACGTCGCGGCGCAGGGCGAGCTCCAGCAGGTCCCGCGCAGCCAGCCGCCGTGCATCGCCGGCTCGCTCACCGGCGTGCGTCGTGGCCTGGAACGCGAGGATGGACATGGTGGCCAGGACCACCCCTGCGACGGCGGCCCCGAGAAGCGCCTCGACGAGGGTGATACCGGGTCGGCGCGAGCCGGTCGTCGTCATCGGAGCGCTCCTGCGGCCGTCTCCAGGAGGCGGCCTTCGCGATCCAGGATCCGGATGGTGACCGCCGAGAGGCCGTGATCCAGCGCGCGTACCCCCAGCCACACGCGCAGGTCCTTCGCCACGGCACGTCCGATCAGCTCCCCGCCCACCGGATCGCTCGCCAGGGCTGCCGTGCCTGTCAGCAGCGTCTGGGTATCGGTGTCGGGCAGGTCTCCTCTGGCTGCGAGCCGGGCGACCGCAACGAGCGTTTCGGCCGTGCCCGGAGCGCACGCCGCGGTGGGGGCCTGCGCCGTCGCCCTCCACGCGCCGCGAGCGAGCGCCATCACCATGGAGAGAAAGAGCGCCACGATCATCAGCGCCACGAGCCCCTCGACGAGGGTAAACGCCAGGCGGCTCGATCCTCGGTCCTTCATCGGTCAGTACCTCCTCTGCGGGTTCCTGGTTCATCGCTCTCGAAGGTCCTGGGCAGTCGTCGGGCTGCCGATGCCGAAACCTCCGGAGAGCTGTCCTAGTCGAGCTCTTCCCACGTGGCAGGGGCAGCGGCGAAGCGAGGGGTCGGGTCCACGCCCAGCACGGGCGCCTTCCAGGCCCAGTGGAAGCGAACTCGCGATCGCGGACCCGGGACGCCAGGCGCGGGACGCGTGGTGACGACGATGGCCGTCAGCCCCTCGGTCCACCAGCCGGGGCTCGATGGCGACGGCCGCGAACCCGCGGCTGACGCGCTGACGTCGAGGATCACCAGCCCGAACAGCTCGCGGATCGCGAGCGCCGTGCGGGGCGGGACGCTGGCCGCAAGCGGGCTACCGGGCCTGGCGAGATCCGCATACGATGGCGCCCGGCCGTTGGCGGCCCAGGCCGCCACGATCCCCTGGGCGGCCAGATCAGCAGCCATCCACGACTGCCGCAGCCCCCGGTTCTTCGACGCCCAGGCGGTCGATTGCCGGGCTGTGGACGCCACGTGGATCAGCGTCGCGGTCAGCAGACCGCCCAGGAGCAGCACTGCGGCCAGCAGACCGGATCCTTCGACGGATCTCGGGTTCGACATCGCGTCACCTCCGATGCTCCAGGGCGAGGCAAGGATGGTGCCAGTCTCGCCTCCCGGCCCGGGCGTGCCGGCGCCGGGACATTTGGTGTCGGGTGTCCCATTCTGGGACGCCGGCACGGGACTGCCCGGGTTATGATGTGACCGGCAAGAGAGTGACCTCGCATCATGCAGATCCCTGACGAGATTCTCGGTCGGTTCGAGATCCACGAGACGCTGGGCGAGGGGGGAATGGGAGTGGTGTACCGGGCCACCCAGCGGTCCCTCGGCCGGCCGGTGGCGCTGAAGCTGCTCTCTCACCATGCCTCCGCGGACCGGGAGTTCTGTCAGCGGTTCATCGACGAGGCCCGCCTGACCGCCAGGATCCGTCACCCCGGCATCGTGCAGGTCCTGGATTTCGACGTGGTCGCCGGGGTGGCGTACATCGTCTACGAACTGATCCAGGGAAGGTCGCTCGCCTCGATCCTCGAGCCGGGCCCGCTCCCGCCGGAAAGGGCTCGGCTGATCGCGATCGACCTGTTCTCGGGCCTTGCGGCGCTCCACCGGGAGGGCATCGTGCACCGCGATGTGAAGCCGTCCAACGTCCTGGTCGACGCCACGGACCGGGCGATCCTCGTGGACCTCGGGATCGCCCGCGACCTGGCGGGGCGGATCCACCGGACCAGGACCGGTCAGATGCTGGGGACGCCGGAGTACATGGCGCCGGAGCAGGTTCGCGGCGAGAGCCCCACGCCGGCCACGGACGTGTACGCCTCCGGGGTCCTCCTGTACGTGTTGGCCGTGGGCCATCCTCCCTTCGAGGCCCCGGTCCTGTTCGATCTGCTCAAGGCCCACCTGGAGAGCCCGGTGCCGCCGCCGCGCACCGTCCGGCCGGGAGCGGATCCGCTCCTGTCCTCCCTGGCGCTCGCCGCGCTGGAGAAGGAGCCGTCCCGGCGGCCGACCATCGACGAGCTGCTCCGGAGCCTCCGGCGCGCCCCGGCCGGCGAGCCCGCATCGAGCCAGCGACCGGGCCCGGGGTCGAAGCGGGCGACGCCGGAGGGGGAGGCCCGGCCCGGCACGGTTCGCATCGCTTCCCGGGCCGCCTCCGACCGGTCGACGCTCTGCGCTCCGGTCGGCGCTGCCAGGGCCGGTCCGACGGCTCGACGGGTCGTCGGTATCGCCCTCGGCGCCGTCCTCCTCGTCGGGCTGATCGCCCTGCGGCCCCCTCGCTTCGGTCACGGCCCGGCCGGGCGATCCGCTCCGCCCACCGCTCTCGCCTCCCCGTCGACCGGGGAGACCGGGAGCCCGGCCGCTGCCGCCACGCACTCGCCCGAGCGGGTCGCCATCGGCCGCGCGCTCGGTCTGGTCCAGGAAGCCCACGCGCTGATCGAGGCGCCGGGCCGTGACCGGGCCGCGGGGTCGGGCCCGTCGCTGAGGTCGATCGTCGAGGCCCTCCAGTCCGCCGTGCGATCGTTCAGAAACGCGCCCCCGAAGCGTCGGACAGGGCTGTGGGGCTGGGCGGACGGGCGGCCGGGCCTGGCCGAGCTCCTGTGCCAGTCCGCCCTGTTCCTCAAGCATCACTCGGGCTCCGACCTGTCGGGGCTTCTCGATCGCGAGTTCCCGGTGATGGGTGACGAGGCAGCGGCGGATGACCCGCTCTACTGGATGTCCCGGGGCGTCTGGTTGGCCCAGGGGTTGACGGCCGACGACCTGGCTGATCGGGACCCCACGATGCGGGAACTCGGCGGCCAGGAGCTGCTCATGTTCGCCCTGAACCTCGCGCTCCAGCGGGCTGACTCCCGGCCGCTCTCGGACCTCTTCGAGGTTGCGCTCCAGGCGATGGATGTCAACGAGTGGCGCGGGGACGACGCGGAGCTGCGAGGCGTGAGGGTCGACTGGGAGGAGTGGCGCGTCTTGGTGCTGCACGACCTCCTCGACCGACTTCACGAGAGCCGGGCAGCGGTGCCTCCGCTGCTGGTCGGGAGGGTCCACGCCCTGCTGGGCTCGGTCCATCTCAGGCGGTTTCAGTACGAGGCCGTGGTCGCGGACCACCGGCTGGCCCGGGAGGCTCTGAGCCGGCTGCGCGATCGTCCCACGCTGAACCTCGTGGACATCCACTACATGAACGAGCTCGAGGAGCCCGCCGGGCTCGCCGCGCTGGAGAGGGCGGTGCTGCCTGGCGGCCGCGGACGCCCGGTCTCCGGTCCACCCGGCCCGGGCACCCCGGATCACGGGACCGGCGGGTACGTTCCCGAGGGCGAGCAGGCGGTCTCGGCGTTGCTGCACCGGCTCGAGGAGCTCAGGCATCCCGTCGACGGCGCCATCCCGGCGTCGTCCCGGGTCACGCCCCGGCGGCCCAGCGTCGATGTGCTGGAGAAGCTCGTGATGGCGCTCGCACGGCGTACCTGCCCGGCTGGCGAGCGCCCCAAGCAAGACCGCGTCGCGCGCTCCGCGGCCGAGCCGGGCGGCCTGGCTGCCGGGAGGCGACTCCATGAATCGCTCAACGGACTGATCGAGGCCGTGCCCGCCTGGCACCTCGAACGAACGGCCCGGGCTGCCGGGCCGGGCCCGGATCCGAGGAGCGGCGCCGCTCAGCGGGCGCTGGGACGAGGGGTCGTCAGGCTCGGCTTGTCGAGGAGTCGGCTGACCGCACTGGTGCCGGAACGCCTCGCCGACCCTCTCTTCTCCACGAGCCCCGCGACGACCACCACGTCGCCCCTTCTCGGATGCCTCGACGCGGCGGCCACGACCGCGCGCCGCGAGCTGACCGCACGGTGGGAGGTTCCGGGGATCGAGAAGCTCATGGTCCTGGCCAAGCAGCTCGAGGAGCAGCTGGAGCCGTTCGCGCTGGTCGGAGAGGGGGACGACCGGTCCGCGGCGGTCTCCAGGCAGGTGAAGCTGCTCGCACTGCTGGCCGACGAGCTCGCGGCGCTGGTTCGAACGTACGACCGGGTCGGAACGACCGGGCCCGCCTGGTTGTACCTTCTCGACGCGACCAGCGTGGCCCTGGGTCCCTTCAAGAAGACGGAGGTGCTGAGCACCCTGGGGTCCCGGTGGACCCGGCTCCTGGACCGGATCGATCGCTCCGTGGGGGTGGTGCCCGCCGATCCCTGGAGACAGGCCTTCACCGCACTCGCCCGGTCGGAGATCCGATGGCTGAGACGAGACTTCGTCGGCGATGGACTGCCCTTCGCGGCGGAGCTGATCGACTGGTGCGGTCGGTTCGCGCGGCTCGAACGCCCGCCGGGGGCCAACGACAGGGTCCTCATGGAGCGGATCCGGCTGCTGAAGGTCGCCGGCTGGCTCATGACGAAGATCAGGTCGAAGTCGGGTTCCGATGCGGGTGGACCCCATCGGAAGCTGTCGGAGCTGACAGAGCGGGTACTCGACCGGGTCGACGAACTGATGAACGAGCTCCAGCGTTCCGGGGCCTCGGGGGCCCTTCTCTGGGTCGTATCGCTGGTCGAGATCGACGCCCAGGTCTTTGCGTCGACCCCGGACCGGTCGGTTCGGCAGCGGGCCGTGACGCAGGCGGAGCGCCTCCTCACCCGGCTGCCCGCGACGCCCGTCGCCCGGGCCGCGCCGGCCGCCGTGGAGATGCTGAACCGTCTGGCCAGGGCCAAGGAGACCCTGTCGAGCGCCCAGGGTCTTTCCGGGCCGGAGAGTCTGTCGACGACCCCCGCGACGCGCTGAACCAGCCTCTTCTTCTTCGCGGCGACCCGTGGAGCGACAGGGGCGGGCCCCCCCCCGCTGGACCGGTCCTGTCCGGCGGCCTCGAGAACGACTCGGGTGCGGTCGACCGAGCCGGCGGGCCCCACGGGTCGCCCGTCAGGACGACGCGTCGGGAAGGCTGACCGGCTGTCTGGTCCTGAGCAAGGGCACCAGGACGACCAGGGTGGGCCGACCCTCCGGATCCGGGGCGAAATCGATGGCGCCCCCGGCCCGCTCGACGAAGTTCCTGCCGATGACCAGCGCGGGGAAGTCCGTGGAGGTCGCCGTGGACGCGCCGGCGCCGCCTCGCTCCTGGCCAGGGATCTCCGTGACAGCGTCGTGCCGGATCGTCACCTCGAGCATGGGAGGGCGGTGGCGCGAGGCGATCAGCAGCTGGCCGGGCCGGCCGGCCAGGTCGATCACGTGGACGATCAGTCCGAGGAACAGCAGCTCCAGCATCACCGGGTCTCCCACGGTCTCGTGGACCTCCGCCGCGAGGTCCAGAAACAGCTCGTGGGACCCGAGGGTCAGCTGCTTCTCCAGGAGCTCGCAAGCCCTCTCGACGATGGCATGCAGATCGCACGAGTCGGTCGTGGGCTCCGGCCCCTGGGCGAGCCAGAGAAGCCGCGCCGACGCCTCGCTCGCCCGCTTGAGAGAGCCCTGGATCCGTTCGCCGTACTGCTTGACCCTGGCCGCGTCGGACGGGTCCTTCAGCAGGACGTTGACGTAGCTCGCGGCCAGGTTCACCGGGCTGTGGATGATGTGGGTCAGCGTTCCGGCGATCATCCCCAGGGTGGCCAGGGAGTCCACCTTCCGGACGTGATCCTTCAGACACTTCTGGGCCGTGACGTCCTGGATGAACACCACGGCGGCGCCGGCCTGGATCCCGGGCAGCGCCCCGCAACGCAGCGTCCGGGGCATCCCGCTCAGCGCCCGCTCGAACTCGAGACCGGGCACCGGCTCGCCGGTCGTCGACGCCCGGACCGCGACGTCCTGGACCTCGGTCAGCCCGCTCAGCGACTCCAGCGCCTGTCCCCTGGTCGAGTCGAGGTCCAGCGAGAGGAGCCGGGCCGCCATGGGGTTGAGCTGCCTCAC
>JACQZM010000459.1:0-30221 GCA_016213885.1 Candidatus Rifleibacteriota bacterium | reverse complement strand
GTCCAGCACCATGAGCGATCCCTGGGTTTCGGTCCGGGTTTCCAGCCCGGCCGGAGCGGTCCCGGGTCGATCGTCCCGGGCGGTGTCGCCGGCGCGTCGGGCCGCCCGGTCGTTCTCGGACCGCCGGAGATGGTCCAGCCCGGCCCGATGAGCGGCGAGCCGGCGCCGGAGAGTCCGGCTCTCCTTCAGAGCCCGTCCGAACCGGCCGGCCGAGAGGACCGCCAGCTTCAGCTCGTCGGCGGTCACGCCCTTGGCGACCACGGTGTGAGCGCCCGCCTGGAGCGCCTGGAGAGAGACCACGGGGTCTACCGAGGCGGCCATCGCCACCACCGGCAGGTCAGGGGCTCCGGCCGTCAGCTCCCGGACGAAGTCGGTGCCGCTCTCGCCCCGGAGGACCAGATCGACGATCGCCACGTCCAGCGGAACGGAGCCGGCGAGGCGACGCGCCTCGTCGACGGTACCCGAAAGGTGAATCGTGGCCCCCAGCTGGCCCAGAACCTCTCCGACGAGACCCAGGGTCGTCGGGTCGTCGTCCAGGACCAGCACGTGGGCCGGGCCACCGGTCTCCCCGGACCCGCCGTTGGCTTCCCGGCGGACGAACGCTCGTTCGAGGACCTGGATGAACCGCTCTTCATCGAACGGCTTGGCCAGGAAGTCGGAGATCCCCTTCTCGAGGGCGTCGGTGACCGCGGCGAGGTCGATGGGCGACCATGAGAACCGTCTCGATCGTCGGGTCCACCTGCTGGATGAAGGCCGAGAGATCGACGCCGGAGCCGTCTTCGAGGTCGAGGCCGGCGAGCACCACAGCGGGGAGCTCCCGCCGGACGATCGCCCTGGCGTGCTCCAGAGTCGACGAAAGCAGCGGCGTGCACGATGCGCTGGCCACCAGGGTCGCGAGCCACCTGCGGCAGGCGGTCTCCGAATCGACGATCAGGATCTTGCTGCCCGCTGGGACGGTGGTTGTCATGGCGCTCCCCCTCCATCGTAGCCGGGTCGTGGTCGCGGTTCAACTGGCGTGGGGTCGCCAGGATCCGGCGCCTCGCCGGATCCGAGTCGCGCCCCCGAGCGCGACCTCGATCCGGATCCCCTCCTCTTTCTTCTCTCTCCCGATGTCTTCTCTCTCCCGAGCGCGACTTCAAGTGAGTCAATTCCACTTCCTTGCCGACTCTGCAGCCAGGCCCGCCTCCGCGAAACAGGCGCCGGATCTGGGGATCGCCGGGGACGTGGCGCCGGGCGCGCCCGGAGGCCGCGCTTGACGCCCCAGGCCCACGTGGCTACGATGAGCCACCGGACCCGCGAACGTGCCCCCCCCCGGGCCAAGGAGCTGTCGATGGACGTCAAGGTGGACCTGGAGCGAGAGATCCTGGCCTACGAGGCCGATCAGGCCGTGCACGTGCAGCTCGTCGTGAGGGCGCCGGAGCTGGCCCGCCCCGAGGGGCGCAAGCCGGTGAACGTGGTGGTGGTGATCGACCGCTCCGGGTCCATGGCCGGGGAGAAGCTCGCCCAGGCCACCGGGGCGGTCTGCCAGCTGATCGACCAGCTCGCCCGGGACGATCTGTTCTCCCTGATCGCGTTCGACGACGACGCCACGGTGGTCGTGCCTGCGGGGCCGGCCAGAGACAAGGTCGCCCTGAAGGAGCAGAGCAGAAAGATCGGCCCCGGGGGCGGAACGAACCTCTCCGGGGGCTGGTTCCTGGGTGTCACGGAAGCCAAGCGGAACCTGGCGCCGGGCCGGATCAGCCGGGTGCTCCTCTTGACCGACGGCCAGGCGAACCAGGGGATCGTGGAGCCCGGACGGCTGGTGGCCCAGGCCCACGCCTTCCGCGACGAGGGCGTGGAGCTCTCCACCCTGGGGTACGGCAACGACTTCAACGAGGACCTGCTCCAGCCGCTGGCCCTGGCGGGGCACGGGACGTTCCACTACGTGAAGACGCCGGACCAGGCGCCGGCGGTATTCCGGGAGGAGCTCCAGGGGCTTCTCGCCGTGGTGGCGCAGAATCTCAGGGCGATGTTCCACTGGGGCTCCGGGGCTCAAGGGCTCACGCTGCTCAACGACCTGCCGGTGACCCGGCGGGACGACTCGCTGGAGCTCTCGCTGGGCAGCCTGCTCAGCGGCGACGAGAAGATCCTCGTGTTCCGAGTCGTCGTGAAGGCCGGCGCAGGACCGGGCCGGGTCCGCCTTGGAGAGGTCCGGCTCGAGTACGACTGGGTGGTGGGGGAGGTGCGCCACGAGTCCCACACCTACCCGGTGGAGGCGACCCACGCTCCCGGGGTGCGGGCGGTCCAGGAGCGACCGCTGCTGAGGGTCGTGGAGAACGTGGTGCGGATGGAATCGGTGCTGGCCCGCAAGAGGGCGATCGAGGAGGCGGACCGGGGCGACTTCGCCGGGGCCCGGAACGTTCTCGAGACCTTCCAGGAGCGCTACGCCCCCCTGGCCGGCGACAGCGCCGCCATCAAGGAGGAGCTGGCGAGGCTCGAGACGGAGAGGGCGAACCTGACCGCCGGCGCCCGGTACAAGGAGGCCCGGAAAGAGAGCCGCCTGCGCTCCTACCAGATCTGCACGTCCACTCCGCTGCGCCCCCCCCGCGACAAGGACGATCCCTCGTCGTGACCTTGGATCCAGGCCGCCGCCTGATCACAAGCCAAGCTCCGCGACGCAGGTGGGGGATCCTGCGGATCCTGGACCGTTGACCCACCGCCGGACCGTGCTACAATTTGTCCTGACATCTCCTCGAGATCTCGATCATGAAGCCCATCAAGCCGCTCGCTGCACTCCTTTCGCTATCGTTGATCTGTCTGCTGGTCCCCGGCGAGGCCCGCGCCAGGGACCTCTCGGGGACCATCGCCTTGGACAGCGGACTGACCCTGGTCCTCGAGCAGAAGGAGGGGTTCTTCTCCGAGATGCTCCGGGCGATCCGGCTGCGCTCCAGCCCCCGCCCGCGGCTCGACCTGACCACGCTGGGCAGCTCCGGCGACCGCCTGTTCATCGGCACCGATCTGAACCTCTACTGCGAGAAGGCCACGGAGAGCGGCTACAAGGCCGAGGAGACGTACAAGGTCGGCTCCGCCATGAGGCTCTGGGACATCAAGACCGGCCCCGGGATCAAGCTCGCGGAGGTGCAGTCCGTGACCGGTCACGTGGAGGGCGACAACCGGACCCGGCTCAAGGTCGAGACCGGCGAGTCCCAGAAGAAGCCCGCGGACGTGGAGCGCGCCGGGTTCCGGTTCTGGCGCGACGAGATCGTCTACCAGTACGACAATCCCACGCGCCGGAAGGGGAAGCTCGACAACTTCACCGTGATCGTGCGGGCCGTGCTGGACGCGTTGCCGGAGCAGGCCGACGACGCCCAGACGCGGTTCGACAACTTCAACCAGCTGGTGCGGTTCGTCAGGGAGGCCAAGGACTCGAACCTGGTCCCGTTCCGCGACCTCCTGAGGCAGAAGCTCGCCAGGGTCAGGGAGCGGGTGAGCCAGGGCAAGCTCCCATCGGAAAAGACGACCTCGGTCGTGAAGGGCTACGAAGACCTTCAGTCCGAGGTCGATAAACGGACCGAGGACCTCTAGAAACCATGCCTTGCTCCGGGGAGAAGCGATTCATCGCGACGCTGGTCGTTGCGGCCGCGATCGTCATGGTCGCGGCCGGGTGCACCGAGGAGCCGGCGCCGAAGACGCGGAGACTGAGCCTGATCGCCACGGGTCAGCTCAAGGGCAACCTCTATCCTCAGGTCCGCCACTACTCCCGGGGACGCACCCGGACGCTGGGAGGGTTCGCCGCCCTCACCACCAGGATCAACGAGCTGATCGCCGAGAGGGCCGGCCGCTCGCCGACGCTGGTGGTCGACCTGGGTGGAAACCTGGCCGGGTCGGCGGAGAGCCACGCCTCTTCCGGCAAGATCGTGGTTGCGATGATGAACCACGTGCCGTACGCGGCGAGCCTCCTGTCGAACCTCGAGTTCATCTACGGCCAGGCGGTGCTCAAGGAGCGGACCGCCCAGGCGCGGTTCCCCTTCCTCGCCTCCAACCTGACGTTCGCCGACGTCGAGCTGGCCAGGCGCGTGCGCCGGGAGATCACCACGGATCTGGAGGGGATCAAGGTGACGATGCTCGGCGTCGCGCCGCTGGGCCTCGTGCAGATCTCGGCGCCGGAGGTCGTCAGCGGCGTCACGGTGGACCCCGATCTCACCGCGGTGCTGGCCGCGGCCGCGGCGGCCAAGAAGGCCGGCTCGACCGTGGTGGTGGCCCTGGCCAAGCTGCCGGTGGACAGGCCGGTGCCCGCCATCCGCGACGCTGTGTCGAAGAGCCAGCTCGACGTCCTGGTGGGCATCGACTACGGCCGGACCGGTTTCTCCACCCAGAAGTGGGGTCGGACCGTGGTGGCCGGGGTCCCGGCCGACGCCGGCGGTGCCCGGGTGCTGACCCTCGACCTGGAGATCGCCGGAGGCGCCGTGAACGCCGCCGAACCGGGCTCGGCCGTGGAGATCGTCTCCCCGGAGGTGACGGCGCCGGACCGGAACGTGGCGCGGGAGCTGGACGGCTACGAGCGAGAGAACCTGGCTCCGATGCGGGTCAAGCTCGGGTCGGCCAAGACGGAGCTCACCAGGGCGTACAAGGCCGAGTCCACCCTGGGCAACGTCGTGGCCGACGCCATGCGTCGATCGTCGGGGGCCCGGATCGCCCTGCTGAACGCCGGGGCGATCCAGGACGACCTGATGGCCGGCGACATCACCCTGCGGGACCTCTTCCGGGTGCTGCCGTTCGACAACACGATCGTCACCGTGCCGGCCACGGGCGACCAGATCTCCCGGCTGATCCAGGAGATCCTGGACAGGGGGTCCCGCTACCACGTGTCGGGCGCCAGCTACAGGGTCCGGGAGGCGGCGCAGGGCGGCGACCGGCTGCTGGCCCTGGAGGTCGGCGGCCGCCCCGCCGGTCCGACCGAACCGTTCACCCTGGCGACCACGGACTACATCCTCAAGAGGACCGGGCTGTTCCGGGGCACCCGGGAGTCGGGCCAGGGCAGCCTGCGGGAGGCGCTGGCGACGTACCTGAAGGGCCAGGCCGGACCGCTGATCGGTCGCGTCGAGGGCCGGGTCGTGTTCGAGCGGCCGCCTGAGCCGAAGAAGTAGCCCCGCTCCCAAGACCCGGCGCCTCGCCGGGTCCGAGTCGCGCCCCCGAGCGCGACCTCAATCCGGATCCCCTCCTCTTTCTTCTCTCTCCCGAGCGCGACTTCAAATGAACCCCCTCCACCTTCGCTTGACGTGCACGAAACAGCCGCCGGACAAGCAGGGTCGGTCGGCGCTGCCGACCCTGGAACCGTGCCCACGGTGTACGGTAAGCTCCTCGGTAGCCCTCCCACCTGTGGGTAGACGCATCGAGGTTCCTGTGTCCTGTCTCTGATTCCGGCTCCCGGGCTCATGGTATGATCGTCGTCAGCGGAACGCGACCCCGACGCCGAAGCCTACGACCAAGTCGCAGCCGTTTGCTTTGGGGGCTTCGAGTGGCAACTTCCCGCTGCTCAAGAGTTGGATCACGCCATCAGGACCGCCACGCTGGACGGTCTGAAGGACGAGCACAAGGAGCGGCTGCTGAAGGCAACACGCGAGGGTCTGCAGGACATACTGCGGCGGATGCTGCTCTTGCTGCCGGTCTTCGACGCCGACGCCCTGGCCGCCATGCCGCTCCGCCGCCCCACGACAATCGTCCCAGACACGACCGCCGTGCACCAGGGCGCCCTCGACTTCGTGTGCCGCTTCCTGAGCCCGTGGGCACGAATCAAGGTGCCTGCGATCGTGCACATGGAGCTTCAGAACAATGCTGACAACTACTTCGACAAGGTGCGGTTCAAGCAACGACCGAGCAGGACCCCGTCCCCTGCCGACCGATGTGCCGCGCTCCGCCAGCACATCCTGAGCCAGGGCGGAATCCGCACGTTGCTGCGGCTGGAGTTCGACCCGGACGTCGAACTGGATCGCGGCGACTTGGGCGCCGATCCCTTGCGCGGTGTCATCACGTCCAGCAGCGACCCGGAAGACAAGAACCTTGGTCTTCAAGACGTCGTACGCAGCTTCGCCGACCGCCTGATCGTCGAGACCGCCCGGCGCTTCCAGGCGGAGGTCCGGCCCGACCATCCCCTCTTCGTACTGACCAGCGATCAGGGCATAGCGCGGATGGCGCTGGCCGAGGGGCTCCGCGTGATGTTCTTCCAGGCCAGAGCCGTCCCGGCCATCGACGGCGCGAGGGTCACGGGCACGCTCTTCAACCCCTTCTCGCGCGACCTCTACGCCGTTTCGTTCGCGGACGTGCTCTGGGAACTGGCGGTGTCCTTCGGGCGTGCGCGAGTCGTCACTGAAGACGGGAAGCAGGGCTTGGACGTCTGGGGCATCGGCGGCGAGACCGACGGCGCCACCTGGCAGCCGCTGCATGCGCGTGAGGACTTGCTCTGGACGCGGAGGACCGGAAGCACCGTGCCACCCGCCCAGGTCGGCTCGACCGCTCCGGCCCCGGCCCCGGCCGAGGTCGCACCGGACCCCCCCGCGGACAGCGACCGCACCGCCACCGACCCGCCCCGTTTCAGGCCGGAAGACCTGCGCGGTGCCTACAGGTTCTCGCCTGACAAGATGCTAAGCCTCATCGGAGCCATCGTCCACCAAGGAGCTCTCCCGATGCCCGATGCCCAGCGGGCAGTAGATGTCCACGATCCCGGTACCTGCGGCAAGTACGTCCGGTTCCTGCTCAGCGGCCAACTTGTCGAGGAGGGTGCATCCGGTCTGGTCGCGACACCGGCCCTGCACGCCCTCTGGGTGGCCCTTGCCGCACAACGGCACGGCGATGCCGCCCGCATCCTCCGCGCGGTCCCGTCCTTCGACGGCCTCTGCCAGTTCACCGAAGCCAAGGGGCAGTTCTCCCCCGATGCCCCCGGCATCCCCGTCGCTAGTTCAGCGCTTTCCAACTACCTGATGCTCGGCGAGGCGTTGGGCCTCTGGTTGCGCGTCGTGGAGCGCGGCGTCTGCTGGACGCCTCGCGCACCCGCCGAGGCCGATTTTCCGCGCGTCGCCCGGGCCGCCTACGAGCGCGCCCGGCAAGCCGACGAAGGCGGCAGGTGGCTCCTCACCGGTCGCTGGCTCGAAGCCCTTGCTCTCGAGGACGGCATCCATCCACTGACGTGCCGGGACCTCGTGGCGCGTGCCCGTCACAGCGGCTCGCTCCGTGTCCTGGCGGAGGGATCGACACCCGACAACCGGTTCGACACCCACTTCTTCTGGGCACTCGGGCAGCGCGACGGCCAGCCCTGCATCGAACGAGTCTATCTGTATCAAGGCGACTTCCTGTTGCCTGGCACCGCGGCGGTGCGCCTCAGGATCGAGGTGGGCGACCATGCCACTTGAGAACCTCTTCGCCCCCGTCGGCACGCCCGGTGCGCCTGGTCCGCGCCGACGCCGCTACGAACGCTTCGGCGTGCTGGACAATCCCTTCCCCGCCGCGGCCCAAACCAGCGGCCACCCCCACCTGGATACCGGGGTCGATGCGCAAGTCGATGAAGCCATCAAGGCCTTCGTCGAAGGCCATGCCTCTAACGCACTGGCCGTCACCGCCACGCAGGGCATCGGCAAGACCAACCTCCTGAACGCCTACACCGACGCGCTGCGCAATGCCCTCGGCGGACGAGGCTACTACGTCATCCGCTACATGCCCGATCCCGAGCCCTCGTTTGATCCCCTGCTCCGGTCGATCTTCGAGCAGCTCGGCGAGGAGCATTTCAAGCGCGTCGCGGCAACCGCGGCGGAACCGGCCAGAGCAGCAACGGTCAGGCGGGCGCTTGCGGATATCCAGGGCCGTGACGTGCGCAGCGTGGTCGAAGCCCTGTGCCGCGCACGGCAAGACGGCCAGCCGCAAAGGCTGGACGAAATCGCCAAGCTCGCCTACGAGTGGTTCATCGGCCTGCCCGCCCGCAAGCTGCACCGCGAGGGACTCGGTGTCAACTTTCGGCTCGACTCGGTCGAGTCTCGCACCCGCGCCCTGCGCGACATCGCCTACTTCAGCGCCGCACTCGGGGAACTTCAGGGCATCTTCCTCCTGCTCGACGAATTGGAGAAGCACGGCTCGACCTACTCGAAGGGCGTCGTCCTGCGCTACCTCTCGGCGCTGCGTGCTTTGATCGACGCCCTGCCGCGATACCTTTTTCTGATGGTCGCGCTCACTACCGACGCCCTCGAGCGGTATCGCGAGATGCTCCCCGCACTCAAGGGCCGCCTTGCCAACGAGGTGCACCTGGTGCCCATCCGCGACGAAGACGATGCCGTCCGCTACTGGCGCTACTACCTCGACCGCGCCCGCGAAGACGCGCGCCTGCAGGCCCAGGCACACGGGTGGCCCTCACAATCCGCGCCGACCGATGTCGTCCCCGAACCCGAGGCCCGCAAGTGCTTCCGCGACCTCCGCAAGTCGAGTACAGTTGACGGCGTTCGGCAACGCGACTTCCTCGACCACCTGAACCGGGTGGCGGGGAATGAACTCGGTGGATCGGCGAGCTGAGACGGGGGCGCAGTCCGTCACCTCGCCCTCTTCAGCGGAATTCCGCCCATCTTGGCGCGCCGCTTCAGGAAGTTCATCCGGAGCTTCGCCGAGCGACTCATGATTCCGCCGTCGGGCAGGCGCCTGCCTCTCTCCTCCGACCAACGGTCATCATGCCATCCGCCCCTACACGAGCCGTGAGGACGCCATCAACACCTGACCAACCCCAGCGACATCCATCGGCATCGCCCGCCGTGACGACCGATTCGGCTACGCTCCATTCTCTACTGGGGCCGACGACGGGTGCGGCCCCGTCCGCGATCGGGCCCGGGCCGGGCGCGGGACGCCGGGGGGGCCACGGGCTCGTGGGGCCGGGGCCGGGTCTGCACCGGCGGAGCGTCCCGGCGGGTCCGGCCATCCTGGCGCTGTCCGGTGACCCGCGGCTCCGCCGGTCTGCGGGGGCGCTCCCGGGACGACCGCGGCGACTCCCGCTCCGGGGATCGCCTCGCGCCCTCGCGCTCCGGCCCGCCGTCCCGTCGGGTCGCGGGAGCCCGGGGCTTCTCTTCGGCCCTGGGCGGCGCTCCGGGGCCTGGTCGGGCCGGTCGACGACCCGGCGAGGCGAAGGTGTAGCCGACCACGTCCTCCACGGCTATCCGATCGCCGATGGTCCACTCGATGTCTTGCAGAAACCGGTGCTCCTGCCGCGAGACCAGGGTGATGGCGTCCCCCTTCTCGCCGGCCCGGGCGGTCCGGCCCACGCGGTGCACGTAGTCTTCCCCGGAGCGGGGAACGTCGAAGTTGATCACGTGGGACACCCCGGTGATGTCGAGGCCGCGCGCCGCGATGTCGGTGGCCACGAGGATCCGGATCCGTCCCGACTTGAACCCCTCCAGGATCGACAGCCGGACCGACTGGGTCTTGTTCGAATGGAGGGCGCCCACGTTCACCCCGGAGTGCTCGAGAAACCGGGCCACCTTGTCGGCCCCGTCCTTGGTGCGAGTGAAGACGATCGCCTGGCGCATGCGGTGCCGGTCGATGAGGTGTCTGAGCAGCTCCCGCTTGGAGTCCATGTCCACGTAGTGGGCCACCTGGCGGACCCCGTCGGCCAGCGTCGTGTGGGTGGGCGAGACCTGCACGGCCACCGGGTCGTGGAGGATGTCCTTGGCCAGACGGGTGATCTCCAGGTCCAGCGTCGCCGAGAAGAACAGCGTCTGCCGTCTCTCCGGGAGGCAGCGCACGATCGCCCGGACGTCGTCGATGAACCCCATGTCGAGCATCCGGTCGGCCTCGTCGAGCACCGCGACCTCCACGGCTCCGAAATCCACGTTGCCCCTGTGGATGTGGTCCAGAAGCCGGCCCGGCGTGGCCACCAGGATGTCCACGCCCCGCTTGAGCATGGCCACCTGGTGCCACATCTCCACGCCGCCGAACACGGTGCCGCACTGCAGCGGCAGGAACGCTCCGTACTCCCGGAAGCTCTCGGCGACCTGCACGGCCAGCTCCCGGGTCGGCGTCAGCACCAGGCACCGCAGCAGACCGGGCGGGTACCGTCGCAGCCGGTGCAGGATCGGCAGGGCGAAGGCGGCGGTCTTGCCGGTTCCGGTCTGGGCACAGCCGAGGACGTCCCTGCCGTCCAGCACGATCGGAATCGCCTTCTCCTGGATCTCCGTGGGGGTCTCGTACCCCTTGCGCTGGACCGAGTCGACCAGTTCAGGGGCCAGGGCGAAGCGTTGAAAGGCGCTGGTGGGGCGGGATGGGGATGGGGACGGTCGCATGGATCTCCTGGGAGCTTCGGGGTCTGGTGAGGCAAGCTCCGGGCCGGTCTCGACTTGAAGCGAAGGTGCGCAGTGCGGGGACCCGCAGACCCCGGGTCCCGATTCTGGTCATCCGATCGGGGCCGGACCCTCCGGCCCTGCTGGAGGACGTGCGCCCGTCCGTCGCGCCCGCGAAGCGGGTCGCCCACGACGACGGTTCAGCTCCGGTGCCGCGCAGGTCGACACCGGTCCGATCGTTCGACGCCGCCGGCTGCCTGGTCTGACGTGACCGGCCGAGGATCCGACGGTCCAGAGCAGCCTCGATCGGTTTTCTGCAGCGGAGGGCGCTCTTCAATGATACAGGATCGACCCCCTGCTCGGGTAGTCGATCCGTGCAAGGCCAGGACGAGATTCCCTTCTACGGCTCCTGCCGCGCCGGATCCTCGAAGGGGGGGACGGCGAAGTCCGGCGGCAGGTCGGGCAGCAGGTGCTTCATGGTCCCATCTTCCAGACGGGAACCGTCGATGTATGACCAGCGCTTGCCGTCGTCGGACGCGCCGACCATCACGGACCTCTGCACCACGTCACGGCCCGCCACGGCCATCGTCACGGTCGTGGGAACGATGACCAGAAGGCCGCTCTTGACCCGGGTGAGGCCGATCGGGACGCCGACCTCCACGGATCGGAGGACGTACCCTTCTCCCTTCAGCTCCGCGGTGCTCTTCCTGAGCGAGGCGATCATGGTCTCTCTCCCGCCGAGCTGATGGACCAGCCTGGGGTGGGTGAGCGACACGAAGCTCTCGTAGTCGCCCTCGATGAGCGCACGACTCACCCTTCGAGCCTGATCCCTGGCCGCGATGAGACGCCCGTCGCTGGCCACCGAGGTCGGTGCGTGCAGGATCAGTGCGATGAGCGTTGCTCCAACCAGTGTGTTCATGACGCTCCCCGGGTTCCTCGCTGGTACGGCGGAGCCGCCCCTGTCAGGGCAGCCTCCCCGGTATCCTGTTAGAACGCCGAAGCGCCGCCGTCCACCGTCCGTGCCGGGTCTGCTTTGAGGCCCACCCAGGATCCCCCACCTGTTTCGCAGAGCTTGGCTTGTGACGAAGCGGCGGCCTGGATCCAAGGTCACGATGGAAATGGAGGGGGGTCACTCGAAGTCGCGCTCGGGGGAAGGGAAGAGGAGGGGATCAGGTTTGAGGTCGCGCTCGGGGGCGCGACTTGGACCCGGCGAGGCGCCGGGTCTTGCGACTCGGACCCGGCGAGGCGCCGGGTCTTGGCCACGGCTACCCGTTGTTCCAGCGTCGGTCTTGGGATAGGCTGTGGGTCGCGACGCCGCTGGTTCTTCGCGCTCCTCCGTCGGGGAGCTGCTGGCCTGGGGAGAGCGCTGCTTGGACAGACCGGTTCTCGTCACGGGTGCCCGGGGCCTTCTGGGGTCTGACCTGGTGGTGGCCCTGAGGCAGGCCTACGGCGAGGCCCGGGTGATCTGCACCGACTGCCAGGAGCTGGACATCACCGACCGATCCCAGGTCTCGCGGTGGTTCCAGCAGGTCCGGCCCGGCGTGGTGGTGAACGCGGCGGCGTTCACCGACGTGGACGGCGCGGAGACCAGGCGGGAGGAGGCGTCGCGGCTGAACGCCCTGGGCCCCGGCAACCTGGCCGAGGCGTGCGGATCCGCCGGGGCCAGGCTGGTCCACTTCGGGACGGACTACGTGTTCGACGGGACCGGCCACAGACCCTGGGCCGAGACCGACGCCCCCAACCCGATCAACCACTACGGCGCCACCAAGCTGGCCGGGGATCTGAACGTGCTCGCCGGCCCGAGGAACCTGGTCCTGCGGATCCAGTGGCTCTACGGAAGGCGGCGGGACCGCTTCACGGCGTTGCGCGGCAAGGACCGGTTCACCCCGTTCTGCGACCAGTTCGGCGCTCCCACCTGGTCCCGGCGGGTCGCCGCCGTGGTGGTGGAGCTGTTGAACCGCGACGCCGCGGGGCTGTTCCACGTCGCCCACGACGACCACGCCTCGTGGGCCGAGACGTACGCGTTCGCCTGCAGGGAGCTGGGGCTGGCCGTCCGGCTGGTGCCGTGCCGCTCCTCCGAGGTGAACCTCCCGGCGCCGCGGCCGCTGTTCGGGGTGATGTCGAACCGCAAGCTCGTGGAGCTCCTGGGCCAGCAGGTCATGGGAAGCTGGAAGGACTCGCTCAGGGAGTTCCTGCGCTCGGTCTGACCGGGGCCGATCGACGCTGTGGCGGGCTCCGCCGCCCCGCTGCTGACCGGGGATGATCGAGCTACCCGCCCCTGTCCTCCCGCCGATACGGCTTCAGGAGCCCGGCCGGCGCCATGGCCTTCCGGGAGACGCTCATCATGGCCAGCACGGTCACCACGTAGGGGATGATCAGAAACACGTGGAACGGGACGGCGAGGCCCAGCGCCTGGAGCCTGAGCTGCAGCCCGTCGAGCAGCCCGAACAGCCCCGCGCCCAGGGCGCCCTTCACCGGGTCCCAGTTTCCGAAGATCACCATGGCGACGGCGATCCACCCCCTGCCTCCCACGACGTCCATCAGGAACATGTTCTGGTGGGCCAGGGTCAGGAAGGCGCCCCCGACGCCCATCAGCGCTCCGCCGCACACCAGGCTCACGGTGCGGACCAGGGGCACGTTCACCCCTGCGGTGTCGGCGGCGAACGGGTTCTCCCCGACCGCCCGGAGCCTCAGACCGATCTTGGTCCGGTAGAGCAGCACCGACACGGCCGGGATCAGCGCCCACGACAGGTAGACCAGGGCGTACTGGTCGAACAGCGCCGGTCCGACGAGCGGGATCTTCGCAAGGACCGGGATCGCCACCTGCCCGAACGGCACCACCGTGGGCGGCACCGTGGGAGAGCCGAAGCAGAGCCTGTAGATGAACATGGCCAGCCCGGTGGAGAGCAGCGTGATCCCCAGCCCGGAGACGTGCTGGCTCAGGCCCAGGTGAACCGCCAGCACCGCCATCAGGAGGCCCAGCAGCATCCCCACCGCCGCGGCGGCCAGGACGCCGAGCCAGAGGGAGCCGGTCTTGATCGCCACGACGAAGCCGGTCATGGCGCCCATGAGCATGGTCCCCTCGATGCCCAGGTTGAGCACCCCGGCCCGCTCCGCCAGGACCTCGCCGAGCATGGCGAACACCACCGGAGTCGCCATCCTGACCGCGGCGGCGAGGAGGCCGGTGACGAACGCCAGGCCGACCAGGTCGTCGCTCATCCGCCCTCGCCGGCGTCGGGGACCCGCCCGGAGCGGATCACCCGCACCCTGTACTCCGTCATCAAGAGGGCCACGAGCATCACGATCAGCGCCAGCCCCTGGATCACCTCGGAGATGTAGCTGGGCACGCCGGTGACCCGGCTCATGGTCTGGGAGCCGACGGTGACGGCGCTGAAGAAGAACGCCGCCAGCACCACCCCCACCGGGTGGAGGTCGCCGAGCATGGCGATGACGATGCCGGAGTAGCCGTACCCCGGGGACAGGTCCATCAGCAGGTGGTGCTGGACCGCGCAGACCTCGCCGACCCCGGCCAGCGCCGCGAGCCCGCCGGAGAGATCCCCAGGTGGAACCGGGAGCGCTCGATCAGCACCGGGTACCGGGCGGTGTCCTGGATCCGGGGCGACCGGGGCCAGCTCGACTCGGGCTGCTGCAGCGGGCCGAACAGCAGCGCCCCCATGAGGTGCAGCATGATGTAGTTGAAGAGCAGGGTGGTGACCACGTCGTCCACCTTCAGCCTGGTCTTGAGCACAGCCGGGATCACGGCCCAGAGCCCGCCGGCCACGAAGCCGAACCCCAGGATGGCGGTCAGGTGGAGACCCCGCTGCCCGATCGGCCAGGCGATGCCGATCCAGGTGGCCATGATGGCGCCGGCCATGAGCTGACCCTCGGCGCCGATGTTCCAGAACCGGGCCCGGAACGCGAACGCCACGGCCAGACCGGTGAAGATGAGCGGGCTCGCCTTGACGCACGTCTCCAGCAAGTTGAGCCGGCTGCCCAGGGCGCCGTGGAACAGATAGTAGTACGATTTGAGCAGATCGCCGCCGGCGATCAGGATCGGCACGGCGGCCAGGACGAGCGTCACGGCCACCGCAGCCACCGGGACCAGGACCCTGGCCCACTCGGGCAGCGGCGGCCGCTTCACCAGGCCCAGACGGATCATCCCACGACCCCGCTCATCCAGAGCCCGAGCTGGTCACGGGCCGCTCGATCCGCCGGCACCTCGCCGACGATCCGGCCCTCGTACATGACCACGATCCGGTCGCTCACGGCGAGGATCTCGTCGAGATCCTCCGAGATCAGCACGATGGCCGCGCCGCGATCCCTCTCCTCGAACAGCCTTCCGTGGATGTACTGGGCGGCGCCCACGTCGAGCCCCCGGGTCGGCTGGGCCGCCACGATGACCCGGGGCCGCGACGAGAGCGACCGGGCCAGGATCACCTTCTGCAGGTTCCCGCCGGAGAGGCTTCCGGCGACCACGGCCGGCCCGGTCGCCTTGATGTGGTACTCGTGGATCAACCGCTCCCCGTGCCGCCGGATCCGGTCGTGATCCATCAGGCAAAACGACAGGAACTCCCCGGAGCCGTGGTTCTCCAGGATCAGGTTGTCGGCGATGGAGAGCGACATCAAGAGGCCCGTGGCGATCCGGTCCTCGGGGATCCGGGCCATGCCGGCGGCGATCGACGACGACGGGTCGCCAGAGACGAGCCGGGTCGCTCCCACGGTGACGCTGCCTCCGGAGGGGGTCCTCAGGCCGAACACCACCTCGGCGAGCTCCCGCTGGCCGTTTCCGGAGACGCCGGCGATGCCGACGATCTCCCGCTGGCGTACCGTCAGGTCCACCCTCTTCACGGCCGGCACGCCCTTGTCGTTCGAAGCCTCGAGCCCGGAGATCTCGAGGACCGGGTCGCCCGGGCCGCCCCCGGATCTTCGAGCCCGCTCCACGACCTCCCCACCGACCATCAGGCTCGCCAGCTCCCGCGGGGTGGTCCGGGCCGTGGCCCGGCTGGCCACGACCTGGCCGTTCCTGAGCACCACGATCCGGCTCGAGATCTCCATGACCTCGTTGAGCTTGTGGGAGATGAACACCACTCCGTTGCCCTGGCTGGCGAAGGTCCTGAGCGTCTTGAACAGCTCCACGATCTCCGACGGCACCAGCACCGCCGTGGGCTCGTCCATGATCAGGACCCGGGCGCCGCGGTACAGCGCCTTGAGGATCTCGACCTTCTGCTGCTCCCCGACGGAGAGCGTCCAGACCCTGGCGGCGGGGTCCAGGTTCATCCCGAACCGGCTCTGGAGCGCAGCCAGCCGCGCCAGCCCCTCGTCCAGGTCCAGGAACGGACCGGCTCCGGTCTCGTGCCCCAGGATGACGTTCTCCAGCACCGACATCGGTGGCACCAGGGCGAAATGCTGGTGGATCATCTGGATCCCCCGCCGGATCGCCTCCTTCGGCGACGGCGTGGCGATCGGCTCCCCCTGCACCCGGATCTCGCCGCTGTCGGCGGTGTAGAAGCCGAACAGGACATTCATGAGGGTGGTCTTCCCGGCCCCGTTCTCGCCCAGGAGGGCGCAGATCTCTCCGGGAAACACCGCGAAATCCACGTCGCGGGTCGCCACGACGTCGAGGAACCGCTTCGAGATCCGGCTCATCTCGATCAGCGGCCGGCACGAGGCGGACCCGATCGGCCCGGCGGCGGCAGCGGCAGCGGCTTCGGATACTGGCATGGACGGCTACTTCGAGGTGGCCTTCGACTCGTCCACCGGGACCCGGAACGCGCCACTCTTGATCTTGACCGAAAGATCGTTCACCAGCGTCATCACCCCTGCGGGGAGCTTCGGCTCGAACCCGTGGAACGACGCCAGGCTCGCCCCGCCCCGGGCCATCATGGACCACTCCTTGAGATCGACGCCGGCCCAGGCGCCGCTCTTCACGGTCTCGATGCAGTGCTTGATCGTGGGGTACATGTCCCACACCGGCCCGGTGACGATCACCCCGGGCGCCAGCTTCTCCTGGTCGTACATGTTGCTGAACGCCAGCACCTTCTTCTCCTTGCACGCCTCGTACACGCCGAACCGCTCCGCGAAGATCAGGTCCGCCCCGGACTCGATCTGGGCCATGGCCGCCTCCTTGGCCTTGGGCGGGTCGAACCAGCTCCCGATGTAGGCGACCTTCAGCTTGACGTTCTTGTTGACCGACAGGGCGCCGTCCCGGAAGGCGTTCACCAGCCTGTTGACCTCGGCGATCGGCATGGCCGCCACCACTCCGAGGGTGTTGGTCCGGGTGAGCCGGCCGGCGATGACGCCGCACAGGTACGCCGGCTCGTGGATCCAGTTGTCGAAGACCGAGAGGTTCGGGGCGGCCGGCTTGAACTCCGAGCCGAACGCGAAGGCGATCTTCGGGTAGTCCTTGGCGACTCGCCGGAGCGGCTCCTCGCCGGCCAGAAAGGCGTCGCCGACGATGAGGTCGAAGCCGCGCTCGGCGTACTCCCGGAGCACCTTCTCGAAATCGGCGGCCGCCACCTTCTCGGTGAACTCGTACTGGACCTTCAGCTGGTCTCTGGCCCTCAGGCACGCCTGGTGGATGACCCCGTCCCACGGCTCCTCGATGGCGGTCTGGAATACCGCCGCCACCCTGAACTGGCCCGACCCGCCCGGGCCGGCGCTCGGGCCCTCGCCACAGGAAACGACCAGGACGAGCAAGAAGAGCAGGATGACCGGATTGGCGAGTTTCATGCTGGCGGTCCCTCGGGAAGCTGTACGATGACGTGTTCGGCCCCTGGCCTGTCGGAGAGTTAACCAACGGACCGGTCCGATCGCAAGGTCCATCGACGGGCGATCGGGGAGGGGCGACCGAGCCCCGTCCGCGGCGGCCGGACCGACCGAAATTGTTTTGTGGATCTCGGCGGCCACAGCATACAATGGGACCGGTCCCGGGACGACGCCCCGGGGACGACGCCGTGCGAGGCGGTCCACCGATCCCGGGGAGCCATCGAAGGGAGCGCGCAGATGGGAGACATCGATCCGAACGTTCAGTATCACGTCCACCTGAAGAAAGGCGACGTGGGCCGGTATGTTCTCCTGCCCGGCGATCCGGGACGGGTGCCCAGGATCGCTTCGTTCTTCGACGAGGCGCGGGAGATCGCCTTCAACCGGGAGTACCGGACGTATACCGGCACCGTGGACGGCATCAAGATCTCATGCACGTCCACCGGCATCGGGTGTCCCTCCACGGCCATCGCCGTGGAAGAGCTCATCAACGTCGGCGCCGACACGTTCATCCGGATCGGCACGGCCGGGTCGCTGCAAGAGCACGTGGGCCTGGGCGACCTCTGCATCACCACCGGCTCCGTCAGGGAGGAGGGCACGACCCGGCAGTACGTGCCGCTCTCCTACCCGGCCGTGGCCGACATCGACGTGGTCTCGTCCCTCAGGGAGGCGGCCCGCAAGCTGGGCCACAAGCACCACTGCGGCATCAACCACTGCAAGGACGCCTTCTTCATCGAGGGGGACTGCGGCCTCCCGCTGGAAGACGAGAACAGGTCCAAGTGGAAGGCCTGGTACCGGTCGAACGTGCTCTCCACATCCATGGAGTCGGCGGCGCTGTTCGTGGTCTCCACGATCAAGCGCGTCCGGGCCGGCGAGGTCCTGGCGATCATCGGCCTCACCTACAAAGACACCCCCATCGTGGCCAAGCTCGGCGTGGACGAGGCGATCAAGACCGCCATCGAGGCGGTCAAGATCCTCGATCGGATCGACAAGCCCGCCTGATGGAGACCCTCCGGTTCGACGACCTGGGGCAACCCGTCGGTCGTCGGGGTGAACCTCGACCGGGAGGAGCGGATCGGCGCCGTGTACCGATCCGACCTGGCGGAGCTCCTGCCCTGCTCCTTTGGACCCGAGTTCCTCTGATGTATAATCCCCCCGAATCCGGACAACAGAAGGGAGCCCGACCGTGAGCCTCAAGTATGTCGGAAAGAACATAACACGCCCCGATGCCGTGCAGAAGGCGACCGGCAAGGCACGGTTCCTGGCGGACATCAAGCTGCCGGGGATGCTGTACGCCGCCATCCTGCGGCCCGGCCACGCCCATGCGCGGATCGTCTCGATCGACACGTCGGAGGCCGAGAAGTGCGAGGGCGTGGTGAAGGTCATCACCGGGAAGGGGTGCAGTCAGAAGTACCGCTACGGCGACAACATCCGGGACTTCGTCCCCATGGCGGACGAGAAGGTCCGGTACATCGGGGAGCCGCTGGCGGCGGTCATCGCGAAGAACCCGCACCAGGCCAAGGAGGCGCTCAAGAAGATCACGGTGCAGGTCCACCCGCTGCCGGTCTACACGCAGGCGACCGACGCGCTGGCCGACGGCGCCACCCTGATCCACGAGGCGAGCGGCGACTACTGGCACCTCCCGGGCGTGGGCCCCAAGCCGGGCACGAACATCGCCACCCACTACCGGCTGAAGAAGGGCGACGCCGCCAAGGGGTTCGCCGAGTCCGACGTGGTGGTGGAGGCCGAGTTCAAGTACCCGTTCGGCTCCTGCGCCGCCATCGAGCCCCACGGCTCCATCGTCTGGTTCCACGAGGACGGGATGATCGAGATCTGGTCGTCGTCGATCTGCCCGTTCATCATCCGGGAGGAGGTGGCGCGGGTCTACGACCGGCCCGAATCGGACGTCCGGGTCCACATCCCCGAGGTGGGCGGGTGCTTCGGCTACAAGTCCGACATCACGGTGGAGCAGACCGTGGCGTACATCGCGAGCTTCGTCCCGGGCCACCCGGTCAAGTGGGTCGCCACCCGGAAAGAAGATTTCACCAGCACGCTCCTGGGCCACGGGATGGTCATCCGCATGAAGATCGGCGCCAAGAAGGATGGCAAGCTCATGGCGCTTGCGACCACGGTGTACCACTCCACCGGCGCCTACGCCGACACGGGTCTGCACGTGTCGATCGCCGCGGCCCACAACTCCACCGGCGCCTACGAGTACCCGAACTGCGACCTGGAGACCTTCCTGACCTACACGAACACGCCGCCGATCGGCGCGTGGCGTGGCTACGGCCACCCGGAGGCCCAGTTCGCCCAGGAGCGGCTGATCGAGATCCTGGCGCGGAAGCTCGGCATGGATCGCTTCGCCTTGCGGGAGAAGAACTACCTGGGCCCGGGCAAGATCACGTCGCTGGGCGAGCACCTCTGGGAGACCAACGGCAGCATCCAGAAATGCGTCGACGTCGTCAAGCGGACGGTCTTCGACAAGCCCAGACCCCCGGAAGATCCGGAGTACTACTACGGTCGCGGGTTCGCGGCGATCATGAAGTCGCCCAAGGGCGCGCCGTTCTCCTCCAAGGGGGCGTACCTGAAGTTCAACGCCGACGGCAGCGTGGTGATCAACTGCGGCGGCGCCGAGGTGGGCCAGGGCCTGAGAAACGTGGTGCGCCTCGTGGCGGCGGAGACGCTGAAGATGCCGCCGGAGCGGATCCACGTGTACACGGAGATCGACACCCAGTTCTCGCCCTGGGAGTGGCAGACCATCGGGTCCATGTTCACCAAGCAGGGCGGTCGCGCCGTGTGGCGGGCGTGCCTGAAGGCGATCGCCCAGATGAAGCAGACCGCGTCGCAGGTGCTCCGGTGCGACGTGGACCTCCTGGACTACGACGGGGAGTACGTGTTCCTCGCCTCCGACCCCAGCGTCAAGGTCGAGGTGACGAAGCTCGTCCGGGGCTACATGTACGAGAACGGGATGGTCGTGGGCGAGGTGGTGCAGGCCTGCGCCGACGCCCGGCTGCCCCGCTACTCCGGCTTCGACCCGGCGACCGGTCAGGGCTCCATGGGGGTGTCGTACACGTTCGGCGCCCAGGCCGCGGAGATCCGGATCGAGAAGAAGACCGGCAAGATCATCGTCGACCACTTCGCGTCGTGCTTCGACGTGGGCCGGGTGATCCAGCCGCAGCAGATCCGCGGCCAGGTCACCGGCGGCGTGGTGATGACCGTGGGCGCCGCGCTCTGCGAGGAGGTGCGGTTCGACCAGGACGGCAAGTGCGTGAACCCGCTCTTCCGGAAGTACCGGTTCCCCACCATCAAGGACGCGCCGAAGAAGCAGACCGTGGACTTCGTCGAGACGCCGGGCGTCATCGGGCCGTACGGAGCTCGGGGAATCGGCGAGCACCCGGTGATCGGGCCCCCGCCGGCCATCCTGAACGCCATCCACGACGCGACCGGCATCGACTTCTTCGAGATCCCGGTCACACCCGAGAAGATGAAGAAGGCGCTGGACGAGAAGGGCTCCGGAGGTGAGAAGTGATGGCCGAGAAGATAACGCTGACCGTCAACCAGGTTCCGTACACCATCGAGATCGAGGGCTGGGAGCACCTGATCGACGTCCTCCGCGACGAGATCGGCCTCACCGGCACGAAGCGCGGCTGCGACGACCTGTCGTGCGGCGCCTGCACCGTCCTGATGAACGGCGAGGCGGTCAAGAGCTGTCAGGTCCTGGCCAAGAGGGCATCCGGAGCCGACGTGGTCACGATCGAGGCGCTCGCCCAGGGCACGAAGCTCCACCCGATCCAGGAGGCGTTGATCGAATCCGGGGCGGTGCAGTGCGGGTTCTGCATCCCCGGGATCGTCATGGGTCTCCACGGTCTCTTCCGGAAGAAGCTGGACGCCACGGAGGCGGAGATCGCCGACACCCTGGAGAACCACCTCTGCCGCTGTACAGGGTACGAGGCGATCTTCGAAGGGGCGAAGCTGGCTCAGAAGAAGCTCAAGGCACGATAACGGCCGACCGGTACCAAGGAGGGTCTTTCGATGACTTACGAGATCGTCATCTCGAACGCCCGGCTGAGACATCAGAAGGGCACGGTCGACATCGCCATCGACAAGGGCGTCATCAAGAAGATCGGCAAGATCCCCGACAAGGGGACCAAGACCATCGACGCGAGGGGGAACCTCGTCACCGAATCTTTCGTGAACACGCACCTCCATCTCTGCAAGGTCTACACCCTGACGATGATGGACTCGAAGGCGCTGACGTCGTACCACGGCGAGGGCATGGGCGCGGCCATGACGGCGATCGAGCTCGCCGCCAAGGTCAAAGAGAAGTACGACGAGAAGTGGATCATCCCGAACGTCCGGAAGTGCCTCAAGAAGGCGGCCTTGAACGGCAACACCCACATCCGCGCCTTCGCGGATGTCGACTCCAAGGCGAAGCTCATCGGCCTGAAGGCGCTCCTCAAGGCCCGGGACGAGTTCAAGGGGATCGTGGATGTCCAGGTGGTGGCGTTTCCGCAGGACGGCGTGGTCCGGGAGCCCGGCACGGTGAAGCTGATCAACGAGGCGATGGAGCTGGGCGCGAACGTGGTCGGCGGCATCCCCTGGATCGAGTACACGGAGGCCGACGAGCGCACCCACATCGACGAGATGATGCGGATCGCGAAGACGTACGACGCGGACATCTCGATGCTGGTCGACGACGCTGGCGATCCGGGTCTGCGCACCCTGGAGATGCTGGCCGTGAAGACGCTCGAAGAGGGTCGGATCGGCCGGTCGCTGGCCCACCACGCCCGGGCCATGGCGCTCTACCCGGAGCCGTACTTCCGGAAGGTGGCGGCGCTGCTGGCCAAGGCGAAGATGGGCGTGGTGAGCGACCCGCACAC
Source organism: Candidatus Rifleibacteriota bacterium (assembly GCA_016213885.1). GTDB lineage: Bacteria > Muiribacteriota > UBA6191 > JACPRK01 > JACQZM01 > JACQZM01. The sequence goes on along the minus strand of JACQZM010000459.1, from coordinate 8,296 downwards.
CGGCCCGCTCCACGCCAGGGTCAGGGAGCTCCTGGCGAACGGCAACCTGGTCTGTCTGGGCCAGGACGACGTGTGCGACGCGTACTACCCGTTCGGTCAGAACAGCATGCTCGAGGTCGGCTTCCTGAACGTGCATCTCTTGTGGATGACCACGTTCCCCGAGATGGAGACGATCTACGACATGATCACGGTGAACGCCGCCCGGTGCATCAACCTCAAGGACTTCGAGATCAAGGTCGACGCGCCGGCGAACCTGGTGGTGCTCGACGGCACGTCGGTGTACGAGGCTCTCTGGTACCACAGGATGCCGCTGGCCGTCGTGAGCCATGGCAAGCTGATCGACAAGAAGGCCATGGAGTCGGAAGAGTAGCAGGCCTCGAGCTGGATCGAGGCCGCGGACGTGAGTGGGATCCGTCGAGGCGCCGGATCAGGGCAGGCACGACACCTGTGGGAAGAAGAACCCGGTGGGTGTAAGCTCTAGGTGAATGGCAGCAGATCACGAAGACCGGCCCGAAGCGGCAGCGCCTCCACCGGGTTCGACCACCCCGGCCGCGACGGAGAGTGCCGGGGAGAGTGCCGGGGGCGCTGACCGGTCCGCCCCTGTGCCGCAAGAGGTCTGGACCGACGCGGTTCGCCGGGCCAGGGACGCCGATGCGGCGGTGGACCTGCCCGGGACCGAGCGGCTCGGCGGTCTGGCCAAGCTGTGGTTGCTCCACCCCTACGCGTTGCTGGCCATCGCGGGGTACATGTCCCTGATGGCGCCCGGGCCGTTCCTGGTGACGGCGGTGTTCGCCTGGGTGGCGTTCGTCGTGGGCAGCGGTTTCGGCCGGGGCCGCAAGCGGGACGGCTCCAGCCCGCTGCTGGCTCCCAGCGCGGGCCTGAAGGGCGGGTTCAGGGCGCTGGGGTTCACGGTCCTGGCCGCGGTCGCCTCGAGCTTTCTGGCCCTGCTGGGCCTGCCCAACGTCGCGTTCTACGTGCTGAACGGCGCCTGGGTCGTGCTGACCGCAGCGGCGGTTCATCAGGCTTCACGGACCGATGCGCAGACCGGGTGGATGGTGGGCGCCACCTCCATGGCGGCGGCCTGCGCCTTCTTCGGCATACCGCTGGCTCTGATCCCCGGCGTGCCGTGGCCGATGAAGCTGATCCCGTTCCTGTGCGCCGGGTCGGCCTGGCAGACCTGGAACTACCTCTCGAGCCGGGGCGCCGAGCGCACCCGGTCGGCGTTGAAGGCGCTGAGCGCGGCGTCGCTGGCCACCCTCTGCTACCTCTCGTTCTCGGCGCTGGTCATGGGATTCTCCCTCTTCGAGGCGACCTGCCACTTCTCCATCGTGGCGGCCAGCTTTCTCATCCCGCTGAAGACCGCCATGGCCCGGCTCCCGCTCGCCCCGGCGGACCCGACCCCGGCGCTTCCAGCCCCGCGGTCCGACGCCGATCCGAACGGCGGGCCCACCGGCTAGCACCCGGCCGGGCTCCCGGTCCGACCGGCCAGGCGGTACCTGACCGACCTGCCGGCGCCCTGGCGGACCAGGACGCCGGAATCGACCAGCCGGGAGAGCGCCCTCAGCGCCGCCGACCTCGCGAGACCGGTCAGCTCGCAGTAGGTCCTGTTGTCGATGTGGGTACAGTCCATCAACAGGGACAGGATCTGACCCGGGTCTCGACTCGGCCGCCGCCGCGCCGTCGGGTTCTCGACGAGAGCGCAGCGCAGGCCCGGTGAGAGGCGATAGGCGCTCTGGCGGCAGCTGATCACCGGGACGCCGGGTGCGACCTGCTCGAACACGCTGCGGAGCCAGCTGACGTGGAAGTGGACGGTGGAGATCCGGTCCGGCTCGAACGGGCGTCCCCAGCCCTGCTGGAACAGCTCCCTCAGCTCCAGCGGCTGCCCCCTGGCCCGGACCAGAGCGGCCAGGATGTTCAGCGGAACGCCGCGACCTTCCAGCGGCACGGTCCGTCCCCGGACCAGGCAGACCGCCCGGGGAAGATCCACCACCATGTCGAAGGCGCCGGTCCGCTGGACCCCTTCGATCTGACGCCTCGACATCCGGACGCTGCCGGAGGTCGTGGTCAGGGTCAGCCCCATCAGGGTCCGGGAGGGCGGTCGGGTCAACGTCGGCGTGGACGGAGGACCGAAGGCCGTCGCCGTCACGCTTCCCAGGCGTCTGAGCAGCGGTTCCGGCGCTGTGCCGCCCAGGGCGCCCAGCGCCCGGGCCAGCCGCCGCCACCGGGCCGTGGACCTGGGCCCGCGCCCTGCTCGAAGGTCGCGCACCGCGTCTTTCCACCAGTCCACCAGCTGGCGGACACCCAGCAGCCTGTTCGGGGAGATAGAGGTCATGGCACTCCTCGTCGACCGGTCAGGGTACCGCCGATCCGCCGGACAGGCGAGAGCGGTGAAGCCCCACCCCCCGACCCGAAGCATGCAACGCCTGGGCCAGTCCGGACGGATCCTCAGAAACGCTGATCTGATGAGCTTCTTCCCGCTGGACGACGCCGGGCGAGTGGGCCGTATTGGCACACCGACGGTCCATACTGAACCGCTCGTGTCACAGGAGGCCGGCTGTGACCGGATCGATCCGTACCAGCTGCCCGGCGGATCACTGGATGCGATGGATGAGCCTCAGGACTCTGGCCGGGCTCGCTCCGCTGGTCCAAGGACGGGCCGTGGATCCATGCGACGGCGTACGACGCGGGGCAGCACTCCGGTCGCTCACGGCAGGCCTGCCAGCCACCGGTCCGCCGACACCACCAGGATGCCCTCTCCCCGGCCGGTGGCCATCCGGGAGATGCCGGGGGTCTCCACGACCTGGATCGCCGGAACCGCCAACGCTCGCTTCATCTTGATCAACGCCGGGGACGGCTCCGTCTCGTGGAGCTTGGCCTCGACCAGCAGCAGCGGCTTCTTCCCATCGACCAGAGGTAGGACTTCCATCGAGGGAGCTTGTGCAGCTCATCCAGGACCACCAGCGGCTTCGTTCCCCTGGCCCGGTCGATCTCCCTGAAGAACCAGGCGTTCCTCGCCAGGAGGACGCGGTCTTCCGGAAGGTCGTGGTTCCAGTACCGCGAGGCGCTGGCTTCCGCCATCAACGTCCGGGCGAGCGTGGTCTTGCCGGACTGTCGGGGGCCGGCGATGAAGATCATCTTGTCGTAGCGCGCCAGGTCTGCCGCGACGACCGTCCTCAGGTCTCTGTCGATCATCCGACATGATTCTACCACGATCGAATCTTGTCCTGGACTTTTTTGCACTTGGGTCGAATCCTGCCGGCCACTCCCGGGGACACGACGTCGAAGGCGCGCCTTCGGGCCGGGTTCCCGCCCGTCACCTGGAGCGCCGGGGCCCGGCAGCCGCACCCTCCCTGAGCTCTCCGACGAGCGGGGCCAGGCCGGTGGCCGATGCCGGGACCTGCTCCGTCAGGGCGATCATGAGCTCGAGGGTGTCGCCGGCGTTCACGAACGAGCGCCACCCTCCCCCTTTCTGACCCATGAGCCAGATGTCCGGTACCAGCCGGGCGAGGATGGCGCCCACGGGGCCGGGCAACGCGCCGAGAGAGTCCCTGAGCGATCTCCACTCGCGCTTGACCTGGGCCGCCCCGTCACCCTCCCAGACGTCGTGCACCGAGACGGTCTGCGAGAACTCGCGCAGGTCTTCGAGCAGCGTCCGGAAGCCGGCTCCCAGAGTTTCGGGCTCGGCGGCCGCCCGAACAAGAAGGCGCCGGAGCGTGGCGAAATACTCCGTCGCACCGGCGACGCCGCTCCTGGGGAGCGGGATCGATAGCGCCTCCTGGGCCATGTCCAGCTGCTCGAAGATGGAGCTCTCGCCGCCCGGACCCTTCCTGCCATCGATCCGGTCGAACCCGGGATAGACTTGCCTCCGACACCAGTTGATGAAGGTGAAGGCCCGGATCCGGCACGAGAGGAGCACCACCACGATCGGAGCCCGGTCCAGATCGGGAAACTCCCGGGCCAGGTCCGCCGCGGCCTTCCGGAGCCTCCGATCATCGTCCGTCTCATGGGCGCAGATCTCTCGCCAGCTCCGGCCCGGCGGGTGATCCTGGTGCAGACGAGTTCTGTCGGTCGCGTCGACGGCCCAGCGGCCTCGCTCGTTCGACCTCTGCGCCAGGGTGTCCAGATCCTGAAGGAGCGTCGGCACCACGTTCCGCGACACCGGGCCCGGGGTCGCGGACGCCCCGGGCCTGGTGGTCGGCGCGGGCGGTGGAGGGCCCTGGAGCCGGGTGGCCCCCAGCGAGAGAGCGACGATCGCTCCGCCGAGGACCAGGAGGGCGGCCGCCACGACCATCCATCGGGAGCGCCGTTCCTCCGGAACCTGCGCCGGGGCCGGGACGAGAGCGCGGGCAGGACGAGTCCTGGACCGGGCGAGCCCGATGGGCCCCCCATGTCGAACGACCCCGCCCGGCTCGACTGCGGAGCTCCCGCCGCGGGCGAACGGATGGCGGGCGCCCTGCTCCGGCGGGGGCATCCTCGGCAGGGTGACGCAGTCCCGGGTCCGGGACAGATCGACCTGCGCGGCCGAGAGCCCGGCCTCGAGAGCGGCGACCAGCGCCGCGGCCGAAGGGTAGCGGTCGCCGGGGGACTTGGCCAGACAGCGGAGGACGAGGCTCTCCACCTCGTCGGGAACGCAGCTCCCCAGGTCCCGTAGACGAGGGGGGGCGTTTTCGATGTGCTTGAAGAGGATCTCCAGAGGGTGGTCGCCCCCGAACGGGGTCCGGCCGGTCAGCATCTCGAACAGCAGCACGCCCAGGGAGTAGAGGTCGGACCCAGGGGTGAGCGACTCGCCCCGGGCCTGTTCCGGCGACATGTACTCCGGCGTTCCCACCAGGACGCCGGTCCGGGTCTTGATCCGGGCGCCTTCCGTCCAGCGGGCGATCCCGAAGTCGCAGACCTTGAACTGGCCGCTGGACGCTTCCAGGATGTTGGGCGGCTTGATGTCCCGGTGCAGCACGTTGCGGGCGTGGGCGCAGCCCAGGGCGTCCGCCACCTGGCGGGCGATCTCCAGCGCATCGTGCCAGGGAAGGCGACCAGCCTGGAGTATCGTCTTCAGGCTGCGGCCGGGCAGATACTCGTAGGCGATCCAGGGAACAGCGTCGGTCATGTCGTGATCCAGGACGACCACGATGTGGGGGTGGACCAGCGACGCGGTGACCAGAGCCTCGGTCTGGAACCGGATGAGCTGCTCCTGGTCGTCTCCGATGTCGGCCGCGAGGAGCTTGATCGCCACCGGCCGTTCCAGGCCGATCTGCATGGCCAAGAAGACGCTGCCGAAGCCTCCAGCGCCGATCGGGCGCTCGACGCGGAACTTGGCGCGGCATCCGGGTGGAAGAGGGTTCTCCACGGCCAGGGAAGTCTAGCTCGTCGAGCGGCTGCGCACCACTGGCAGGCCCACGAGACGGGGGGCCCTCGAAACGACCGGTGGGCTCTGCCAGGCTGGAGCCGCCACCGACCGGAGTCGACCCGGAACGAGCGCGACCACGCCGCCCTGCTGGCCGCCGTGCGCGAGGGGCGGGTGGAGGCCGCCGTCGAGGGCGTGTGAGCTCCCGGCCCTCACTTCGCCGGCTTTTCGCGGTGGCCGCCGAACTGGAACCGCAGCGCCGAGAGCAGTCTATCCTGGTAGTCCGACCCGCCGCGCGACGAGAATCGCGCGTAGAGAGCCGCGGTCAGGACCGGCGCCGGAACGGCCTCGTCGATCGCCGCGTCGATCGTCCATCGGCCCTCCCCGGAGTCCGAAACCCGTCCCTCGAAACCGCCGAGACCGGGATCCTCGGCCAGAGCCGTGGCGGTCAGATCGAGAAGCCAGGACGCCACGACGCTGCCGCGCCGCCAGACCTCGGCGATGTCGGTCAGGTTGAAGTCGTACCGGTAGTGCTCGGGATGGCGCAGCGGCGTCGTCTCCGCATCGACATCCCGATCGGCCTTCCCGATGTTGGCGTTGCGCAGGATGCCCAGGCCCTCCGCGTAGGCGGCCATGAGGCCGTACTCGATGCCGTTGTGCACCATCTTGACGAAGTGCCCGGCGCCGCTCGGTCCACAGTGGAGGTAGCCCTGTTCCGCCGTGCCGTCGAGCCTCTCCCGTCCCGGAGTGCGTGGGATGTCGCCGCGGCCCGGCGCCAGCGCCGCAAAAAGCGGGTCCAGACGTTCGACGACGGCCCTTTCGCCGCCGATCATCATGCAGTAGCCGCGCTCTAGGCCCCAGATGCCGCCGCTGGTTCCGACGTCCACGTGGTGGATTCCCTTGGACACGAGCTCCTTCGCCCGCCGGAGGTCGTCGATGTAGTACGAGTTGCCGCCGTCGATCACGGTGTCGCCGGGTTCGAGGTGGGGCAGCAGGTCGGCGATCACCCGGTCCACCGCCGCGGCCGGCACCATCACCCAGATCACCCTGGGCCGTTCCAGCTTCCTCACGAGATCCTCGGGCGAGGAGGCGGCCAGCGCCTTCTCCTCGACGAGCTCCTTCACCGCTGCCGGCGACCTGCTGAAGACGACGCAGCGATGCTCCTTCCTGAGGAGGCGTCGCACCATGTTCGCGCCCATCCGACCCAGTCCGATCATTCCGAGCTGCATGGCTCGCTCCTTTGCGAGTTGCCTGGAGCCCCCCAGGTACCTTACCCTGGCCCCGACCTCGCCCTCTCGCGGGGTGCGCTCGCACGAAGCCGCGCCGACCGGCTTGCGACCGATCGCCGGGCTCGGGCGCTCGGGGGTCGCCGTGGAGCCGAATTGATGAGGACGGGGCCAGAGGGCTGAACCCGGCCGTGATCTTGACCGTCGGGTCGGCCTCATTATAGCAGCGCTGGGTGTTCCTCGCCCGACTCGAGGGGCGACTCCCGGAGGTCTCTTGCTGGTGGGATCCCGAGTCACAGCGCCAGGCATCCTGGCGTCCTCCGGCGCTTCCAGGAAGCTGGAGTCAGTCCACCCGTTCGATCGGGACTCCTCGCTCCTCCTGGCCGACCAGGTCGTGCGGATGAGCACCGTCGATCTGGATCACGCTGGCTCCGTGAACCGCTACATCGCACGGCCCTCCGGGTGTCGGTTGCTCACGGATGACAGATCTCGACAGGGGCGCACCTTCGGCTCCGGGCTGGAGCCGACGAGGGGCTTGGTCTGGGAGTCGTGAAGCGTGATCGCGTTCCGGATCGTGTCCAGGTCCTGACGGGCCTTCGCACGCGGAGCCTCGCTGATCCCGGACTGGGTCATCGGGACGGCGACGCCGATCAACGCGAAGACGATGCCTCCAACGACGAGCATCTCGGCGGCTCGCTGTCGGTGCTTGTCGCAGGCGAGCGCTGTCAGGACACCGAGCGTGCCGCCGGTGAGGAGACCGGCGACCAGGACGGCAGAGACGGTCTCGAAGAAGGAACGAACGGAGGGACCGAACAGGTCGCAGGAGCCGCGGTCACGCTGGCCGGGTCCGTTCTCGAGAACAGGTACTGCCGGCAGGACACGATCGTTCACGGAAGTTGCTGGCCCGGTCGCCGGGCGATCCTCAGGATCTCGTAGAGGCCCAGGTCACCGGAGAACACGATGGCGGTCGACCTGGGCTGCCGAGGCCGGGCTGAGCCTGGCAGGGCCTGGAGAACCGGCACCGAAAGGGCCGACGTTTCAAGGCGATCCAGGGCCGGCGATGGTCACAGAATGGTCACGAGGGCTTCCCGTAGACACGAAGAGCGGGCCCCGGGACGACCCCAGAAACCCGCTCTACATCGAGTGCCGAAGGGGGGACTTGAACCCCCACGGGACATACATCCCACCAGACCCTGAAACGACCTACCCTCTACCACCGGCCGCTTTCTTGAGGTCACGAGACACATCGACGGCCTGGGTCGCTCGGCGCCAAGCTGCTTGAGCCTTCCTGTAGGCCGTGGTGCCGATCGTGCGGACTCTCTTCCGTCCGACCAGGGTCGATTCCTCCGCATCCCTGAGGACAAGCTCCAGGGCCGCCAGTAGTTCCGAGTAGCTCTTCGCCACCTTCCTGGGGATGCTTCGGGGAGGCGCCGGCTCAACCTCGACGTCCTGCATCTGATCCTGATAGTCCGCCGAGTCGTGGGAGTCCCAGAACTTGCGGGCCTCGTCCAGACTCTTGAACTTGAGCGTCTTGGCCAACGCCATCACTTCCCTCTACGCTTGTAGATCCGAACTTCTCGCCTGGTCATATTCCTGGAGGTGACCACAAGTCGGTCGTGGCCTAACAAGATCTCACTCATGAGGCGATTCATGTTAGACTCCCCTCCCTCGGCCCCAGTGGTGGCGAGGGAGGGAGTCGGGCAGTGATCATCGTGGAAGACGTCGCATG
>JACQZM010000458.1 GCA_016213885.1 Candidatus Rifleibacteriota bacterium | reverse complement strand
CTGGCTCACCGACGCGCTGACCCTCTACGAGTCCCTTCTGCTGGAATTCCTCAAGGACTTCGAGAACGCCGTCGCCGTGGTGGCCTCTCAGCGACACATACGGGACCTGACGGAGCAACACTCCATGGGCCTCCTGGATCAGCGGAACCTGCAGCAGCGCTGTCAGGCTCTGCTTCTGGCTCAAGCGAACGACACCGCGGGGGTTCTGGCCATCGTCATCGCCGATCCACAGGGCAGGGTGATCGCAGCCAGCGACGATCGGTATCTGTCTCGAGATCTCGGGGAGCACCCCGAGGTCCGCAAAGGGGTGAGTGCACCTCAGATCGGGGAACCGCTACTCCTGGATCGAAAGTACCAGGCCCTTGCCACCGGTCCGATCCGTTCCACCAAGGGAACGGTGACCGGTGTTGCCATCGCCGTCTTCGACTGGACGGCGCTGGTCCGGGTCCTGATGTCGCCTCAGCGATTCGGCGCCTCCGGGCGGGTGGTCATCGCCGCCCGCAGAGGAGCTGCGATCGACGTGCTCGTGCCCGGAACGGACGGAAGACTCACCGACCAGGTGCCCCCCTCCGCCTCATCGGTCACGGGGCGGGCCGTGCTCGGCGAGCGGGGCTTTCAGGAGACGGTGGACCAGGAAGGTCGGGAGGTACTCGCGGCATTTCAGCCCGTGGGCCGAACGCACTGGGGTCTGGTGGTCAAGGCCGACTCCCGGGAGGTCTACCGTCACGTCTGGAGGCTCAAGTGGACGCTGGTCGGCAGCACCCTGGCGCTCCTTCTGCTGGGAGTTGTCTTGGCCCACATCCTCGCCAGGCGTATCGCCAATCCGATCGCCCGTCTGACCGAGCAGGCCGAACGACTCAGCCAGGGCGAGCTGAGCGCTCGAGTGGAGCCGGAGACGCACGATGAGATCGGGGCACTGGCGATGTGCTTCAACAGGATGGCGGAGACGATCGCGGATTCCCACGCGACTCTCGAGGAGAAGGTGGAATCCAGAACGAGGGATCTGGAAAAAGCTCTGGCCGAGCGTACAGCAGCAGAGCAGTCCCTTCGTCGGAGCCAGGAGCAACTCCAGACTGCCGCCAAGATGGAGGCTGTCGGCACACTGTCTGCCGGAGTGGCTCACCACTTCAGCAACATGCTCCAGGTCTTGCTCGGGCACGCCGAGGCTCTGGAGTCGGCCATCCCGGGAGAACACCTCCACCGTCGCTCCCTGGACACCATCTTCCGGGTGGCCGAAAGGGCTTCTGACCTGGTGCGCCGGCTGTTGCGATTCTCTGGCCGGAGAGCCGACGAGTCGCTCGTGGTCGACGTGAACGCCGTGGTCGTGGAGACGGCCGACATGTTGCACTCGTTCCTGCCGGAGACCGTGAAGTTCGAGGTTCTCACCGAACCGTCGCCTGCCTTGGTGAAAGCCAATCCGCGGGAACTGGAGGAGGTACTGGTCAACCTGACCATCAACGCCAGAGATGCCATGCCTGCAGGGGGCCGTCTGTGCGTCCAGGTTTCGGGGACGACCCGCGCGGGCGTCGAATGCGTGGACATCTCCGTCAGTGACTCCGGTTGCGGCATGGACGCGGAGGCGCAGCGCAGGCTCTTCGAGCCATTCTATACGACGAAGGGACCTGAGAGCGGCACCGGGCTGGGACTCGCCATCGTCTACGGCATCGTCCAGCGGCACTCCGGTTCGGTGACCGTGGCCAGCGAGCTCGGTCGGGGCACGTGTATTCGAGTGGCACTCCCCCGCCTCATCGCCGACAAGGGCGGCGCCGGAGCCAGCACGCTCACCGACGACCTCCCCCGGCCCCCGATCGAGACCCTGGACCGGGAGGCCACGATCCTGGTGGTGGAAGATCATGAAGACTTGAGGGACGTTCTGGCGCAGCGCCTCATCGATCATGGATATCACGCCATAGAGGCCTCCACGGCCGAGCAGGCGCTCTCCATTGCCGGCGCTTGGGCCGATCCGATTCAGCTGCTCATCACCGACGTGACCCTCCCAGGCCGTTCCGGCTTCGATCTCGCCTCCACCCTGCGCGGCTCGCGTCCGGACCTGGCCGTGATCTACATGACGGGACACTCGAGGCAGGTCGACGCCCTGGCACCGGAGGACGACTGTCAACTCCAGCTTGTCAAGCCGTTTCGTTTGAGCGAGCTCCTGGGGGCCATCCGGCGGCTCTTGAATCGGCGCCCCCGCTCCGGCTGACCAGGGTCCTCCGGATGGCGTGGATCCGGGTGGAGCCGCGTTTCTGGGCGCAGAACCGTCGAGGCGCCGATCCGGCTGCATCGGTCTCTTCACCCCCGCTGCCGTTCCATGGTATGAGATCCGACCAGGACCAGGGAGGACCGGAGCCACCATGCGAGCAGTGATCGGCGGAGCGGGCGAGGTGGGGCGACAGATGGCGAGGGTGCTCTCCGCCCGCCGCAACGACGTCACCGTGGTGGATACCGACGAGACGTTGCTGAGGGGCCTCAAGGACGAGCTGGATGTCATGACCGTCACCGGCAACGCCGCAGCCACCGGCAGCCTGCTCAGGGCCGGCATCAAGGGTGCCGACCTGCTGCTGGCCGTGACGAAGAACTGCGAGGCGAACATCCTGGCTTGCAGCATCGCGGCCCGGTTCGAGGTGCGTCGCCGGATCGCCAGGGTGAACCACGAGGAGTACTTCGGGG
>JACQZM010000457.1 GCA_016213885.1 Candidatus Rifleibacteriota bacterium | reverse complement strand
TCGCTCTGGATCGCGGCCTTCGGGGTCGGGTTCCTGGCCTTCCTGGTGCTCATCGGACTGGGCTCCAGGCTGTTCCGGAGCGGACGCTCTTCCTGGCCCGCGGCGATCACGGTCCGGTACGAGACTCCGGAGCTCATCGCCGTGGAGTTCAAGACCGGATCTCCGGAGTCGTGGGGGCTCGATCGCGGCGAGCCTCTGGTCCAGATGGAGAAGGAGCCCGGCACGGCCCACCGGTTCACCGTGGGCGTCGGTCCGGGGGAGCCGGTGCCGAGGCTGGCCCTGGTCAGCGGCGTCACCCGGTGCGAGCTGAACGTGCCGCCCTCGCCGGAGGAGCTGGTGGGCAAGCTGGCGGCGGTCTCGGCGAAGCTCGGCCGGACCAGGGGCACCGCCATCTGGGACCTGCTGCTGGTCAAGGCCAAGCACATGAAGGCCAGGGGGCAGGCGCTCTCCCTGCAGTTCGCCGCCGAGGTCGGCAGGCACCCGGAGCTGATCGCCCTTCTCGACCGGGAGCTCGACGAGGTCGCGCGGTTCCAGAACGTGAAGAACCTCCTCGACGCCGTGCGCCCCCACGTGGGGGCGCTCCTCACGAACGACCGGACCCCGGCGACGGTCCGCGAGAACCTCCTGTCGGCGCTGCTGCCGCTCGACGAGGTGGACGCCCTGGCCGGCAGGCTCCAGCGCCCGCCGCCGTTCGACGTCTCGACGGCTCTGAAGCCGGCGCTGGAGGTCGCTGCCGGGGCTCCTCGCCGGAGACCGCCACCCGATCCGCCGTTCCCGGAGTCCGCCCGGAGGCTGTTCGTCCCTGGAAAGGAGAAGCGGGAAGGAGTGGGGATCTACCCTCCGGCCGCCTTGCTCCCCCAGGGATCGGGGGCGATCGATCAGATGGCCGAGGAGGTGGCGGCCGGGGGGGCCTGGCACCTCCGCGACGTGGTGAGATCGGCCAGGTTCCCGTTCACCGACCCGGCTCCCGCGGGACCCGGCGGTCGGCGGCTCCACTTCAGGTGCTTCGGGCTGTTGCCGCAGCACTACCTGCTGCTCACCCCGCCGGGGGGAAGGGTCGCCCTGCCGGTCCGGCTGCCCTCGGACGCGCCGCTGTCCCACGAGACGTACCGGTGGGTCTCCGTGACGGTCAGGGGACCGCTGGCCCGCGGCACCGGCGTCTGGCACCTGGAGCACGGAAGCGCCTTTCCGGAAGGGCCCTGGCCGTACTACGTGATCAGCCTCATCGCCGCCGACGACCCGCGGTGAGCGGATCGGGTCGGGCGCCTCGCCGGGTCACGGCACCAGCTTCATGGTCTTGCCCGGCTCGAGGACCGTGGAGGTGCCGTCGTTCTTGGCCACGGTGAGCATCCCGCGACTGGACGACACCGACATCCCGGTGGTGCTGTTCGAGAGGGACATGCGGGCCCTGAACCCGGTGACCGTGTAGGGCGGCAGCCGCAGCTTGAACCCGCCGCCTTCCATGAAGTCCACCTGGTAGTCGCCGGCGCACACCGTCAGGTCCACCCGGGCCTGGTCCTTCGACACGCCCTCGACGGTGATCTCGCACAGCGAGGTCATGTCGATGCGGCCACCCTTGGCGGTGACGAGCCGGGCCTTGGAGTCCTCCTGGCTGACCACGGTCTGACCGGCCTTCACCGTGTCGCCGTTCTTCAGCGGCGTTCCCCCGGGCCTCAGGATGATCTTGCCCACCACGTCGCGCAAGATGACGGACCCGGCGGTCGCACCGGACGACGACGATGACCTGGTGGACACAGGCGGAGGGTGGTAGCCGAACACGACGATCACGATGATGACCAGCACCGCCACCGGTGGAGCGAGCAAGATCCTGTTGGCGCCGAGGAAGGCGGCGAGCCGGCGGGCCCGCCGGATCATCCTGGCGGTGGGCTCGAGCTCCATGGACTCCTCGGTGAAGTCCTGGCCGACCAGGTAGGTGTTGCCCGAGAGGGAGTTCCTGAAGCTGCCGCCGCCGGCCTGGGGCCTGGCCCGTTGCTTGGCCAGGTGCTTCGCGAGCGCCGAGATCTCCGAGGCGGCCGTGTCGGGCATCCTCGACCGCCCGGACACGCTGATGTCGGGCCCCTTGGCCCGCTGGGCCGCCGCCCCTTCCGGGTGTGCCGTGCCTGCCGCGGGGGTCGGACGAGGCTGGCCGCCGGCGCCCTCGGCGCCGGGCAGCCGGTGGACCTCGAAGTCCGGCTCGGCCAGGTCCGCGGCCACGTTCAGGCCTTCGGGCAGGCTCTGGCTCCAGCACTGCAGCACCTGGTCCGGCGCCTGGTCCCCGTCGGGCCGGGAATCGCCCCTGGCCGACCTCGACGGCTCCAGGTTCCACGCGGAGAACCGCCCGGCCGGGATCACCTCCGAGGCGAGCACCCCCAGCTCCAGCGCCACCTCCAGCGCCTTGAGCACGATCGGTTCCTCCGGCGACGCGAGCTTCGACGAGAGCTTCTGGATCGCCGGCTCGTCGCCCAGCAGGATGAGGTTCTCCAGCGCTCTCGCCGAGATCCTCGGGTCGAGGGAGCCGGCGGCGGTGTGCAGCGCCCGGCGGGCGTCGTCACCCACCTCCCGGCCGTACCACTTGACCCCCTCCAGCGCCCCGAGGAGAATCGCGGGGTCCGTCTCGGTGAGCCCCCTGACCAGCGGACCGAGGTCGGGTCGCACGTGCACCTTGCCGGCCAGCGCTCCGACGGTGCGGTAGAGCAGCGACCGCATCCGGTCGGCGCCCCTGTCTTCCATGGTCGACAGGAGCACCTGCAGCACGTACCAGGCCTCCGCCGCCTCGTACCGCGCCATCACCCGGGCGACGGTCCGCGCCACCTGGTCCTGTCGCTCTTTCATGATGGAAAGGAGCGGCCAGAGCGCGGTCTCCGCCGGGTACTTGGAGAGGCTCTTCACCGCCTGGGCCGCCACGTTGGGGTGCGGGTCGGTGATGGCCAGCGTCTTCAGCAGGTTCACCGCCTTGGGCGACTGCCAGTAGCCGAAGCAGTAGGCCGCCTCGACCCGCGCCATCGGGTCGTCGCTCATGAGCATCTCCCGGACATCGCTGGGCAGGGTCTGGCCGGTGGGCTCCACCGTGGCCAGCAGCGCGTTGACCCGGGCTCGCAGGAACTTGCTCTTCAGAAGCGGCGCCGCCGCGGCCTTCAGGACCTCCGGCGGACACCGCATCTTCACCAGGCTCTCCAGCGCCTGGGCCCTGACCGGCTCCACCGGCTCTTTCAGGCTCTCCAGGCAGAACTCCTGGGCCTTGACGCCCCGGAGGCTGCCGGCCGCCCGGACCGCCTGGTTCTTGACGAATCGATGGGGGCTCCGGTCGTGGATCGCCAGCACCTCGTCGATCAGCGCCGGCCGTCCCGTGGCGGCCAGCAGGCCCAGGCAGTAGACGTCGACCCACCCCTCGTTGAACCGGGCCAGGTGCCGGACCGCCTCCGTGGGGTCGGGCACCTCCATCTTCGAGAGCGCCTGGGCCAGGTTCATGCGGCCCTGGGTGTCCGTGCGGCTCGAGAGCTCATGCACGGTTGCCACGGCCGTCTCGGCCGGGGTGGACGAGAGCAGCAGCAGGTGGTCCGGCTGGGTCTTGCCGTGCTGTTTCAGGAGGTCGGCCAGCGGTCCGTGGGCCGGGCCGCCGCCCCCGGACTGGGCGAACGCCAGGAGCAGCTCGAACTCCGCCGGGTTCGCCTCGAACGTCCGGGCCAGTCTGTCGTTCACGGTCTTGAGCGGGAACTGGGCGATGGCCAGGCGGCTCAGGGTTCGTGCCGTCGTGCTCGCGTGCTCCAGCAGGGGGAGCAGCCGGGTGGTCATGGGGGTCAGCCGCGCGAAGGCCTCCTTGCGCCGCCGGTCCGTCTCCCTGGCCTTCTCGTCGGCCTGGGCCTCCACCTTCTCGAGGTCGCCCACCGCCACGGCGTAGCTCGACCAGAGCCCCTCCCGGGCCCTCTCGATGGCGAACTTGCGGCGCACGTATCCGGGCAGAAAGAGGTTCAGCGTGAACAGCGCCTGGTGCTGCACCAGCGGGTCTTTCGCGGCGGCCTCCTGCTGGAGGAAGTCGAGCATCTCGTCGGAGTCGAACGCCAGCGCCAGTCGGTCCACCTCGGAGAGGATGAACTTGCGGTTGAACCGGTCTTGACCGGGGTAGAGAGCGAGCAGCTCGTCCTGGCGTCTCAACGGTGCACAACCTGCTTTCGGGAGCCGGGCCACGCCCTGGGGTGGATCGGGCCGCCCCCATCACGCCTCTACCCACAATAGCGGGTCGGGGCGTTCGAGACAAGTTTTCCAGGACGGGCGGGATCCCCCACCTGGTGCGCGGAGTCGGGCCTGTGATCAGGCCTTGGCCTGGCTGCGTAGGGCCCGGACCGCTTCCGCGACCGGAAACGCCATGACTCCGTGCGGCAGCGGCAGAGTCCGTTCTCCCGGGTACACGACCCACCGCTCGCCGATGTCCAGATCCTCGCACCCCTGGGAGAACCCGCGACTCGGCCGAGGGGAGGTTTCGTTCATCTTCATCTCGACGGCCACCCGAGGCTTCCCACCGCGGAGGATCACGAGATCGATCTCGGCCCCGGCCGCGGTCCGCCAGAAGGTCATCTCCCAGCCCGGAGGAGCCGCTGCCGCCAGCTGCTCGATCACGAACCCTTCCCAGGAGAAGCCGGCTACCGGGTGCTCGAGAATCTCTCGCGGACTCTCGAGCGCGAGCAGCGCATGGAGAAGCCCGGTGTCGCGGATGTACGCCTTCGGAGCCCTGGTGAGGCGCTTGCCGAGGTTCGCCGAGAAGGCCGGCAGCCGCCTGACCAGAAAGGTGTCCTCCAGGGCCTCGAGGTAGCGCCCGGCCGTGGTCGCGCCGATGTCCAGGCTGCGGGCCAGATGGCTGGCGTTCCAGAGCTGACCGTGGACATGGGCGAGCATCCGGACGAACCTCTCCATCCGGGCCACGGCCACGCCGAACCCGAACAGGGCAAGATCTCGCTCCACGAGGCTCCGGGTGTAGGCGATCCGCCACCGCATGCTCTCCGCGTCGCTTCGCGCCCGGAACGACGGCGGCAAGCCCCCCCTCGTCCAGAGGAGCTCGATGGGACCGTGTCGCGGAACGACCTCCTCTGCCGTGAACCCTGTCAGTTCCAGTGTTTCGATCCTTCCCGCCAGGCTTTCGGCGCACTGTCGCCGCAGATCCGGGGTGGCCGACCCCAGGATGAGAAAGCGTCCCGCCCTGCGATCCTCGTCGACCAGGACGCGCAGCACCGGAAACAGCTCCGGCAGTCGCTGGGCCTCGTCGAGGACGACGAGATGGCCCCTGGGAACGCGGAGTGCGCGGAGCGGATCGTCCAGGAGCAGGCGATCAGTGGGGTTCTCCAGGTCGTAGAACACGGCGCGGCGGCCACTGGAGATCGACCGCGCCAGCGTGGTCTTTCCGGTTTGCCGGGCTCCCACGAGCGCCACGACAGGAAAGCTGGCGAGTGCGGCGCCCAGCGCAGCCGCTGCACGGCGACGGATCATCCTTGCATATTAGCCACGAAGTAGTGAATTCACAAGGTTGCGGACCTGCCCGCCCCCCGGCATGGTTCTGGACAGCGTCGGAAACTCGATCGGCAGAGCGAGGAGTAGCCGTGGCCATGCCCTCGGTGCGACTCATCGTCCCACGACATCTCACGGCATTCGTCGTCGTGGGCATCATCAACACCCCTGGCTGGGTGATGCTATGCTTGGACCGACTGAATGCCCCGAGGAGCGAACTCATGGGGACCTACGCGAGCCCGGGCCATGAGGAATACCCGACGTCCGATGGGGAGCCGATGGCCGGGATGGACGGTCACTTCGGACCCGGATCGTCCCGAAGCGCCTCCGGCAGCCGGCCCTCCCGGGCCAGTTCCGCGAGCGCCGGCGCGATGGCCTCGAGCTGCAGCACCCGGTCGACCGGCGCCGCGGCGATGGCCGCCCCGGGCATGGCGCCCGCCGTCGCCGTCGACGGATCCTGGACGAGGACGAGCCCGCCCCGCCGCTTGATCGCCGCGGCGCCGGCCGCGCCGTCCTCGCCGGTGCCGGTCAGGATGACGCCGACCGCCCCGGTCCGACGCGACGCGGCGGCCGATTCGAACAGCACGTCGATCGACGGTCTGGAGTAGCTGACCGGCGGATCGATCGACAGGGCGAACCCCGCCGGCTCCACGAGCAGGTGGTAGTCCGCCGGCGCGACGAAGATGTGCCCGAGCGCGATCGGCTGCTTGTCCTCGACCTCGCCGACCGGGAGGGCGCACACCTCTTGAAGCAGCGGGACCAGCAGCCGGTCGTCGTTCTTGCCCCGGTGCTGCACGATGGCGATCGGCCACGGGAACTCCGCGGGCATCGCGGCCAGCAGGACGCGCAGGGCGTCGAGGCCCCCCAGGGAGCAGCCGATCACGACGAGCGAGGCCACCCGGCCGGCGGGTTCCGCGACCGCCGCGCCGCCACGACCCGCTGCCTCGAGCCCGGGCTCGCCGCCCCGGGCCGGCTCCGGGCGCGGTTGGCTCGAAGGCGCGGTTCGACGGCGGCGGGAGGGAGCACCACCGGGCCCGGGCGCCTTCACTCCCTCACCTTCCGGTAGAGCTTCTCGCCGGGAACGAACTCCTCGTAGCACTCCTCGTGGGGCGAGAACCGCATCGACTCCCTCCTCCCGAGACAGACGAAGCCCAGCCGGCAGAGGCTCCCGTGGACCAGCCGGAGCACCCGGTCCTGCAACGACCGGTTGAAGTAGATCATGACGTTCCGGATGAAGATCATCTGGAACTCGTTGAACGAGGCGTCGGAGACCAGGTTGTGCGCGGCGAAGATCGTGGTCCGCGAGAGAGCAGGGGAGAGGATCGCCAGCTCGTCCCTGACGGTGTAGTACTCGGAGAACGGCCGCTGCCCCCCCGCGGCCTGGTAGCTCCCGGTGCTCTCCTTCATCGACGAGACCGGGAAGACTCCCGTCTTCGCCTGGCTCACCACCTCCTCGTTCAGGTCGGTGGCATAGAGCCGGCACCGGTCGAGCAGCCCTTCCTCGTGAAGGATGATAGCCGTGGAGTACAGCTCCTCGCCGGTGGAGCACCCGGCGACCCAGATGCGGATGAACGGGTAGGTCCGGATCAGCGGCACGACCTTCTCCCGGAACGCGAGGAAGAACGTCGGGTCGCGGAACATCGACGTGGTGTGGATCGTGAGCTCCCGGAGCAGCCGCTCCCACAGGTCACCCTCGCGCAGGGCGCGCTCCAGCAGACCGAGGGTGCTCGCGATCCCCTCCTGTTGCTTGAAGCGCTCGATCCGGCGCGAGAGCGACGCGCGGGAGTAGTCGCGGAGGTCGAAGCCGTGACGGCGGTGCAGCCCCTCCAGCAGAAGGCCCAGCTCGAGCGAGTCGAGGTCGGCCGGGTCGTTCGTCGAGGTCACCGGTGCAGCCAGACCCTCAGGAGCGACAGCAGCTGCTGTGTGTCCACCGGCTTGGTGATGTAGTCCGACGCCCCGGCCTCGATGCACCGTTCCCGGTCGCCCTTCATCGCCTTCGCCGTCAAGGCGATGATCGGCAGCCTCTTGAACCGGTCGATCGCCCGGATCGCCCTCATGGTCTCGAACCCGTCCATCTCGGGCATCATGATGTCCATCAGCACGATCTCGATCTCCGGGGTCGACTGGAGCATCGCCAGGGCGCTCCGGCCGTTCTCGGCGTAGAGCACCTTCGCCCCCTGTCGCTCGAGCACCGCGGTGAGCGCGAAGATGTTCCTCAGATCGTCATCCACCACGAACACCACCCGCCCGGCCAGGGTCGGATCCTGCTGGCGCCCCTGGTCGAGCATCCGTCTCCTCGCGGGGCCGAGGGAGCCCTCGACCCGGTGCAGAAAGAGGGCGGTCTCCGCGACGAGGCGCTCCGGCGACCGGGCATCTTTCAAGACGATCGCCTCGGCGACCGACCGGAGCTCGGTCTCCTCGGACTTCGTCAGCTCCCGGCCGGTGTAGATCACGATCGGCAGCTCGGCGAGCGCCGGGTCCGCCTGGACCCGCCGGATCACCTCGAACCCCGACAGATCGGGGAGCTTCAGGTCCAGCACCATGCAGTCGATCTCCCGCGTCCGGAGCGCCGCGAGCGCCTCGGCGCCGGTGCTCGCCTGGACGATCTCCACGTCGCCGTTGCCGATCAGATCGACCACCGTCTGCCTCTGGGCCGCGTCGTCCTCCACCAGGAGGAGCCTCTTCACCGTGCGCTCGGCGAAGCTGGCCATCCGGGCGAGCGCCTCCTCGAGCGCCTCCCTGGACACCGGCTTCGCCAGCGACGAGATCGCCCCCAGCTTCTTGCCCTTCTTCGCGTCCGCGACGACCGAGATGATGTGCACCGGGATGTGGCTGGTCGCCGGATCGTGCTTGAGCCGGTCGAGCACGGTCCAGCCGTCGTGATCGGGCAGCTTCAGGTCCAGGGTGATGGCTGACGGCCGGTACCGCTTCGCCAGGGGCAGCACCCGGGCGGCGCTGGCCGTGACGATCGTCTTGAACCGCCGGTCCCGGGCCAGATCCACCAGCGCCTGCGCGAACGCCGCGTCGTCCTCGACCACGAGGAGCGTCCGGTCGCCCGGCTGGATCCGGTGCCGGTCGTCATCCACCGGCCGTTCCTCCGGCTCGCCGAGACCGTAGATGCAGGGCCACGAGGCAGCCCCGACCCCGGGCCGGGGTGCCCGGCGCCACCGCCGGTCGACCCGGGGATCCCCCGGGCGGGGCCACCGGCGTCGTCCCGTCCGGACGCCTTCCGCGGGGCCGGCACGTACGAGAGCGGCAGGTAGAGCGTGAACGACGAGCCGGAGTCCACCTCGCTCACCAGGCGGATCTCGCCGCCCAGCATCCGGGCGATCTCCCGGCTGATCGACAGGCCCAGGCCGGTGCCGCCGAACTTGCGGCTGGTGGTGCCGTCGGCCTGCTGGAACGCCTCGAAGATGATCTGCAGCTTGTCCCGGGGGACGCCGATCCCGGTGTCTCGCACCTCGATGCCGATCACCCTGTCGGCCCGCCGCAGCGTCTCGTGGTCACGGCTGAAGCCCTCGGTGGCGCAGAACGTCCGGACCGTCACCCCTCCCGTGGAGGTGAACTTGAAGGCGTTCGACAGGAGGTTCTTCACCACCTGCTCCACCCGCCGCTTGTCGGTGCGGACCGACCGGGGCAGCGTCGCGTCGAGCTCGATCGCGAGCTCGAGGCCCTTGGCCTGGGCCACGTGACGGAACGACCGTTCCACGAAGTCGGCCAGGTCGCCGAACGACACGTCGCCGACCTCCACCGTCATGGTCCCCGATTCGATCTTCGCCAGGTCGAGGATGTCGTTGATCAGGGAGAGCAGGTCGTTGCCCGACGCGTGGATCGTCCGGGCGTACTCGGCCTGCTTGGGGGTCAACGTCTGCTCGGCGTTGTCCGACAGCATCTGCGAGAGGATCAAGAGGCTGTTCAGAGGGGTCCGCAGCTCGTGGGACATGTTCGCCAGGAACTCCGACTTGTACTTGGACGTGAGAGAGAGCTGCTCCGCCTTCTCCTCGAGGAGAGCTTTGGCCGTCTCGACCTCGCGGTTCTTCTGCTCCACCTCCGTCTTCTGCTCGGAGAGCAACCGCGCGCGCTCCTCCAGCTCCTGGTTCGCCTGCTGCAGCTCCAGCTGCTGCTTCTTCAGGAGCTCCTCCGACGTCCGGAGCGTCGCGGCCTGCTTCTCCAGTCGCTTGTTCGTCTCCGTGAGCTCCTCCTGCTGGCTCTGCAGTTCCTGGGTGAGCGCCTGAGACTGTTTCAGGAGCTCGTCGGTGCGCATCGTCGCCTCGATGGTGTTCAGCACGATCCCGATCGCCTCGGTCAGCTGCTCGAGGAAGGCGAGGTGGGTCTCGGTGAACCGGGCGAACGACGCCAGCTCGACCACCGCCTTCACGGTCCCCTCGAACACGACCGGCAGCACCACGATGGATGCCGGCGGGGCCTCGCCCAGCCCCGACGTGATCTGGATGTAGTCGCCGGGCACATTGGTGAGCAGGATCCGCTCCTTCTCCCCGGCGCACTGTCCGATCACGCCCTCCCCGAGCCTGAACCGGCTGGAGAGGCTCTTGCGCTCCTTGTAGGCATAGCTCGAGATCAGCTTGAACTCCGCCCGGTCCGCCTGAGCCTCCGACACGTAGAAGGCGCCGTGCTGGGCGCCGATCAGCGGCGCCAGCTCCGAGAGCAGCTGCTTGGAGACCGCCATGAGATCGCGCTGGCCCTGGAGCATCCGGGTGAACCTCGCGAGGTTGGTCTTCAGCCAGTCCTGCTCGTTGTTCCGGCGGGTGGTCTCCTTGAGGTTCTTGATCATCTCGTTGAGGTTCGTCTTGAGCACGCCCACCTCGCCGGCGGCCTCGACGGTGATCGCGCGGGAGAGGTCGCCCTGCGCGACGGCGGTGGCGACCTCGGCGATCGCCCGCACCTGGGTCGTCAGGTTGCCGGCGAGCTGGTTCACGTTGCCGGTCAGGTCTCGCCAGATCCCGGCGGCTCCGGGCACGCGCGCCTGACCGCCCAGCTTGCCCTCGATGCCCACCTCGCGGGCCACGCTGGTCACCTGGTCGGCGAAGACCGCCAGGGTATCGATCATCCCGTTGATGGTGTCGGTCAGCTCCGCGATCTCGCCCCGGGCCTCCAGGATCAGCTTCCGCTTCAGGTCGCCGTTGGCCACGCAGGTCACGACCTTGGCGATGCCGCGCACCTGGGTCGTCAGGTTCCCGGCGAGAGAGTTCACGTTGTCGGTCAGATCTTTCCAGACGCCGGCGACGCCCTTCACCATCGCCTGGCCTCCCAGCTTGCCCTCGGTGCCGACCTCGCGGGCCACGCGCGTCACCTCGCCGGAGAACCCGTTGAGCTGGTCGACCATGGTGTTGATCGTGTTCTTCAGCTCGAGGATCTCGCCCTTCGCGTCGACGGTGATCTTCCGCGACAGGTCGCCGTTGGCCACCGCCGTGGTCACCTCGGCGATGTTCCGGACCTGGTTGTCCTTCCAGGTGCCGCCCACGCCCTTCACGTAGGCCTGCCCGCCCAGCCGCCCCTCGGTGCCCACCTCGCGGGCCACGCGCGTCACCTCGCCGGCGAACGCGTTGAGCTGGTCGACCATCGTGTTGATCGTGTTCTTCAGCTCGTGGATCTCGCCCTTCACGTCCACGGCGATCTTCCGCGACAGATCGCCGTTGGCCACCGCCGTGGTCACCTCCGCGATGTTCCTCACCTGGGAGGTGAGGTTGCCGGCCATCGAGTTCACGCTGTCGGTCAGGTCCTTCCAGACGCCGGCGACCCCCTTCACGAACGCCTGGCCGCCGAGCTTGCCCTCGGTGCCGACCTCGCGGGCCACCCGCGTCACCTCGGAGGCGAAGCCGTTCAGCTGGTCCACCATCGTGTTGATCGTGCTCTTGAGCTCCTGGATCTCCCCGCGGACGTCGACGACGATCTTCTTGGACAGGTCGCCGTTCGCCACCGCGGTCGTCACCTCGGCGATCGACCGCACCTGGGAGGTGAGGTTCGACGCCATGGAGTTGACGTTGTCGGTCAGGTCCTTCCAGACGCCACCCACACCCCGCACGAGCGCCTGACCGCCGAGCTTGCCGTCGGAGCCCACCTCGCGGGCCACCCGCGTCACCTCGGAGGCGAACGACGACAGCTGGTCCACCATCGTGTTGATCGTGCTCTTGAGCTCCTGGATCTCGCCCTTGGCGTCGACGGTGATCTTGCTCGACAGGTCGCCCCGGGCCACGTCGGTGGTCACGGCGGCGATGTTCCGCACCTGGGAGGTGAGGTTCGACGCCATCAGGTTCACGCTGTCGGTGAGGTCCTTCCAGGTGCCGGCGACGCCGCGAACCACCGCCTGGCCGCCGAGGCGGCCCTCGGAGCCCACCTCGCGGGCCACCCGCGTCACCTCGGAGGCGAACGACGACAGCTGGTCCACCATCGTGTTGATCGTGCTCTTGAGCTCCTGGATCTC
>JACQZM010000187.1 GCA_016213885.1 Candidatus Rifleibacteriota bacterium | reverse complement strand
CCTGGCCGCGGGCCCTCCGACGGTGAGCGCACCGTCGACGACGGGGCCGGAGGCCCGGACGGCCGGGCCGCCACGGGCCGCCCAGCCGACCCGGAGCGCTCCGGTTCCGGCACCCGCACCGGCGGTCGAGCCTGCCCGGGCGGCGCCTCCGGCCCCGGTGCCCGAACCCAGAAAGGGCGCTCTCGGCGCGACCCAGCAGTTCGACCTGAGCGAGATCTCGGGGCTCGAGGGGCCGCCCCCCGGAGAGCCGTCCCCGCCCCCGGCTCCTCAGAAGCAGCCCAAGGGCGGGGCGCTGCTCAAGACCCAGGCCGTGAACGTGCTGGACATCCAGGCCACCCTGGAGGAGGATGCTCGCTCGTCCGACGAGGCGGCGCTGGACGATGCGTCGCTGGACGATCTCTACGACAGACTGGACAAGGAGCGGGAGGAGATGGGAAAGAAGATCTACGAGCTCCAGTCGCAGAACCTGATCGCCGAGCCGGCGTTCGCCAAGATCAACTACCAGATCAGACGGTACGAGGACATGATCAAGAAGCGTCGGGAGTCGACGTCCCAGAGCTTTCTGGCCAAGCTGCCGTTCTTCCGGGCCAGCCAGAAGGATTCGGCCTTGCTCCAGCTGGAGTTCAACCTCTCCGAGGAGTACCGTAAGCTGGGGGAGACGGCCATCGAGTTGCTGCACAGCGTGGATCGGACGTTCCCCGCCGTCGGGAAGTACTACGAGACCGTGGAGACGTTGCTGAGAAAGGTGAAGGGGATTAAGGAACGAGGTCGGGGCCATGGCAATTAACCTGAGAAAACTGGCCCGCGACCTCAAGCAGGAGGACCTGGACATCAAGATGCTGGCGCTCACCACGGTCTTGCAGCTGTCCAAGGCCGGGGTGGAGAACTCCGCGGACCTCCTGGCGGTCTACGACGTGCTCCAGGGGCTGACCACGGCCCCGGACTCGGACGTCGTCTTTCTGGCCCGCAAGGGGATCACCCACCTCCACAAGGTGATGGAGCAGCTGAACCTCCCGGTCCCCGCGGCGGCTCCGGAGCCGCAGCCCGCCGGACCGATCGGTCGAGACGAGCTTGTGGCCGCCATCCGCACCGAGACCGACCCGGTGGCCCTGGCCACCCACGTGGCTCGTCTGGGCCAGTTCAAGGACGACGAGGTCCTCCAGCTGGCGCTGGCGCTCACCCGGCACAAGGAGCCGCGGGTGCGGTCGAACAGCATCGAGGTGCTCGAGAAGCAGGGAGACGAGCGGCGGCTGATGATGGCCTTGATCCCGCTCCTGGCCGACGAGAACCACCGGGTGAGGGCCAACGCGGCCAGGGGCCTGGGCATCGTCGGCTACTCCAAGATCACCGGGTTCCTCGCGGAGATGTATGCGTCGACCAAGATCGGGAACCGCGAGGCCGCGGTGTGGGCCCTGGGCCACCTGAAGCGTGACGAGCACGTCCAGCTCCTCGTGCGGGCGCTGAAAGACCCGTTCGAGCCGATCCGGGTGCGAGCGATCCGGGGGCTGGCGACGCTGGGCGCCACGGCGGCGCTGCCGGTGTTGCAGCACCTGACCCAGGACATGGACATCGCCATCTGCGAGGAGGCGGTCAAGGCGATCGCGGTCATCCAGGGGAAGGCGCCGCCGCCGGAGCCGGTCTTCAACCTGGACGAGATGGCCAGGCAGGCGGTGGCCGACGAGGCGGCCGCCGCGTCGGGCGCCGAGACCTCGAAGCGGCCCATCGACATCAGGGAAGAGAGCCGCAAGCTGGCCCAGGAAGAGGTGGCGCGGATCGAGAAGATCCTGGCCGGCGGCTCGCCGCAGCTCCCCCGCATGGACACGTCCGGTCGGACGCTGCAGGAGCTCCTGGCCATGAGCGACCAGAACCTGGTGGGGGTCGGGCAGCTCATCGCCCAGGCGTGCCGCGCCGGCCAGGTCAACCACCCGGAGGTGAACCGCCACTACTACGATCTGCTGAAGTACCAGGAGCTCCTGATGAAGCGGAGAGAGGCCGCGAAGCAGACCCCCGACGACCTGACCGGGTCGTTCTTCAACCTGGTCCGGACCAAGCTCGTCGGCGGCCAGGTGGAAGACCCGATCACCAAGCTGGAGCAACGGGTCAACGCCACCCTGAGGACGCTGGCTCAGGTCGGGGTCGAGCTGCTCGTCAGGGGCGCGATCACCATGCAGGGCAAGGAAGAGATCCTGAGGCGGCACAAGACGCTCTTGCAGGCGATCGACAGCGCCAGGGCCACGGGGACCCCCCCGGGGCCGACGAAGGGCTAGGGCGGATCGGCGATGGCGATCAAGCTCGAGAAGATCTACCAGGACTGTCAGCACTCGGATCCACAGATCCAGACGTACGCCCTGATGAGCATCACCCGCCTGTCGCCCCAGCTCGTCGACGCCCCCGAGCAGATCCGCCAGATCGTCGATCGCCTCAAGGTGCTGGTCAACTCGCCCAACCCGGACGTGGTGTTCCTGGCCCGCAAGGCGATCAATCATCTGGAGGTGCAGTTCAAGGCGTACCTCGGCAAGCCGGGGCAGCCGGTGCCCCAGGCCGGAGCCCACCCGCCCCCGTTGGCTCCCCCGAGCTCGCCCCACGCCGCTCCGGTTCCTGTCCGCGTCGTCCCGCCCCCGCCTCCTCCCCCGGCCGGGGCGAGGCCACCGTCGGCGGATCCGCTGGATCAGCCGGTGCCCCGAGCCGAGCCGGCGACCTCCCTGGCGGCGACGCCGGTGCCCGTCGCCCGACCGGTCGCGCCGTCCCCTCCGCCGGCTCCACCGCCTCCCCCGGCGGAGCCCCAGCCCCCGCCCCAGCCGCGGCCGGCCCGGGAGCTGTCGAGGGACCAGATCGTCCCTCTGCTGGCCACGACCACCGACCACGTCTACCTGGCCTCCCTGGTGATCGCCCTGGTGGCCAAGGGGAAGGCGGAAGACCTGGACATGCTCCGGCCGCTCCTCACGCACCCGGACGACCGCGTTCGCTCGAACTCCGTGGAGGTGTTCCAGGCCCACGGCGCGCCCGAGCACGTTGGGCTCCTGCTGCCGCTCCTGGAGGACCGGTCGAACCGGGTCGTGGGGAACGCCTGCATGGCGCTCGCCCGTCTCGATCACGCCGCCGTTCCCAAGAAGCTGCTGTGGATGCTCCGGAACAGCCTGATCTCCATGCGAGAGACCGCGGCCTACGTCTTGTCGACCCTGGACAAGGAGTACGTGGAGCCGCTCCTGGTGCTGGCCGCGGCGGACCCGTACGAGGGAGTCCGCCTCAGGTCCGTGAAGTCCCTGGGCCGCTTCGCCACCAGGGAGTCGGTGAACGCTCTCAAGAACGCGCTCAACGACATGGACATCAACATCTGCGAGGCCGCCTCCGAGTCGCTCAAGCAGATCAAGGCCGCTCTCCAGGCCCGGCGGGAGCAGGCCGAGGCGGCGGCCCGGGCCCAGGCCGAGGCAGAGGTCAGGGCCCAGGCCGAGGCGGCGGCCAGAGCCCGTTCGGAGGCGCTGGCCCTGGCCCAGTCGGAAGCGCATGCCCGGGCAGCGGCAGAGGCGGCCCGACTCGCCGCCGAGGAGCAAGCCAGGGCCGCGGCTGGGCCCGCGATCGAGCCGTCGCCGCGGGCCCCGAAAGAGCCGGATCTTCCCACCCCGGAGGAGATCACCCCCGAGCCTCCGGTGTCCATCGCGGACCAGCCCGCCACGCCTGCGCCGGCCGAGGGATCTCCGGAGGCGGTCAGAGTGGCCGAGAGGGACGCCGTGCTCAAGGAGATCGGGACCCTGGTGTACCAGCTGTGCCGATCGAACCTGGTCACCAACGAGCTGCTGGACGGCATCTTCTACGAGATCTTGAGGTATCAAGACTTCCTGAGGGCCTACCAGACCAAGGCGGCGCAGGGCGGCGACGAGTCGGTCCGGGCCGCCATCGGCAAGCTGGAGGAGAAGGTCCGGGGGTCGCTGAGCAACCTGGGCCGGCAGGCGGCGCAGCTGTTCAAGGACGGGACCATCCAGCTGGTCCAGCTCCCGGAAAAAGAGAAGGTGGCGATCCAGGAGCTGCTGATCCGGTTCCGCAAGGTGAAGAGAACGACGCTGACGTGAGGGACGGGGCGCTCGATGCTCGAGCGGCCCATGGACGCTGAACCGATGGAAACGACGTGGCGCTGAAGCTGAATCGCATCATAGAGGACCTGGCGGATCCGAACCTGGAGATCCAGATACTGGCGCTCACCACGGTGCCTCGCATCTCGCCGGACATGGAGATCCCCCCGGATGTGATGTCGACCCTTCACGAGAGGATCGCCAAGCTGGCCCAGATCGACAACCCCGACGTGGTGTTCCTGGCCCGGAAGGCCCAGAACTTCCTGTCGAGCCGGGCCCCGGGCGGGGCTCCTGCCGCCCAGGTCGCTGCCCGGGTCGCGCCCGCCGCGGCGCCTGCCCAGCCCCGACCGGCCGCGGCCCCGCCTGCTGCCACCCCGCCTGCCGCGGCCCCGCCGGCTCCTGCGGCGCCACCCGCCGCGGTCGCACCTCCTCCGCCAGCTCCTGAGCAGCTCCTGACCCAGCTCGCCGGCGAGTCCGACGCCACCAGGATCGCCTCGCTGCTGGGCAACCTCAGACAGGGCGCGGGGCCCTCGGCTCTGCAGATGGTCCCCCCCTTCCTGAAGCACACCGATTCCCGGGTCCGGGCCAACGCGGTGGAGGTGCTGGAGAACCTGGCAGACCAGCGGGTGATCCCGCTGTTGCTCCCGCTCCTGAACGACGAGAACAACCGGGTGCGCTCCAACGTGGTGAAGGCGCTGGGCAAGTACGGCTTGCCCCAGGTCACCGAGTGCCTGGCTGGAATGCTCAGGTCGGAGTCGGTGAGCATGCGCGAGAGCGCTCTCTACGCCCTCTCGTGCCTGCCCAACATCCAGACGTTCCAGCTGCTGGAGCCGCTCACCGTGGATCCGTACGACGGCGTGCGGCGCCGCCTCGTCGGCTACCTCGAGAGCTCCCAGACGCCCCAGGCCGTGGAGCTGTTGAAGAAGATGGTGGCCGACAGCGACGCGACGGTCCGCGACCGGGCGATCACGGCGCTGGTCGCCCGGGGGGTGCCGGTGGAGCCTCTGCTTTCCCAGGCCGCCCGACAGGCCGCGGAGCCCGAGATGGTGGCCCAGGAGCTGGAGACGGCGCCCGCCGCGGCGGAGCTGCTCCTCGACGAGGCGGTGGAGAGGGGCTTCCGGACCACCATCGCCCAGCTCTTGAGGACGCTGATCAATCAGGAGAAGCGGGCGATCGTGGCGCGGGTGCTGTTCCAGGCCGGGATCAAGGCGTACCTGTACGTGCGCTCCGGCAGCCTCAAGGAGAAGGAGTCGCTGGCCCTCTTCTACGAGGTGGAAGGGTACCAGGACTTCCTCAGGCAGTACACCAAGAAGCTCACCCAGGAGGGGACCGACACGAACAAGCTCCAGGTGATGATCGTGACGACCGGCCTGGCCCAGTACCAGGGGCGGCTGAAGGTGGCGCTGATCAAGCTCGGTCGGATCCTGGTGGCTCTGATGCGGGCTGGCAAGGTGCCGATCCCCGACGACCTGCGGGAGTCGCTGGCTCTGCTGTGACCTCCGCGCCCCCAAGACCCGGCGCCTCGCCGGGTCCGAGTCGCGCCCCCGAGCGCCAGGGGCGGCTGAAGGTGGCGCTGATCAAGCTCGGTCGGATCCTGGTGGCTCTGATGCGGGCTGGCAAGGTGCCGATCCCCGACGACCTGCGGGAGTCGCTGGCTCTGCTGTGCCCTCCGCGCCCCCAACACCCGGCGCCCCGTCCCCCGCTCGCGTGGGCCGGCACCATGATGTATAGTAGCTCTCCCTCGGCCATCGCGGAGCCCGACCTGCGATCGTGCGGTGACGGGGATGCGGACTCGCGGTGGAAGAAGAGGGGAACTACCCGGCTTCCGGTCGGTCAGTGGAAGTGTCCCCCCCCCCCGGCGGTCCACACGCTCTCCCGACGATGATCACGCTGGTGAACCCCTGGATCCTGTCGCCCCTGGTGCTGCTGCCGCTCGGCGTCGTGGCCTGGTGGCGCCGCCGCCGCGGCCCCGGGAAAGGCGCGATCATGGTGGGGATGCGGCTGGTCGCACTCGTCCTTCTGCTGGTCGCCCTGGCCCGCCCGGTGCTGCTGTCGTCGGTCCGGCCCGCCCGGACGAGCGCCATCGCCGTCGTCGACGGGTCCCTGTCGATCCCGCCGCCGGAGCTGGCCCGGGCACGTCACCTCGTCGGCCAGGCGATGCGGGCGGCGGCCAGGTCCAGGCTCGCGAGCGAGGTCGTTCTGTTCGCCCGGAAGCCGTTTCCACTGAGCGATCCCGGGGACTGGGACGCGGTCACCCGGACCGCCGGCTGGCGCGAGGCCCGGTCCGCCACCGATCTGGGCGGCGCCCTGGCCTTCGTGGCCCAGGGGATGGGCGCCGACCAGGAAGCTCCGATCGTCCTGCTCACCGACGGGAACGACACGATCGGCGATCTCGAGACCGGCTTGGCCCAGGTCCGCCGTTGCCGCTCGCCGGTCTACCCGCTGCCGCTGTCGCCCGTGAGCGACCGGGGGCTTCACGTGTCGCGGCTCGACGTGCCGGAGCGAGCGTTCGTCCGCGACACCCTGGAGGTCGTGACCCACATCGTGAGCCCCGGGCACGGCCAGGTCCGGCTGACCGTGGACCGGGGCGGCCAGACGATCGTGAACCGGTTGGTGCCGGTCAAGCCGGGGGTCAACCCGGTGACCGCGGAGGCGGTGCTCGAGACGCCTGGGCTGACGGTGTTCACCGCGCAGGTGGAGGCTCCATCGATCGACGACCGGTACACCCACGACAACCGCATCCAGGCCATGTGCTCGGTCCAGTCGGTGCCCCAGGCCCTTGTCATCGCGACCGATCCGTCGGGGGAGCGGCCGCTCCAGGCCGCCCTGACGAGCCAGGGCATCGGCTGGGAGGCGGTGAAGCCGGGCGAGGCCCGCTCCAGGAGTCTCTCCGCGTTCGCCACCGTGATCCTCGACAACGTGCCTCGGTCGGCGCTCCCCCCGGGCTTCATGGCCCAGGTGGAGCAGGCGGTGCGGGAGCAGGGGTGCGGCTTCATCATGACCGGGGGCAGGCAGAGCTTCGCCACCGGCGGCTACGCCGGCACGCCGATCGAGGCCGCCCTCCCGGTGAAGCTTCCCACGGCCATGGTCAGGGTGGCCACCGGCGTGGTGATCCTCCTGGACAACTCCTGGAGCATGGCCGGCTGGCCGCTGGCCGAGTCCAAGCGGGCTGCCAAGAGCCTGATGAGGATGCTGCCGGAGCGGGCCGTGGGCCTCTACCGGTTCTGCGGCTCCGTGGGCGAGGTCGTCCCGCTCGCCGTCCACGGCGGCGCTCTCGATCGGATCGACCTGGCCATCGACCGGATCCGACCCATGGGGGGGACCGACCTGAGACAGCCGCTGACCGAGGCGATGCGGGTGCTGGTCGAGGGAGGCTTCGAGAACCGGCACGTCATCCTGCTGACCGACGGAGAGCCCGAGGACCCGACCGGGCTCCTGGAGCTCGCCGATCAGCTCTTGCAGAACAAGGTACGGATCTCCACGGTCCGCATCAGCAAGCTCAAGAGTCGTGAGCTCCTGGCGGAGATCGCGGCCCGGGGCGGCGGGCGATACTACCAGGCCCAGAGCCTGAGCGAGCTGATCGCCGCCTTCCAGGAGGAGGTCTCCCACATCGTGGTGGGCGTGCCGCTGGCGGAGCAGCCGTTCACGCCCCGGCTCGTGGGACGCCACGCCTCGATCCGCGGGTTCACCCAGGCCGACCTCCCCCGGCTTCACGGCTACGTGGGAACCGTGATCAAGGACCGGGCAGAGCTCATCATGACCGCATCTCGACCCGACCCGGTGCTGGCGGTCTGGCGCCATGGACTGGGCGTGACCGCAGCCTTCACCACCGACGTGGGGGGGGCCTGGTCCAGGGAGTGGGTCTCCTGGCCGAGGTTCCCCCAGTTCTTCGCCCAGCTGGTGAGGTCGACGTTCTGGGCCTCCGGATCGGACTTCGTGGCCCGGGCCACGATCCGCGGCTGTGCGGGCCACATCGCCGTGGACGCCATCGATCGCGCCGGGGCGTACCTGAACTTCGTCGATCTTGCGGCCGAGGTGACCGGTCCGGTGGACGGTCCGGTCCGGCGGGTGAAGCTGGCGCAGTCCGGGCCGGGGCGCTACGAGGGGCGATTCGTCGCCCCGGACCAGGGGCTCTACCGGATCGAGGTACGTGCGGCGGGTCGACCCAGACCTGTAGACTTGACCGGGGCTGTGAGGGGCGACTTCCCGGAGCTCGCCGCGGGGCAGGTGAACCGGCAGGTCCTGGAGAGCATCGCCAGCCGGACCGGCGGCCGGGTGCTGGCCTCGGACCAGGAGCTCGTCGAGGTCTTGAACCCGCCGGCGACGGGCGCCGCGCTTCTCGCCGCGACGGAGGCGTGGCCCCCGTTCGCGTTGCTCGCGCTCCTGGTCTTCTTCGTCGAGGTGGTCCTCCGTCGGATCGGGGTGTTCGTCGAGGCCGGGGGGGAGACCCGGAAGGAGCCGCTGGTGGCCCTGGCGGAGAGGTACCGGCAGGCCGCCCGTGATCTGGAGGCCCGGGGCGACCTGGCCGGGGCCCAGGAGCAGTACCTCAAGGCGTACTCGTGTCTCGTCAAGGCCAAGAGGGGCGACGAGGCCAAGGGCCTCTGGGAGCGCTACCGCAGACGCGAGGAGCTCAGGCAGGGGGGCCGATGAGCGCCCGAAGGGAGCCGCGAATCATGGTGACCGAACGACCGGCGGCGTGGCTTGCTCTGGGGCTGACTCTGGCCGGCCTGGCCCTGCTCCTGCCGGAGCTGGCCCTGGCGGGCGACCAGCAGCTCTCCGAGATGGAGCGCAGAGCCCAGGAGATCCGGTCCGGCACGCCCCCGTCGCGGGATCAGCCCCGGCAGCAGCCCCCGACCCAGGAGGTGGTGCCTGAGCCGCCGACGTTCCAGCCCGAGCCGGTGTCGGTCCCGCCGGCGCCGACCCGGGACGTGCAGCCGAGACCGATCCGGGAGCCGCCGACCCGGCCGCCCCGGGACGTGCCCGTCCGTCCGGTTCGCGATCGCCCGGTGCGCCCCGGCAGGCAGGGCTGCCCGGTCCACGGCCCGGGCTGAGGCGAGAACCACGCTCCACCGGCGGTGGAGCCGGAGCCTGCCCTCCAGCCGTTGTCGGTCCCGGTGCTGCCCCCCGGGTCCAACGGGCCCGGGTCGTCCAACATGACGCAGGCCAACGTGATCGCCGGCGACCTCACCCAGGAACACCTCAAGAAGATCTCCCCGGACGACCACCAGCTCATGCAGGAGATCACGGCCGAGCGGGTCGTGGTGGTCTCCGGCAGCATGGACCACATCGAGCGGATCCTGACGAACATGAAGGTCGCCTACACGTTGACCACACCCCAGGGGTTCGACCAGCTCGGCCTGGACCCGGCCAAGCAGATCGTGATGGTCAACTGCCCCGGTCAGGGCTTCACAGCCGAGGGGATCAAGAAGACCCGGGAGTTCGTCTTCAACGGCGGATGGTTGATGACCACCGACTGGGCGCTGACCTACCTGGTGGCCGCCGCGTTCCCCGGCTACGTGGTCGCCGGCTCCGAGTGCACCAAGGAGGACGTGGTGGGCGTCCAGATGTACGACCCGGAGCACCCTCTGCTCCGGGGGGTCATGACCTCCCGGAGCCAGCCAGGCTGGTGGATCGAGGGCGGGTCGTACACCATCGAGGTGAAGAAGCCCGAGCAGGTCCGGACCCTGATCCACAGCCCCGAGATGTACTCGAAGTACGGGCAGGAGACGATCGCGGTCCACTTCGAGTTCGGCCACGGGACCGTCCTGCACCTCACGAGCCACTTCTACCTGAAGCGCTCCAAGGTCGCGCCGGGCCGGGTCGACGACACGGCGGCTAGCTTCATCTACAATACGCTCTCGTCGACCGAGGTCGNNNCCCCCCCCTCGGGCTCGCCCTCCCACCCCGGAAGATGGGAGGCGTCCTTGTCTTATGGAACCGGGCGCGCTAACGTTAGAACGGGTCGACCCCGGTTGGGGTCGAGCGGACGCCGGACCGGCCGGTCCGACGGCCCGCGAGCCGTGAAGGGCGACTCCGGTCGAGAGAGGTCAGCCTGCCACCGGGCCCCCGCGGCCCGATCGATCCGCCGGCAACGGCGTGGGTCGAGCCAGGTGAGAAGTACAACAGGCTCTCCTCGGAGGGTTGCCGCGACGCGAATGGGAGGTGCCGGATGACTGGAAGAACGCAGTTGCTCATCGTGGCCTTGGCGCTGCTGATGCTCCAAGCGGGAGCGGCCCTGGCCGACGAGCACGGAGAAGTCTGGTGGTACACCTCGTCCCGGGGTCCGTTCGTGGACGAGTGCGCCTACCCCTACTACTACTACAACAAGGGCGTGCCGGCTTGTCACTACCTGAGCAGCGGCGGCCTGGCAGGGCCGTACCTGTACTACACCCAGGGGCACGTGCACCATGGCGTGGTCGTGGCGGTGCAGCAAGAGGTCAAGAGGGAAGTCGAGGTCGAGAAGAAGGTCGCGGAGCCCCCGCCTCCTCCTCCGCCCCCGCCTCCTCCGCCCAGCAAGCCCGAAGGGGACTAGTCGATTCCGTTCCAGATCGGACCGAGCAT
Organism: Candidatus Rifleibacteriota bacterium; assembly: GCA_016213885.1. Classification (GTDB taxonomy): domain Bacteria; phylum Muiribacteriota; class UBA6191; order JACPRK01; family JACQZM01; genus JACQZM01. Next base: position 4,680 of record JACQZM010000187.1, on the reverse strand, counting down.
CGACCACTGGGAGCCGTCCCAGTAGATCAGGTGGTACCTGATCGAGTCTTCCGGTCTGGTGCCGGCCAGCTCGACGACGTTGAAGGTGACCCCCGGGCGCAGGTGCCGCTCCGCGATCTTGCGAACCGCGCCCGGGAAGTCCTTCGACGCCACCGGGCCCTCGGCGGACCGTGCGATCTCCTCCGTGGTGGCCGAGTGGACCCGGATCTCTTTCAGCGCCGGCTCGGCTGCGAAGATGATGTAGATCTCTTCGAGCCGGGCCGGTAGCTGGCTCTGCTGCAGCGCCATGATGCGCGAGGCCAGGCCGCCCGCGCGATCCTCTCTCAGCCCCGCCTTGATCCGGCTCTCGTTCGGGATGAGCGAGTAGCCCAGCACGCTGGCGCGCCGACGATCGTTGCGGGCGATGGCGGCCCGGATCTCACCGAACAGCGACCTCAGGTTTTCGGGCTTGTTCTCGAACTTGAAGCCGGTGAGGTGTCGCATGGCGCCGACGGTGCGCTGGTCCCGGCCATCGCCTTCCGCGGCCTGCCCGGCCCTGGCGGCGATGAGCAGCGCCGCCCCGACGAGCAGGCCTGGAACCAGGGCCCATCTCCGAATCGGTCGATCCATGAGCTCTCCTTGATTCATGGGACGATCACTATCTTGGTGCCGTCGGTGACGTGGTCGAAGAGGACCTCGATGTGAGCGGGCAGCAACCGTATGCAGCCGTGGGAGGCCCTGGTGCCGATGCACTGCCGGTCCGGGGTGCCGTGAAGCATCACGGTCCAGCCGTGGTGGAGGTAGTCGTAACGGGGGTCGCGGGAGGCGACCCCGATACCGCGGGTGATGCAGCCCTCGGTGGGGTAGGGGTCTACCGGGATCAGCGGGTGGGCAAAGAACGGTGTCGTGGCCGGCGAGCGCTCGCCGGCCGCCGACTCGGGGGTCTTCAGGTCGCCCCGGCGCTCCTTGGGACCCACCACGGACTTGACGCCGTGGGCGATGGGGAAGGCCGCCCAGGCGAGGCCGGACGCTCCGTCGACCAGGTAGACCACGTAGGCCGACTTGTGAACCACCAGGTACGTGGATCGCCGGTCGACCTTGGCCCCCAGGAGCCTCTTGAACTCCATGAGGTGGTTGGTCGCCGCGCTGATGGCCTCTCCGTACGCCTCCGTGTGCTGGCGCCTCACCCTCTTGGCCAGCGACGAGAGGGTCGCGAAGCTCTTGCCGGCGATCGACCCGCCGGACAGCCGTCTGACGCCCTCCTCGATCTCGCCTGTGTAGGCCCAGAACAGCGTCAGGAACGTCCGGGCCGACGACGCCGTGGCGGGATGGAACGACACGCGGTCCGGGTCCAGAGCCACCGCCGTGGTGCACGGCGAGGGCGTCGCGCTGACAGGCCGCGCCGGAGGTGTGGCGCCGAGGGGAGCGACGACGCCTCCCAGGAGCAGCGCACCCAGCACGGCGAGCTCTCTCATCGTCCACCTGACGACCCGGCGCCTCGACGGGTCCGAGTCGCGCCCCCGAGCGCGACCTCAATCCGGATCCCCTCCTCTTCTTCTCTCACCCGAGCGCGACGTCCAGCCGGATCCCCTCCTCTTCCACCGGCAGCCAGGTTCCACGGCGCGCCCCCATCGCAGGCCCAGCCCTCGCGTGGACCGTGGCCGGATGACGGTTTGCCCGCCGGCCGGCTCAGAACCGGATCGTCGACTTCACCCGGAAGGTCCGCCCGTTCATCCAGAGCCTGTCCTGGACCTGTCCTCCCCCGCCCGGGTCCTCGTACTTCTCGTTGAACAGGTTGTACACGGTCGCCGAGACGTCCAGGTCGCGCACCAGCTTCGGGCTGAAGAATGTGAGGTTCGCGACGGCGTAGGCGTCCAGCAGCGCGTTGGTGGCCGTGTACCTGCTGCTCATGTACTGGGTCTCCAGCGACAGGAAGTGCTTGTCGCCAGAGAGCGGGACGCTGACGTTGACCTTGAGCATGTTCTGTGGCGAGTTGCTCAGCACCGCGTCGGTCACCATCTTCCTCGTCTTCTGGATCGTGTAGCTGAGCCGGCCCTCGACGCCGGACGGCCGCTTGACCGCGAGCTCGAACTCGAGCCCCTTGGCGTCGATCGTGTCGCTGTTGCCGTAACCCAGGCTCGTCGCCGAGGTGCTGATCTCCTCGATGAGGCCGTACATCTGGTAGTAGTAGTACGACAGAGTGCTGCGGACGTTCTCGCCGAACCGCTCTTCCCACACCCCCTCGTAGGTGGCGATGGTCTCCGGTTTCACCGCCGTCGGAGCCGTCACGTCCATCTCGAAGACGTGGGCGGCCCGGAACGCCGTGCCGTACAGCAGCTTGAGGACCGTGGTGTCGCGGGGTCTGCCGATCAGGGCGATCCGGGGGTTGGTCGTGTAGCCGCCCGGAGCGAAGTAGTCCTCCCGGACGCCGGCGTTGAGCGTGAGCCCTTTGATGAGCTCCACCTCGGCCTCGAAATAGGCGGCCCACAGCCAGGAGGACCGGCGGTCCTCGAAGTTGAGCACGTAGGGGTTGGTGTTGTAGTCGAGCTGATCCTGCCGGGAGTTCCTCTGGTACTCCCCTCCCACCATGACCCGGGTCGTCTTGGAGAACCTCTTGTTGAGCTGTACCTCGCCTCCCCACCAGGTCGAGTCCGACAACCCGTAGTTCAGGTCGAGGGCGCCCTCTGGGTTGGTGTAGGCGAACATCCCCATGTAGTGCTGCTTGTTGGTGTACGCCCGGACCATGAGGTTCAGGTCCTTCCTGGGAAACGCGTGCTCGTACTTCAGGTCGACGTACTCGAGATCGTCGACGTTGGTGTTGTCGCTGCTGTTGAAGTTGGTGCCGTACGGGGCCGTGGGACGGCACCTGGTCCGGGTGTGGCGCGCCACTTCGAGGGTGAAGTCCCTCCAGGTCACCTTGCCGAACTGGTTCGCGGCCTTCTCCCAGTCCACGTTCTCGGCGAGGCCGAAGTTCGTGGCAGGATCGTCGAACTCCGGGAAGAACAGCCTGGGGTCTCCCTCCGTACCGAAGTTGGAAGCCGAGACCAGGACGGTCGATCCTTCCTCGAACTGCTTGGCCAGAGTGAACCGGCCCTTGTGATAGCGGTAACCCCCGTACGCCCCGGCCAGCTCGGACCGCTTCTGGCTCCTCACGTCCCTGGTGATGATGTTGATGATGGCGAAGAACGCTCCGGTGCCGTACAGCGACGAGCTGGGGCCCCGGACGATCTCCACGCGGTCGATGAGGTCGACGTCGATGACCCCGTCCTCACCCACGTAGACCGCCCCGTAGACCAGGTCGTTGAGGCGATGGTTGTCGACCAGGATCAGGATGCGGTTGTTGAAGTTGGCCGGCCGGCCGAACCCGCGGACGCCGATGTACGTGTAGGACCGATCGTCGGTGAGGTAGAAGCCCCTCACGGCCTTCAGGATGTCGGCGATGGTCCGGTAGCCGTACTTCTTGATGTCCAGCGCGGTGATGACGGACACCGTGGCCGGGGCCTGGGTGGACTTCTGCTTGTACTTGGAGGCGCCGTAGACGTTGCCCAGCGGCACCGTCGTGAGCTGCTCCATGTCGAGATTCATGAGGCCGCCCGCGGGCTGCTTCTGCGGCTCGGCCGCCAGGGCGGACCCCGCGATCGCGAGGGCGATCAGAGCCCGGGTGAACGGCCTCCCGGTCCCCCGGAGTTCCAGGCCGACGATCCGATTCAAGATGCCTGCTGACTTGTTCATGGTGCTTGGGGGCTTGTCGAGAGACAGGGTGGTTTCAGTTCTTCAGGACCTCGATGGCGACGCCGAGGAGCTGCGAGCTGAGATCGAGCCCTCTCTGGCGGCTCGCCGCCAGATTCACCTTGAAGCGGATGGTGTCGCTCACCAACACGAATTCAAAGATGCCGCCGGAACGGGCGAATCCGGCGATCTCCGAGACGGTGAGGATCGGCTGCGAGCCGAGAGAGGCCAGTACCGCCGGCAGCCGCGCCTGCTCGGATCTCGAGATGAAGAGCAACTGACAGCTCTGGGCGCTGGCCAGGTCCTTGACCTCTCGCACGACCACCGTGCGTCCCCCGATCGCGGCTCCGTTGACCGAGGCGAGAGCATCCCCGAACGGGTTCTCGCCGAAAATGCCTATGGTGAGCTTGTCTCGGCCACCGGCGAAGGCATCCTGGGGCCAGGTGACGAACTTCACGAAGTTGAAGATGAACGCCGCCTGGACCCTGTACTCTTCGTCCTGAGTTGCCCGAGCGCTGTCGACGGCTCCCGACAGGAGCACCATGACGCACAACGCCCCGGTCAGGAGGGTGGCCCGCAGGCTGCCTGTCGCACGGCAGACCGTGACCCGGGTCGCTCCCGCCGATCGGAGCGCGGGACCAGGCGTAGAACTCGAAAAAGGCACCGCCGGCGGCAGCCGACGGCCGGCCACGCCCGCCTGGAGGGTATTCATCTCCACGGAGTCCTCCCCTCCCCCGCGGCCGGCCTGCGAGAAGTCGAGGTCCTCAGCGGACATCAGGTCGGCCACTCACTTCGGGAGGGCGCAAGGATAACAAACTCAGGGCCGATTCTCCAGATCATGTTTGATCCCTATATCGTCCAGCGCTCGAGCGTGCCAACCGCCGGAAACCATGACCCAGCCGCGGAAGATGGGGGGCTCTCGCATGACGGACAGCTTCACCCACTGGGTGAAACCTGCCGCTGGTTCGGCTC
>JACQZM010000456.1:19404-22937 GCA_016213885.1 Candidatus Rifleibacteriota bacterium | reverse complement strand
TGCGCTGATCGTCGGCGTGACGTTGTACGTGAACGTGGCCTCGTTGCTCACCCCATGCGTCGATGACGTGACCACCACAGCCTTTGGCCCTGTCGTCGATGAGAGCGGCGTCGTGCACGTCACGGTGTTCGTGTCGCTGCCAAGAACCGTAGCTGGAGTTCCTCCGACCGTCACGCTGATGACGCCGCCGAAGTTCGCCCCGTGGACCGCGATGGTGGTGCCGCCAGCCTTCGGACCGTTGTTGGGATCCAGTGCGCTGATCGTCGGGGTGACGTTGTACGTGAACGTAGCCTGGTTGCTGACGCCGTGCGTCGACGACGTGACGACCAGAGCTTTGGGCCCGCTCGTCGACGAGGCCGGCGTCGTGCACGTCACGGTGTTCGTGTCGCTGCCAAGAACCGTAGCTGCGGTACCTCCGACGGTCACATCCACCGCGCCGCCGAAGTTCGCCGCGCGGACCACGACCGTCGTCCCGCCCATTTTTGGGCCGTTGTCGGGTTCGAGTGAGCTGACAGTCGGGGTGACGTTGTACGTGAACGTAGCCTCGTTGCTCATCCCGTGCGTCGACGACGTCACGACCAGAGCCTTGGGCCCGGTCGTCGACGAGGCCGGCGCCGTGCACGTCACCGTGGTTGTGTCGCTGCCAAGAACCGTAGCTGCTGTGCCTCCGACGGTCACGTGCCTGGTTGCTGACGCCGTGCGTCGACGACGTGACGACCAGAGCTTTGGGCCCGCTCGTCGACGAGGCCGGCGTCGTGCACGTCACTGTCCCGGTGTCGTTCGCCAGTACCTCCGCAGCAGACGTGCCGATCGTCACATTCACAGTGCCCGCAAAGTGCGTCCCGCGGACCACGATCTGGGTTCCCCCGGCCACCGGCCCATGGTCTGGTGTGACCGACGTGATCGACGGATTCTCGACATAGGTGAAGCCACCGACCACTGTGGCTCCACCATTTGTCGTCGAGCAAACCAGCACGTCCTTCGGTCCAATCCCGGTGAGCGAACCAGGCGTCAGACACCTCAGCTCAGTTCGCGACACGCTCACAGTGACGTCGCTTGCTGCGCTCTGGTCGATCGTCACGTTGACCGTCGGCTCGAACCCGGCACCGGTGATGGTCAATCCCGTCCCCCCACTCAGAGGTCCACTTTGCGGAACCACACGCGACACCAACAGTAGTGGGTAGTACTGGAAGCCCTGGGGCCTGCTTGCCGAGCCGTTCAGCGACGACGTCACCTGCACGTCCACATACCCGTAAGTGACCGACGGCGGTGTCTCGCACGTGATCTGCGTCTTCTCGGAATTCACCACAACGTTCCGCGCCGCCAGGAGGCCCAGCGATACGCTCACGTCCCCCTGGAACTGCGCGCCGGTGATCGTCAGCGCCGTGCCCCCGTACGTCGGGCCTCGACCCGGCTGCGCGTCCGTGATCGTCACTGGCGATCCTGCTCCGTTGCTGGACATCAGCTCCAGCGTCGTTACCAGGCCCCAGTCGTCCTTGACCAGCTTGACCAGCCCGACCCCCTGCACGAGATAGAGATCCACCCGGAACCACGACCCGGTCCAGCCGAGGTAGTCCTCATACCTCACGTGGAGGGCTCCCGCGTACGCCCCGGCCGGCACGACCACGGTTTCCAGGCCATAGACCGTCCACATATGGCGATAAGCGCCACTCGAGAGACCGGTTGCCCGCGCCACGACGTCGCTGTCGCCCGAGCTCGTGAAGCCTGCTGTCACCCGGCGCGGCAGCTTCACCGAGGGACGGAACCACCCCCACTCGTCGCCCAGGATCTGCAACGGCCCCTCGCCGACCGGCGCCACCACCGTCCCGAAAGTGTCGTGCTCTCCGTACTTCCACCCCACCACGGAGTCGAACGTCTCCTGCTCGAACCACCGGGCCGTCACCGTGGTCGACGCAGTCCCATCGGACTGGGCCTTCAGGTACGTCCACGTCCCGGATTCCCCCGGGGTCACGTAGGCGGCCACGTCGATCAACTGCTGATCAGGGTCCACTGTGACGTCGTGGACCAGCAGCGGCTGATCCATCATCTGCTCCGATCCCACCATCACCGTGGCACTCTGCGGTCTCACCGCGACCAGTTCGCCGGATGCGGTGGATACGGTGACGCTCAGGACGTCGCCCGCCTCGGCCACCGTGTCGCCCTGATTCGGCATCACCAGAAGGACGCTGTACAATCCGTCTTGACCGATGGTCTCTCCCTGCTTCCAGACCGTGTGCGCAGGGTTCGTGTTGGTGATCGCCACCTTGTAGCCGGGCCCGACGCCTTTCCCGTCCACGGCGGAGATCACCCGGCCGGCCACCTCGAGCACCGTCCGCTTCGGCTGGTCCCCGAAGGAGCCGGTCCCCTGGACGTACACTGTCCGGGCGGTCTGGCCCAGTCGCCCGTACCGGTCTCGCGCCGTGAGAGTCAACGTGTGTCGCCCCTCGGTCAACAGCCGTCTCACCGGCGAGCCGTTCCCCAGTCGACCGTCACGATCCGACACCCACGACAGTGACGCTCCGGTCAGCGTCACACCTTCCGTATCCACCGCCGCCCCGGCCAGAGCGACCGGCTTGTCCGTATAGAGCGCATCGGATCCTCGCGGCGACTCCAAGGTCACCATGACTCCATGGGAGGCCCGCACATCCTTCAAGTGCACCACCGGAGGCCTCAAATGATCCCGCCTCAGCGCCAATTGGGGTGGATCCACCACCAGGGGCGTTCCCTCGGGGCTGACGATCCCGATCGACAGCACATCGCCAGCACACGCGACGATCTGATTCGGCACGCCGCCGAACCTCCCTGCAAACGCTCCTCCGCTACCCAGGCCGACGACCAGCGGTGCCACAGCCGGCTTCGACACGTTCTGGATCGTCACCTGGTGCCCGGACACCAGCGGATGCCCGGTCTCCTGGCTCTTGACCATCCCGGATACGTGCAGGATATCGGAGCAGTCGCCGTCGTCCGGCGCCTTCACCAGTATCGTCACCGCGTCAACGGCCTGCAGCCCCTTGTAGTCGGTGGCGGTCACGCGGATCGTGTGCTGGGCCGCCTCCAGGTTCACCGTGAGGTCGCTGCCGGCCCAGATCACCCCTGGTACCCGGTCCGACGCCCACTGGAACACCAGCTTCCGACCGGTGTCCCCACCGGCATCTATCGCTCGAGCTTTCAGCGCGATCGTCGATCCGGCAACGAACGACTCGCCGGACTTCGGGCTCAGGATCCTCACCGACAGCCCGGAACTCTCCTCAGCCACGACGACCTGATACCGGCCCACCTCGCCCACGTAGTTCGCCCGCACCTGCACGTAGTGTTTCCCGCTGACACCCGCAGTGAAGGCCACGGTGGCCTCGCTCGACCCACGTTCGTCACGCGATCGGCCGAGGATCTCCCTCGACGGTGCTGGTCCCAGCACCATCACGGACGGGTGCACCAGGGGGGCCTCTACCCCGGACACACCGGAGTCGCCGGCCGGCTCTGCCAGCACCGAGTACCGTACCCCTGCCCTCGCCTCAAAAACGAAGCTGTCCACG
>JACQZM010000456.1:0-19392 GCA_016213885.1 Candidatus Rifleibacteriota bacterium | reverse complement strand
ACCTCGATCCGCCCAACCACGCTCGAGCCGACCGCCAGACGGTCGCGAGGCTCCTCGACCTCGCTCGCGAGGTTCGGATGGTCGTCCGCCGGCAGTTCGTAGAACCCCTGAACCGACACGGCGTCGCCCGATACCAGTTGAAGCGGACCCACCGAGGCCGGCGTCGTGTAGCCGCTGATCGTGCCGAACTGTACTGTGTACATCCCCGGTGGCAGATCCTCGAACATCGCCTGCAGACCGGATCCAGCGCGGGTCGCCAAGGTGTCGTTGCTGACCAGGGTGAAGCTCGCCTCGGGCAGGTTCGTCCGGATGACGATCGTGCCGACCCCGGTCGATTCGGTCACGGTAACCGAGTACGCTCCCGTGCCCACAGGGTCGGGGCTCGACACGCGGACGCAGTACTTGCCGGATGCAGCGGCCACCAGCTTCACACGGGACGCTTTGCTCCCGGGTTGGTCGTCGTTCGTCAGACTCTGGACGGTCACGTTACTCGAAACGGTCAGCAGCGAGTCCTTGAGCCCGAGTAGCTGGGTCTCGACCGCGTAGGTGTGGTTCTCCACCGCCTCGAACGCGAAGTGATCGATGTCACCGGCCAGTTCGAGAATGCCCTTCACCGGCTTGCCGTCCGTGGTCAGATCGTCGCCCGAGGAGGTGGCTGCGCAGTCGCCCGGATGATCGTCCAGCGCAGCCACGGCGATCTCGTACGCCCCGATGTCGCCGGTGGCCTCCCGTGTCCGGACGAAGATCCGGCCCGGAGGGGCCGGTGGCAGCGGTTGCTGCGACAGGTACAGACGGACCGTGCCAGAAAGCACATTCGTGACCGCCAGGTCCGCGATGCCGTCACCGTTCAAGTCGCCGGCCGCGATCCTCTGAGGCCCACGGCCGGTCGACAGAGTCCCTCCGCTGATGAAGCCGCCGCGGCCGCTCCCCAGGAGGAGAGTGATCGTGTCGTCGCCCCTGTTGGCACCGGCCAGGTCCAGGTGTCCGTCGCCGTTGAAGTCCCCGGCCACGATCCCCTGGGGGAGCCGCCCCGAGGCGAACCGAGGCGCCGATGGAGAGTTCGGGTTCGTTGGCCCGAACAACCCATCCCCCTGTCCCAGAAGCACGGAAACCGTACAGTCGGAGACGTTGGAGGTTGCGAGGTCGAGCTTGCCGTCCTCGTTGAAATCGCCCATCGTGATGTTCGCAGGAGAGGTCGACGCGGTGCTGGGGGTGACCGATTGCGTTCCTCCCAGCGCCACGAACACCAGGTTCTGCTCGCCGAGCCTGTGGCCGATGGCCACATCGGTCTTGTTGTCACCGTCGAAGTCCCCGGAGACGACACTCCCCATGCCGGAGCCGGCGGTGACGAGCTGTCTGTTCCCGAAGTTCCCGGCTCCGTCTCCCTTGAACAGCTGGGCGTCGGCGCCGGCACCATCGTTCACCATGGTGTCGAGCTTTCCGTCGCCATCGAAGTCGCCCAGGGTGAGGGAGAAGGGACCGAACCCGACGGAAAGCGGCCTCTCTGCCTGGAAGCCGCCCGCTCCGTCATTCAAGAGGATCGAGAGGCTGTTCGACCCCTCGTTGGCGACCACCACATCGAGCCCCTTGTTGCTGGCCGGATCGAGGTCCCCGATCGCCATCTGCCGTGGACGCATGCCCACCCGGAAGCCTCGCGGTGCAGACAGGCCGCCACGACCGTTGCCAGAGAGCAGGTAGATCTGACCCGTCGACGAACTGCTGACGAGAAGGTCCTCCGCGCCATCGTCGTCGAGGTCCGCGATCCGGACATCGTGCGGCTCGTTGACCGTGTGGTCGATCGACAGACCGAAGAATCGCGAAGCGGGGCCCAGAATCGGGTCTCCGGTGGCCGCCTGGGGGGGAGGGATACGATTGAGGTAGACACAGACGCTCCCTCCGCCGGTGGCGTTGGCGGTGAGCGCAACATCCAGAGATCCGTCGTGGTTCAGATCCCCGATCGCGGGAAGACCCGTGATGTACGTGTTGCCGGTGTCGGACTCACCGACGAACTTCATGGTGCCGTCGCGCTGCCCCAGGTAGAGAGTCATGATCACGCGGTGGTCACCGGACCGCTGCTGCTGGACGACCATGTCCGGAATCCCATCGAAGTTGAGATCCGTGAACACTGGTGCGCTCGAGAATGTCGAGAGCTGTGCCAGAGTCGTGGCCGGACCAAGTGTCCCGTCCGCACCGACCTTGACGCTCTTGATCTTGTTGGAACTTCCTTCCGATCCCGTGTGCTGGGCGAGCACCAGTTCCAGGCTGCCGTCTCCATTGACATCCTGTGGGATGCCCATGTGAGGTATCAATCCGGGGTCGCCAAGATCGAAGGAGGACACAACCTGGAAGTGCCCGGCGCCGTCACCCTTTGCAAGAACAACCGCTGTACCCGGGTTCCTCCCCCAGGCGAGGTCGACCATCCCGTCCCCGTCGTAGTCGAGGAGGCGCGGCATGAAGATCCAGCCGGTGTCCAGCTGCTGGTCGGCGAGCTTCGTGAACGAGGTCCCGTCTCCGTCGTTGATGAGGACCTTCAGGGTGCCGTCGGTCGAACCGCAGAGAAGATCGGGCTTGCCGTCTCCGGTGAGGTCACCGGCCACTGGCCAGATGTTACCTCCCCCGACGGCATGGTACTGACGCGACAACAGGCCACCGGACCCATCGTTCAGCGCAACGATGAACTTGCCCTCGAGGGCAAGGGTCGCCGCCAGGTCCGGCTTGCCGTCCGAATTGAAATCGGCCACGGCGAGCAGATGGCTCGCTGCAGTGCTCCCCTCGATGGGATAGCCGACCGGGCCGGCGAAATCGCCAAGGCCATTACCTTTCAGGATCTGGAACTTGCGGCTGCCGGTTCCGGTCAGGACCGCATCGAGATGCCCGTCTCCGTCCATGTCGGCCAACGATGTGCCACCAGCATCACCGGCTCCGTAGTTGCCCTTGTGGGTGAAGTACCTGGTGATCGTGACGTTGAAAGTGGCACTCTGGGCACCACCCGGCTGGCTCTCCGTCGCCCTGTGCCGCGCCAGGAACACCCGGACCTGGGGGTGCTCGATCTGGCCATCGTTGGCCCAGTCCGGTATGCCATCCCGGTTGAAGTCCGCAACGACGATGAAGTTCGCCCGGAGTCCTCCGGCCAGGCTGCCCGCGGAGAAGAAACCCCCGCGACCGTTGTTGGTGAGGAAAGTCGTCTCGCCCGAGACGTTCTGTGGAACGATGATGTCAGGGGCTCCGTCGCCGTTGAAGTCAGCGACTGTTGCACTCGCCGGCCCTTCTCCACTGGTCGGATCGATGAAATAGTTCTGGCTGGGGAGCCGCCACCCACCGCCACCCTCTCCGAAAAATACTCGGATCCCCCCGGGCCGCCCACTGAGCGTCTGGAAAGTCAACACAAGATCGGGAACGCCGTCCCCGGACACGTCCTCGACACCTATCAAGTTGAAGTCTGTCCTGAACCCCAGTTCCGTCGTCGGAATCTCCGGACTGGTCGTCGAGAAGCCACCTGCTCCGTCACCGAGTGAAACGAACAGGCGCGACGGCGACCCCACACGGGAAGTGACAACGTCGAGCTTGCCGTCACCGTTCAAGTCGGCGACCCGGATCGTGGCACCGAGGTCCGTGTTCGCGCCGCAACCCTTGGGATCGCCGACCACGACGCTGGTCCTTGTGAAGTTGCCTGTCCCATCCCCGCGCCAGTAGGCGACCAGGCCAAACGGACTGTTGCCGTCGGTATTGTCCGCAACGAAGTCCAGGTTGCCGTCCCGGTCGAAGTCGCCGAGCTTGACGCTGTAGGTTGCGCTGTCGTTGTTTCCCGTCACGAACTCCCCGTGGTACGTGAAGTGCCCGACACCGTCGCCGAGGTAGACCTTCACCTTGCCCTGGTTGCAGCCGTCGCAGCCGACAGGACCGGCCACGAGCAGATCCAGCTTGCCGTCGCGATCCACGTCTCCGAACTCGTAGCTCAGTACGCAGATCCCGACGCCGATCGACCGGCCTGGGTCCTCGGTCAGGGTGCCCTTCCCGTCTCCGAGAACCACCCTCAGGGTGGCTGTCGCAGGGCTGGCCACGACAGCATCGACGTTGCCATCCTGGTTCACGTCGACAGCCATCATCCCGTTGGGATCAGCCACGTCGGTCTGCCTGACGGGCTCGAACATCCTCTTCGCGAGGGTGTTCCCGGAAACAGTATCGGGCTTGGCCACCATGACGGAGAGGTTGCTGGAGTCGCTGTTGGCTGCCGCGAAGTCCGGATACCCGTCGTTGCTGAAGTCACCCACGGCAAGAGCCGACGGGCCGCTCCCAAGGGTGAACGTGAGGATCGACGAGAACCCACCGACCCCGTCGCCGGAAAGCAGCATCGCGTCGTTGGACTGGGCGTTGGCGATCACCAGATCCGGGAACCCGTCCCCGTCGAAGTCGCCGCACCCCCCGCCTACCGGCCCCTGACCCACCAGCGCCGACTGCGCCGGAGAGAAAGAGCCCGCTCCATCTCCCTTGAAGAACTGGACCGTGGAGGCGGTGTCGACGATGCCGCCGTTCACCACCGCCAGATCCTGCCGGGAATCACCATCAAGGTCGTAGGCCGCCACGATCCTCGGTCCCTGGCCGGTCGGCGCGGACGCATGGCCGGTGAACCCTCCGGTCCCATCCCCCAGGAACGCCTTCACCGTGGAATTGCCAGCGTTGGCCACGGCGAGGTCGGCCTTCCCGTCGCCGTCGAAATCACCGGTGACCGGAGTCTGGGGCCGGCCTTCGCAGGCCAGCGCGGCGCCGTAGGTGAATCCGCCCGACCCGTTGCCCCAGTACAGTACCGCGCTGTTGGAGACGCTCGTCGTCACCGCCAGATCGAGGTTCGAGTCCCCGTTCAATCGGCCCACCGTCAGCCCCGATGGCTCCCCGCCCACCGACACTGTCGCCTGCACCGACAGCCCACCCGATCCGGTGTTCCGGAGGACCGTCACCGTGCCCGCCGCCGCTCTGGTCACCAGAACGTCCGGGTTGGCGCCACCAGCGACCTTCGCCACGGTGATCGCCACGGGATGGCCGCCGCCCCCTTGACCCAGCGAGTACCATGCCGGCTCCTCGAACCCGCCCGTGGCCTTGGCCAGCAGCACGGACACACCGTCGTCGCTCTCCGACGGGGCAGTCACCACCAGATCCATCCGCCCATCGCCGTTCAGGTCCCCTGTCGTTACCTGCCCAGCGCTGGCCACCGTCACCGTCAGCGTGGGGTCGAACAGCGTCGACGCGGCCCGCCCCCGCCCGGTCCCCTGCGTGGCCGTTGCGTTGCCTGTGGCACCGGTCGTCTCGTCGGGGACCGTGACGTCGATCCACCCCGCCTGCATCCGGCTCTTCAGGAGCTTCCCGTCCGGCCCGAACACGTCGGTCTGCAGGCCCGGGAGAATCGAGGTCACCGTGATCCGCTGAGTGCTCCCCGGGGGCGCGTCGAAGAAGAAGCAGTCCGCGTCGGCGCCGGTGTTGATCCTCGCAGCCGTCGGCGATACCGGCGCCGTCCCCGGGCGCAGCCGATCTTGCGGGTCGGGCGGGTTCCACCTTCACGCAGTGGTTCCCGCTGGTCGCCACAGTGAACTGGACCCGCGGCGTCTGGTTGGTCGGCCCCCCGTCGACCGGATCGGCCACCAGTTGACCGTTCTTGTCACGCACCGTCAGCTTGCCGCGTGGCAGCGTCCCGGGTTGCAGGTCGATGGCAATGCCCTGCCCGGCCGTCCCCTCGAACCAGAACGAGTCGCTGTCACCTTCCTTCTCGATCTCCCCTCGCAACCGCACGCCGCCCAGGGTCAGCTTCTCCTTCGCAGGTCGCGGCTCATCGCCACACACGTAGACATGGTCGTCGTACTCATCCAGGTAGTTGCCCACGACGACAACCTCGGGCCCAGGCTCCACGGATCGCTTCACCGGTGGCGGGGTGATCGCGTGCTCCACCGCATCGAACACCACTGTCCAGTCCCCGGGTGGTACCAGGAACGACGACCAGAGTCCCGACCCGGGGAGGTTCGCGCCCGTCGCCGGGTTCGACAGCCGGTACTGCGCGGTCTGACGGTTCGACCGGACCGTGAACTTCACGCCGTTCGGCACCGCCAGCACCTTCAGCGTGTACGTGCCGAGATAGGCCCCGTCCTCCGCGAGAACGCTCACGTACCACCGGTCGTTCGCGCTGCCGGATATGTTCCTCTCCAGGGCGATCTTGCCCGGATCGGACTGCCTGGCCGTGTCCGAAGACAGAACGATGGCCCCCGTCTTGTCGTGCAGCCTGACGACCCCCCGTCCCAGGGTGCCCAGTTCACACTGGACCTGAACCGTGCAGTTCGCGTCGGGAGTGTCGAAGTAGAAGAAGTCGGTGTCGCCCGGGTCTTCCTCGCCGCTGGTTCCCGCCAACCTCTGGATCGCACCGGATGCCGGCGACCCGTTCCCGTGGACTCGATCCCCGGTCCCGACATTCACATGTTCGTCCGGATGATCGTCATTCCCGGCTACGACCGCCGGGAACCGGAACACCTGGACCGAGTAGTCCCCGATCGCCCCCAGGCTCTTGCCACGGACGCTGAGACAGTGGTCGTTGGCATCGGTGGGGTCTGCCACCGTGTCCAGCCGGTAACACCCTCTGACCGGGCTCAGCGTCGACGAAGCCTGCGACGTCCCCTCGAGTCTCAGTTCGCAATCCGTCAACGTCCCCGGAACCACCCGGATCAGGTACGACGCTCCCGCCTCCGTCTTCATCTTGAAGTAATCCACATCGCCCACCGGCCCGATCAACCCTGGAACCGGCGTCCCGTCCACCGGAAGGAACGACCCGGCCGCCAGATCCTCGCACCGGCTCGGGTGATCGTCCCTCTGCCTCACCACCAGCGCATACGAACCGGTCCGTCCCGCCGTCGCCGTCACCGTCACCGTCGCGTAGGCCGCTTGAGCCTGGAAGCTCGTGCACCCGTCGCCCAGGAGCGGCGACGGCTGGCCCAGCCCGTTCCCTTGACGGTCCCGCACCCACAGACACGGCGTTCCCAGGTTCGTGGAGGTCAACGTGACGTCGTACGTGGCTCCCGCCATCGTCGGGAAGAAGAGACAGTCCTGATCGCCGGTTCGCTCGATCTCACCCAGCGCCGGCGTCCCGTTCGTCCACAGCCGGTCGCGAGGGTCTTCCACCCGGGTGCCATCGTCGGGATGGTCGTCCGCGACTCTCACCCACAGCAGGAGGTCACCGGATCCCTCCAGCCTCTTCACCTCGATGTGATGCCGGCCGCTCGACGTGGGGTGAAACACCAGTCGTGGCGCATACCCGCCCTGCGGCGTCACCTTGTGGCAGCTCGAATCGTAGACATCGATCTGGATGCTCGTCAGGGGAGAGCGCACCTCGGAGAAGATCGTGTACGTCGCGTTCGCACTGGCCTCGAAGGTGAAGCAGTCCACCGGGTCGTCGTCCGGAGCGCCCAGGACTCCGAGGACGCGGGTGCCGTCGGTCCGCACCTCGTCGTGGGCCGTCGGCGTCTCGCCGCAGGAGTTCCGGTGGTCGTCCGCCGTCAACTTCCTCACCCCACGGTTGTGGAAGATGCGGGTGAGAGTCGCCGTGTCGGTACCTCCGAAGAGCGCCACGTCTGCGTCCAGCAAGTGGACGCTCGCGTCCTCGAACGACGCTCCGATCGACAGCCCCCAGTGACTCTCGATCGCCAGACCGAGCGCCTTGTCCGCGCCGAGCGCCCGCGAGATGTCCAGCAGCACTCCGGACCAGATCTGGCCGTTCCTGTGCGACAGACTCTCCTGGTCCACGTAGTCCGTCGGGTACACGCAGAACTTCGCGCCTGGATCCCGGGTGTACGGCACACCGGCCGTCGAGCTGCCCGCGGCCCACCAGCTCGCCCACCGGGTGTCCGGATCGAGCTTCCTTCCACGCGGAATCGCCGCATACGCCAGGGCCAAAAAATCGGCGAACCCCTCGGCCATCGATCTCATCTGACGGCTCGTCCCGGTGCCGATCGGTCTCGTCAACTGGTCGAGCTGGATCGCGTGCCCGTCCTCGTGGACGATCAGGTCCGCGTCCTCCGCCGCGTCGACCCCGTCGATGCCCAGCCGGATCGTTCGAGTCTGCAGCTCGTACTTCGCATTGTGAGTCCCCAGGTTGGCCGACGCTTCCACGAACACCTGCCGCAACGGCACTGCGGGGTGCGACGGCACTCCGGAGATAGCCAGCTGCCGGAGCAGGCGCTGGCACGCGTCGATGTGGTGGTACGCCATCGCCTCGTTGAACCCTCGACTCCCTCGCTCGAACAGGTACTTCAGATCGGCCGCATACACCCGACTCGAGCCCACCGTGCTCACGTACTCGCCGTTCAGATACCCGCTGCCGTCCAGGCCGCGGAGAGTCACGACCTTGTACGCGCTCTGCGACTTGATCGCCGACGGCGAACCGTTCATGTCCACCAGGCTCGTGTCCAGCGTGTCGGCTATCGGGTTTCGCTCGAACACCTTGCCCTGACCGTCGGCGTACAGGCTCAGGCTGTCCGTCCTTATCACGGACCCGTCGCGACCGTCGATCACCACGGTCCACGCACTTCCACCGGACCCGTTGACCGTGAACGTCCAGGCAGGAACCGCCACGGGCCCCTTCGGCTCGAACACCGCCAGCGCCGCCCCCCCACCGGGAGGCAGCCCGCCCACCGCTCCTGCTGCACGCAAAGACGCATCCCCAGCGGTGATCGCCCTCGTCCCCTCGACCCTGAGCCCCGGCAGGTACCTCGAGTCGACGCCGGATAGCCGCCCGTCGCCGAGGATGTGTACTGTGACCGTGGCCCCGGCCACCGGGCAGCCCTCCAGAGTCTGCTGGTAGAACACGTGGGTGGTTCCCAGGGACCGGTTGACCCGCAGGAGCCGCAGGTCCGGAAGATCGGACCGGAGCGCCAGGATCGACGCCGCCTGCGCCAGGAAGGCCCTCGCCCGGGCGTCGGCGTCGGCCCCGGGCAGCGTCGGCCCCTTGCCCCGCAGGCGGACAGCGCGGCCAGACTCCCAGGTGGCCGTCAGGTCGGATCCCGTGGTCTGATTCAGGGCCGCCAGGTCGTCGATCGCGCCGGCCTGCACGGTCCAAGGGACACCCAGAACGAGGGCGATCATCATTGCCAGAGCTGTGCGGGTGTACGACCGAGGTGAGGTGTGCAGACGTGCGCGGGCCAGTTCCATCTGAGCTGCCTCCCCCAGGGCCGCGACCTCGCGATCTCGGAGAGGCTCGGCCGCCCTGGCTCGACTGGTTGCGTCGGATCTTCGGCGGCAACCCTGCGCAGGCCGGGTTGCGGACCCGGGCGTCCTGCGAGGGCTCCACCGGGATCGGCGACCATCCAGGGACGTTTCGGGGCAGGATTCAGCCTAGCCGCAGCCGCAGCCGCTCGCAATAGGACTATTATGTGGCAGCTTCCTGTAAGGTGAGGCTAACAACTTTCCCCCAGGAACCGAATATGCGGTCAATCCCGGGCCCGAGGGAGCCGATGGCAATTCAGGGACGAGAGACGTCGCTGCTTCATCGTGTCACGTTGCATATTCGAGAAGGGGGAAGAGCCAACGGTCGCCTGCTCACGCACCATCCCGCGGGTACTGAGACTGGCCTGTTTCAGCGCCCTGCTTCTCCGCCCTGCGCTCGGCGCGGTCAGCGGGGCCAACGTCGAGCCGGGAGCCGGCACCGCGAGCTCGACGCCTCGATCCACCGCTTCGACTACGGCCGATGCCTCTGGTGAGAGGACTCGGACCGGGCAGGGACGATGGGGCGAGGCGAGGGATGCCGATCTCGTCGAGCTTCTGAGTCTGTCCGCGCCACCTGCGCTTCCGAGGCCGGACAACCTCGCCACGCGCCCCCTGCTGCTGGCCCGGGATGGTGTGGAGGTCAGCGGGGGCTACAGGTACCGGCGGTTCGCCAGGATCGATCCGCGCCGGAGCCCCACGCTAGGCACGGCCGTCGACGATACCCGACGGGTCGACGAGGAGTACTTCACCGACGTGAGGGCCGGCCTGAAGCGAGACCTCGAGGTCGGGATCGTCGCTCTCCACGCGAGCCGCAGGGAAGGTCGACCGACCATCGTGCCCTCCACCGCTGTTTCCGCCGCCGATGCCCTGGAGAACAGGTTCCGGGTGTCGGGGTTCTCCGATCTCATCCTCAGGCTGTCGTGGCAGCGGGTACGCTCGATCGCTCCCCTGGAGAACCTCGCGGTGGACCTGGAGGTCAAGCTCGACACCGCCGGTGGAGATCGGGAGCTCTTCTCCGACCTGGCGCTCGGAACGGGCCAGACCGACGTCGCGGTGGCCGTGAGAGGCAAGAAAGAGCTCGACTGGGCCACCCTGGCCGGAGGGGTGAAAGCGGTCTGGCGCGGCACCGCGACCGTGAGCGACCTGACCGGTGCCCGCGTCCGGATGGATCCCGGAGACGAGCTGCTCTGCTGGCTGGACGTGCTGCGCGCCGGGCCGGCCAGCTGGTGGGTGGCTTCACTGTCCCTGTGCGCGCTCATCTCGGCGATCCCGGGTACGGACGGGCTGCTGGACCCGGTCGAGGCGCGGCGGTTCGTCGCGCTGAGCCCAGGGTTCAGCGTCCACCTGACGGAGTCCGTCGAGCTGGCCGGAACCTATCGCATGCCGTTGCTCTCACGAAACGTGACCCGAGACGGGCAGGGATATGAGATCAGCACCCGCTTCCGGTTCTGACCGACCCGGGCGCCGGGCCGTCGGTCCATGGTCCAGCGCGCGACGTCCCGGGACCGCCCGAGCGGCCCGGAGCCTGTTGTTGGGAGCGCTCTGGGCGATTCTCGTCTCGTCGGTGCCGGGCCGGGCGTTCGGCTCCGCGGAGAGCGCCTTCCACGAGGCCGACCGTCTGGTGGCGGCCGGGCAGACCGGGGCTGCCCTGACCGTGCTCGATCGGGTCGCGAAACAGAACGCAGGCCTCCGGAATGTCAGGAGCCCGGAGGGGGACGCGGGGATCCTCCACAGACAGGCCACGTGCCGCGCCCGACTGGGGCACTACCGGAAGGCACTGGAGCTCGAGAGACTGGCGTTGTCGATCGTCCTCGGAGTCGGTGACAGAACCCTCATCGATGGGTCGGTCCAGGCGATCGCGGATATCCTGAGCTACCAGGGCGACTACCTCGCGGCGAAGAGGCTGCTGGCGAAGCTGCTGCCCCGGCACGGGAGCGCGATCACGAAGCCGGCGCAGGCACAGGCTGCGCTGTCGATGACCACGGTGGTCGGCTCCATGGGCCACTTCGGTGAGCAGAAGAGGTTTCTGGACGGTGCGCTGCGCTATCTGGAGAAGGGCTCCGACCTCGGCGGGCTCGTCTGGGCCTTGGCGCTGATGGCGAGCTACCACCAGTCGCTCGGCGAGTTCGAGCAGGGGCTCGGGTGGATGGAGCGCGCGATGGCCCGCGCGAGGTCATCCGACGTGGATCTCGTGCCGCTCCTGATCATCAAGTGCGGGTTGCTCACCAGTGTGGGGCGCCTGGAGGAGGCTCTGGCCGCCGGCCAGCGCGCCCTCGAGCTGGCCCGGCAGGCCGGGATTCCGAAACAGATCGCCGCGGGTCTCGGAGCCCTAGGGGCAGGGCTGTTCTCCATCGGCGACGTGACCGGGGCCGAGCGCAGTTTCCGCGAAGCCCTGGAGATCAACCAGCGAATCGGCGCCGATGACGAGACCGCCCATCAGTTCTACAACCTGGCCCGCGTGGCGATGGCGCAGCGCGACCCACAGCGGGCTCTCGCTCTGCTGGAGGGCTCGCTGGCGCTCCAGGAAGCGTGCGGTCAGGAGATCGCCGGAGCGCTCTCCCTGTCCGCCGACGGCGAGGCCAGGACGATGCGTCGGGAGTTCGGCCTGGCGCTGACCGCTCACCACCGTGCACTGGCCGTCTACGAGCGTCTGGGGGAGAGGAGCGGCATGGCGATCGAGAACGCCTTCATCGCCACGAACCTGGCGGAGCTCGGCCGCACCCGGGAGGCGATCGCGACCGCCCGGAAAGCGGACCGGCTCGTGATCGATCCTGACGTCACGTGGAGGGCCCATTTCGCAAGCGGGGTGGCGCTCCACAAGGCCCGGAGGCTGGATGAGGCCAAGGTCGCCCTGGTCCGGGCGGTGGACGTGCTGGAGTCGGTACGGGCGGGAGTGCATGCCCGGGAGCTGCGCACCTCGTTCGGATCTCTGGAGGAACGTTCGAGGGTCTACGAGTGCCTGGTGACGGTCCTGCTGGATGCCGGTGCGATGGAGCAGGCGTTCCAGGTGGCCGAGAGGTTTCGGGCCCGCTCGCTCAAGGAGATCCTGTCGGAGAAGTGGAAGAGCACCGGGCCGGTCACTCTCGATCAACTCCGGGCTGCGTTGGGGCCAGACCGGTCGCTGGTCGAGTTCTTCGGCACGAGGGACGAACTCGTGGCTTTCGTCGTGAACCCCGGATCGATGCGCGTGGTCCGGCTGCCGATATCGGAGGCCCGGTTGAGGGACCTCGTCACGGTCTTCCGGCTCGACCTGGCCCAGGTCGCCGACGTGTCCGACTCGGGGCGCGTTCTCCACCGGGAGATCCTGGCGCCGTTGCAGGCGGCTCTGCCGCCAGGGCGATGGACCATCGTTCCCCACGGCTGCCTCCACTACGTGCCGTTCGCCGCGCTCCGGGAGGAATCGGGACGCTATCTCGCGGAGCGGGCCACGATTTCGTACGCCCCCTCGGCGGAGGGCTTCGTGACGGCGAGGCAGGCCCGGACCTCTGGTGGTGGCTTCACCCTCGTGTTCGCGAACCCGGATCTGGACGATCCGTCGCTTGATCTCCCCCACGCGGAACAGGAAGGAGATCAGGTCGTGAGGTCTGCTTCGCAGACGCGTCTGTTCAAGCGCAAGGCGGCGACCCGGCGGCGGTTCCTCGTCGAGGTGCCGCGAGCCTCGAGGATCCTGCTGTCGTGCCACGCGGACCTGGACGTGTACCGTCCCATGGAGTCGGCGCTGCGACTGGCCCCGGACGGCGGCGACGACGGCAGGGTCCGGGTGGCCGACCTGATGGGAATGTCCCTCAGGGCCAACCTGGCGGTGCTGTCTGCCTGCCAGACCGGCCTGGGGCGCATGCTCCGGGGAGACGAGCTGGTCGGCCTCTCGCGAGCTTTCCAGGGGGCCGGTGTGCAGACCGTGGTGGCGAGTCTGTGGAGCGTGGCCGACGCCTCCACAGCGGAGCTCGTGGCGCGGTTCTTCGGCGAGCTCGGCTCCCGCCCCGCAGACGAGGCGCTGCGGCAGGCGCAGCTCCAGCTGATCCGGTCGAAGAGGTGGGCGCACCCTTTCCACTGGGCGGCGTTCACGCTCTCGGGACGGCCGGACTGACGCTTTGCGGCACGGCCGGTCCCAGACCCGGCGCCTCGCCGGATCAGGTTCGCGTCCCGACCACGACTCCAACCGGGCCCCGTCCACCTCTGGAGCAGGCCCTGATCCACGCGTCGCCCTGATCGCGGGCCGACCGCGGGGAGACAGCGGGAGAGGCCAGACGGTCCACGACCGTGGCATCGAGCTGTCCACCGAGTTACTGTGACTCCATCGGAGCGTGCCAAAGAACCTCCTCTGGAGAAAGGTGCCCAGCGATGAGACCACAGTCTGTCGGTAGAGCCTGGATCATGACCGCCCTGCTCGTCACGACCCTCACCAGCGGCTGGTCGAGCGCCCAGGATGATGGAGAGCCATCCGGCGCCTCGGTCGTGGTGGCCGCCGTGGAGGGCAAGGTTCAGGTCAATCGGGTCGGGGCGCCGGAGTGGATCGCCGCGACCAGAGGCATGAAGCTCCACGACGGGGACAAGATTCGAGCCCTGGAGGGTGGCGATGCCTCGCTTCTCGTAGGAAGTCAGCCGCTCAGGCTCTCCAGCCTGCCCGGCCGCGCCTGGACCTCTGGCAAGCCTACCAGCGTCGCCCCGGGATTTGTCCAGAAGGCCTGGGATCTCGTCAACGGGGGGCGACCGGCCCACGCCATCGCCGGTGCGGAGTTCCGGGGGCTCCCTGGCGGTTGCTCGTATCGCCCGCTCAGGGGGCGGGTCGTCGCCGATCGGATCCAGTTCGAGTGGCGCCCGGTCAAGGGCGCCCGGCAGTATAGACTCGCAGTCCGGGAGATGGGGGCGAACGACCCGAATCCGATCGTGACGGTCGAGGTGCCCGACACGCACATCGCGCTTCCTCCGGGCCAGCTGCAAACCGGCAAGAGCTACCTGTGGACGCTGGAGCCGATCGGTGGCGGACGCGCCGTCAACTGCCAGCTGACCGTCGCCAGCCCCAGGGAGATCGAGATGGCCTACGCCAGGGGTGGGGACGATCTCGCGCGAGCCGACGCGCTCCAGCGGGCCGGCTTCAACGACGCTGCCCTCGCGGTGTGCTCGAAGGTGCTGGAGGCGAATCCGGGGAACGAGGCTATGCGCCGCCGCCTGACCGACCTGCTTCGGCGCTCGGGCGCGAAGGAATGACGAAGCCGCCGGGAAGCTGCAGCGAGCAACCCTCCGGCGATTCCGCGAGGAGCCTCCCCCCGAGCGCCCTCAAGCAGTCCGTCACCTGCTTCCGCCACGAGACGAGCACCCCGGACTCCGCGGTCCGCGCCCCGGACACGGCTGCGGTCAGGGTGAAGCCGGTCGCCCCCTCGCCCGAGGTCAGATCGACCCGGACAGAGCAGAACGCCCAGCCAGGATGATCGAGGATCATCGTTCTCACCAGCGTCTGCAGCACGGCCTTCGTGGTCGCCGGATAGGGGGTGTCGATCGTTCTCTTCTCGACCGCAGGATCGATGTTCCCCGTCGTCCCGGGGATCCAGGCGAGCACCTTGAGAACCTGCTCGGACACCCGTACCCGGAACCCATCGAGCAGTCGCCTGACGCGGAGATGCGCGGACTTCAGCATCCGCTCGTTGCCGGTTCGGCGTGCCGTGTAGTTGAGCGAGAAGACCTGGTCCATCACCCGTGCCCACCGGGATTCCCCCTGGGAGAGCATCCCGGTGCACAGAGAGGCGAGTCGGTCCAGATCGGAGCCGACGAGCTCCGACGAGTCCGCGGCCAGACCTCCTTCGAGCCCGGAGAGCTGGTCCACGATCGTGTTCCAGGGGGTTGCCACCGAGTCCGGCGGTCGCGAGAGGAACCTGACGACGGTGGCGAAGCAGGGGCGATCGGTCGGAACCGGGCTCAGACACCGGGAGATGAGCTCGACCAGATCGAGCGGGACTGTCGGTTTCCAGAGCGCCACGGGAGCGGGGTAGACGTAGAACTCCGCGGGGCTGAGCCTCCGGCCCCGCCACGGGGTTGCGTCCGTGAGGAGCTTCTGGAGAATGGCGCCGAACGAGTACACATCCGTGAGCAGATCGACGTTCACACCCGGATCGCCGTTCTCCTGCTCTGGCGACATGTAGCCGTAGGTACCCAGCGGTCCGGGCACCTGGGTGACGGGGGCGTCGTCCTTGCCGCGGCCGAGCCCCAGGTCGATCAACCGGAGGCGTCCGGTACGGTCCAGGAGCAGATTCGACGGCTTCAGGTCCCGGTGACAGATGCCGACCCGGTGCACCAGGAGCATCATCCTAGCCAGATCGGTCGCGATGCGCTTGGCCTCCGCGACGCCCACTCCTCCAACCCTCTTCTGCAGCCTGTCGAGATCGTGTCCGTCGATCCACTCCATGACCACGAACGGTTGCTGACAGTCGAGATGCATGTCCAGCGGCACCGGCAGCCCGACGCCGTGGAGCAGGGCCTGGAGCTTGCCCTCCCGCTGGAACCTCCTTCTGACCCACGGAAGGCTCCGCGCAAGCTGTTCCAGCAGGAACTTGACCGCCACGGGTGTGTCGAGACGCAGATCCCGTCCCTTGTAGAGAGCTCCCATGCCACCCTGGGCGTGCAACGTGAGGCTTCCGTAGCGGCCACCGGTCATCATCCTGACCAGATCTTCCTGGGTCGAGGGGCCGTCGGCCGTCGTCCCATCATGGGTCGTTGGCGTCTCGATCGGGACCGGGTCTGCCGCCACGGGCGGCTCCGCCGGTGACCGCACCTGGGCGGATGGCGCCAGAGTCTTGGCCACGGGCGACCTGCAAACGCTCGAGGCGATTCCGGCGTTCCCATCGTGAACCGTCGGGTCCAGACCGTCGTGCCGGCACGTGCCATCCTCGGGCACTAGCGCCGGCCCGATCGGCGCAAGCCCGGGTATCGGAGTCGCCTCGGGACGTCGGGTCGGCTCACGTCGTCCCAGAAGGTAGCCTGCGATCCCCCCTGCACTGATCACGACCGGAGGCGCGAGAACCTGGAACAGAACCTGGGACAGCGCAGAGGCCGCGACCACGGCCAGCAGGAGGAGCCCCAGCAGCGCGAGACGGCCGTCCGACCGGTGGCGGCCGAGCAGTACGCCGCAGAGGGACGCCAGGACCGTCAGGATCACCGTCCCGGAGGTCGGAAGCAACCGGGGCATCCGACCGGCAAGGAGACTCTGAAGTATCGCAGCGTGCAGGAAGACGCCGGGGGTCGTCCCTTCGGGCGGCATGATCGCGACGGTCCGGAATCTGTCGTGGTCCCCCGCACTTGCCACGAACCCGAGGAACACCGTCGCGTCTCTGAACGTACGCCTCTCGGCGAACAGCCGTCTATCATCGAGGCGCGTCAACTGGGAGAGCGGCACGGCGTGGCCTGGATCGAAAGAGCAGGCCGCCGGGAACTCCACCTCGCCGTCCTCGTGACAGACCCCCGGCACTCCGGCCACCCGGTCCGGGTGCAGCAGGTGCGCCCTCGCGCCATCGTCTCGCATCGCGCTACCGTGGACGCTCCGGAGGAAGGCCGTGAACGCCAGCGAGCGATAGAGCACCTCGTCGATCCTCTGGTAGAGACGTACCCGACGCACCCTGCCGTCCGGGTCCACCGGAACGTCCAGGAACCCCTTGTCGAGAGGGTCGATCCCAGGCGCCGGCAGCTGGACCTCCACGTCACCCCCTGGCTGGCGCACCCGGAACCCGAGCACCACCCTTCCGGACTCCCGGATCGCGGCGGCCACCGGCTCGTCACCGGCCACACGTGTCCTGAAGTGCAGGTCCAGGACGATCAGCCTCGCCCCTTCGTGTGTGAGAAACCGGATCGCCTCGGCGAGCGCAGGTTTGGCGATGGGGAGTTGCTCCAGATCGACGAACCGGAAGTCCGATCGACAGGGGATCGCCGGCGTGACGGCCCAGACACTGTCGTGGAACAGACGATCGACGCGACCGAGCAGGATCGCCAGGAACCAGGTGAGAGCTGCGGCGAGCCCGGCGACCAGCAGAAGCCTGGCCGGCCGGAGCCGGCGGGGCCCGGTGGCGGATCGAGCTTCCCGGTCGGTCGTGGGGGATCCCATCGTCACGACACGTTATACCAGATGTCCCACTGATGGCGCACCGCGAAGGCACACCTCACATGACGACCTGGATCGACCGATGATTTGTCTGGGTCAGATTCGCGTTCGCACCCGTGGGGGAGACTATCAGGCCCAGATCCGTCCTCGCCACTCTCGCCGCGCTGTTCCTGGGCGTCGCTCCTTCCAGGGCCGCGGTGACTCTGCTCTCCGCGCTTCCCTCGCTTGGTGTCAGGGTCGACGTCCGTTCGACGTCGGCCAGCGTCCTGCGGAAAGGCGAGCTCACGCTCGACCTGGGCTACGTCTTCCGCGCCGCGGCCCGGTCGTTCGATCGGAACGGCAGGCTCCAGGACCTGAACCTCAACCAGGAGATCACGAGCCAGACCGTTCCGATGACCGTGTCCTACGGAGCGACCGGCCGATTCTCCCTGGGCTTCAGCATCAACGTCTTCACGGCACTCGAGCGGAACGCGTCGGTGATGAACTACAGCCCGGGAGCCACCCTGATGGGCATTCCGCTTCCGGTGGGTGAGACGTTCTTCTTTCGCCAGAGCGGGGCCGGTCTGAGCGATCTGACGATCAACACCCAGTACGAGGTGAAGCTGAGGACGCGCGGCAACTCGTTGCTCGTTCAACTGGACACGACGTTGCCCACGGCCGATGCGGATCAGCACACCGTCTTCGACATGCCCGTCGGTCAGGGGAACACCAGCTTCACGTTCTCCGGCTTCTTCGTCAGGGAGTTGAACTGGCGGGCCACGCTCTCCCTCAGGCTGGGCTATGAGCACAACCTGTACGGCACGGCCACGCTGGCCGACGGCACCAGGGCCAGGTTCCGCCCCGGAGACGGATTCAACTGGGTCGCTGGATCATCTCTGCTGGTTCACAAGGGTGTCCGGGCGCGAGCGCTGCTCTTCGGCGTGAACCGGAGCGGACGGGTCTCCAACGATGCTCCGGTCGAGGACTCCGCCTTCTACCTGGCGGAACTCAGGCCCGGGTTCGAGGTCGACCGGAGGGGCATCCACTACACGTTCGAGACGTTCATCCCCGTTGCCGGCACGAACGTGCTGGCCGGCAAAGGGGCCTTCGTGACGGGACAGATGCGTTTCTAGTTTCGCTGGCGATCAAGAAGGGGCGGAACCGTGCGGAGAACGAGCGCCGTCAAGCAGAGAGTGCTGCCCCTGGTCATGCTGCTGGTGTCGGCGTGGCTGGCCCTCGTGGGCTGTTCGCCGCAACGACACCGGGGCGGCCTGACCGGATTCAAATCGACGGAGCTGCTGTCCGGCTCGAGGCTCGCCCTCGACCGGGGTCAGTACGAGCTTGCCAGAGCCGGGTTCCAGGAGCTCATCGACGCCTATCCCGACTCGCCCGAAGCACCGGCAGCGCTCTTCGGGTTAGGCGATGCGCTGCTGAAGCTCTATCGCTTCACGGAGGCCCGGCTGGCCTACGACCGCGTGGCGAGCGACTACCCGCGAAGCGTCGAGGCGAGCCAGGTCCCTCTTCGGGTCGGAGACGGGTACGTCGCCCAGTTCAAGTTTCTGAACGCCGACGAGGAGGGTGTGACCGCCATCGCCGTCATCTCCGACGACGCCCGGGCGGCGCTGGCCCTGGCGGTGTCATCGTACGACCGGTTTCTGGCAGCCAGCACGATGATGCGCGACGCGGCCCTGCTGAAGAAGGGCGATGCCCTGTTCCTGGCAGGTGACTACGCCGGCGCGGCCGCCGCCTACGCAGCCGCCGGAACGACCGAAGGCAGCGCCAGGGAGGGGCTCGCGCGGATCAAGGCGCAGGACTACGGTGGCGCCCGCTCCGTGTTGACCCCGCTGGTGGGGCAGTCGGTGCAGGAGACGCCCCACGTGGCCGTGGTGCCGGTCTTCGGTGGCGGAATCCCGGACAAGCTGGTGCTGCAGGTCAAGGCGAAGCTCGACGAGAAGCCACCCGACCCGCGCGGTGCCGTCTACCTGGAGCTGGGCATGATCGACCTTCTGGCCGACAACAACCCGGTCCGCGCGCAGCAGACGTTCGCCAGGGCGCTCGACGTCCAGGGAGGGCAGTCCCGGGACGCGGCCTAC
>JACQZM010000455.1 GCA_016213885.1 Candidatus Rifleibacteriota bacterium | reverse complement strand
CGCCGCCGGGGACGTCGGCGCCATGATCCTCGGGGTGGCCCTGTACCAGCACTTCGGGGTGAACGGCATTCTGTTCCCGCTGGTCGTCCGGGCGTTCGGGCTTCTGGCCTCGATCGTCGGAACGGCGACCGTGGACATGAAGGACGAGGACACGGATCCCATGGACGCTCTCGACCGGGGGTTCCTGGTCTCCAGCCTCCTGACCGCCCTGGGGCTCCTGGTGGCGACCCGCCTGCTGCTTTCGACCGGCAACTCATGGTGGCTGTTCGGCGCCGGCCTCGTGGGGATGGCCACGGCCCACGCCTCCATGAGGATCGCCCGGTTCTCCACGGCAGACCGCTACCGACCGGTCAAAGAGCTGGCCGACGCCTGCAGGTCAGGGCCCGCGACCTGCATCGTCTCCGGCCTGACCGTGGCCCTTCAGAGCACGGTCGCCCCGGTGCTGGCCGTCTCGGTGGCCCTGATCGCGGCCTTCAAGATGGGACAGCTGGCCGTGGGGCCGCACGGCGGCCAGTACGGAGCGGCCGTGGCGACCATGGGGATGCTGGCCACGGCGGCCTACGTCCTGGCCCTGGATGCCTTCGGCTCGATCTCCGCCGCCGCCGCCGGGATCGCCGCGATGTCGGGGCAGTCCGAGGAGATCCGGCGACGCACCGATCGACTCGACGCGGCGGGCCGCGCCACCAGGGCGCTCGCCAGGGGCTACGCCGTCGCCGGCGCGGCGCTGGCCGTGTTCCTGCTGGTCCCGGCCTACCTGCACAAGGTCCAAGACCTGCTCAGAAGCAGGGGAGTCCAGGACTGGCGCTTCACCACCGTGGACCTCGCGAAGGTCGAGGTCCTCGTGGCGGCCCTGCTGGGCGCTGTCCTGGTGTACCTGTTCTCCGCTCTGGCCGTCAGGGCCGTGAACAAGACCGCCGGCGCCGTGGTCGACGAGGTCAGAAGACAGCTCAGGGAGGATGAGGGAATCTCGAAAGGAACCTCGAAGCCCGACGTCGCGACCTGTGTGGACGTGGCGGTCCGGGGCGCCCTGCTGAACATGGCAGGGCCTGCTCTGCTGGCCGTGGCGCTGCCGGTGCTGGTCGGCTGGGCGCTCGGGCGCGAGGCCTCGGCGGCGTTCCTGATGGCGGGAGCGATCTCCGGTCTCGTCCTGGCGACGTTTCTGAACACCGGCGGCGGCGCCTGGGACAGCGCCAGGAGGTACATCGAAACCGGTCTCCACGACGGCAAGGGCTCAGACGCCCACGGGGCCGCCGTGGTGGGCGACATGGTCGGCCGCCCGTGCACGGACACGGCGGGACCGTCCGTTCACGTCTTGATCAAGCTGCTGGCCACGGTCACCCTGGTCCTGGGACGTGCCCGGTCACGAGAGGTTCATCCGCAACATGGTGGCGGGCGTCTCCGGGATCGAGGCGTTCCTGTTCACCATCGCCGCCGACGAGGGGATCATGCCGCAGACCAGGGAGCACTTCGACATCCTCAGGCTGCTCGGCGTGACGCGTGGCATCACGGTGCTGACCAAGGCCGACCTGGTGGACAGCGAGTGGCTGCAGATGGTCCGGGACGACGTGACGGCCTATCTCGAGGGCACCCCGTTCGCCGGGACGCCGATGGTGGCCGTCTCCAGGGATGACCCGGACTCGATCCGCCGGCTCGTCGAGCTGATCGACCGCATGCTGGCCACGGACCTCAGAGTCGACAGCACCACCCTCTTCAGGATGCCGATCGACAGGGTGTTCACGCTCAAGGGCCACGGCACCATAGTCACCGGCACCGTCACCTCCGGCCGCGTCAAGGCGGGCGAGCAGGTAGAGGTGCTTCCGTCGGGCCTCAAGAGCCGGATCCGGTCGATCCAGAGCTTCCACCACGGCGAGCAGGAGGTCGGGTCCGGGCAGCGGGGTGCGCTGAACCTCCCTGACGTGGAGCCGACGGCCACGGACCGCGGCGACGTGGTGGCGGCGCCGGGGGCGTTCTTCCCCTCGTCGATGCTGGATGTGAGGCTCACCCTGCTCGAATCGATGCCGCAGGCGTTTCCGCGGTTGAAGCACGCCACGCGCATCCGCTTCTACGTCGGAACCGCCGAGGCGATCGGCCGCATCTACCTGCTCGACGCCGTGGAGATGGAGCCCGGGACGGAGCGGCCGGCCCAGGTGAGGCTCGAGCACCCGGTGGTGGCCGCCCGCCAGGACAGGTTCCTGCTCCGGACGTTCTCTCCGCTGTTCACCATCGGCGGCGGCGTCGTTCTCGACCCGCACCCCGCGAAGCACCGCCGGGATGCCCACGTGGTGGAGCAGCTGACCAAGCTCTCGGAGGCCGACCCGAACTCGCTGATCCTGGATCTGCTGGCCCGGGGGGAGCAGCCGCTGGTCACCGCCGCCGATCTGGCCCAGAAGCTGGAGCGGCGGGTCGAGACGCTGGAAGCCCAGCTCGCCGGTCTGGACGCCGACGTCGGCTCGCTGGAACGTCGCAAGAAGCGGTACTTCTATCTCAGGCAGCGGGTCGCCCACGAGGGTGCCAGGATCCGGACCCTGGTCCTGGCGTCGCACCGGCAGAACCCCCTGTCGCTGGGCGTGGAGAAGGCGAGCCTGGCGGCGCTCTACAACCCTCGATCCGACGCCGACTCGTTCGGCGACCTCCTGTCGCTGGTGGCCAAGGAGCAGGGTCTGGTCCTCGAGGGCAGCCTCGTGCGGGACACCTCGTTCGCTCCGACTCTGGACCCGCAGACCGAGGCGCAGTGCACCGGCATCGAGGCGCTGCTGCTCAGGGAGGGGTTCCTCTCCCTCGGCGAGCTGGCCCAGTCGTGCGGGGTCAAGCGGAACACGTTCGACAAGCTGCTGGCTCTCATGGTGGCCCAGCAGGTCGTCTACAAGCTCCCGGACAGCCTGCTGGCCCACCGGAGGACGGTCGGCGACTACGAGTCGGCTCTCAGGGCGTTCCTCGCGGGGCGGGAACGGGCCTCGGTGGGCGAGATCAAAGAGCGCCTCAACCTGACCCGGAAGGCGCTCATACCGCTCCTGGAGTTCTTCGACGAGAGAGGAGTCACGGTGCGGGCGGGCAACGACCGCCGCCTGCGTCAGAAGCCCGGAGGCTGATGACGAGGCCGTCCCCGATGGGGGAGGATCCCGACCGATGCGCGACGTGAAGTGTCCCCGCTGCAGGACCAGGCTGAGGCTGGAGAGCACCTTCATCTCGCCGGTGGAGTGTCCCCGCTGCAAGGAGCGCTTCAGACCCTCGCTGGACCTGGAAGAGACGGTCAGGATCCCGGCTCGGCGGCGATCGAGAGGCCCCGGTCGTCGCACGGTGCCGCTCTCGCCCGACGAACCGGACGGATCGGCCGGATCGGATGGATCCGCATGACGATCGATCTCGACCCGACCCGGGGCCGCCCGACGGCCCGTCACGGCGGCGGATCCCGATGAACCGCATCCTCTGTCGCCGACCGGTCGTCCAGGGGCTGGTCTTCATCGTCGTGGCCGGCACCCTGGCCCACCTGGCCTACTCGAGGTACGGCTTCAACCCCACCGACGAAGGCTACTTGCTCTCGGCGAGCCGGCGGATCCTGGACGGCCAGGTGCCCCACCGGGATTACATCACCCTGAGGCCGGCCGGCACCCACCTGCTCCACGCCCACATCCTGCTCTGGGGCGGCGATCGTCTCATCTGGTGGTCGCGATGGGTGGCCTGGGTCCAGGTGGCGGCCATCGCCTGGATCTGGGTGTGGATCGTGGGGCGCTCTTCGACCGCCCTGACCGGTGCAGGCGCCCGCTTCGCCGGCGGCGTGGCGGCGTTCGTGGCCTGCGCCCACGTCTTCCCGATCATGCCGTGGAACTCCATCGACGGCCTTCTCTTCCTGTCGCTCGGCTCGGCGCTGTCGTTGAGGGAGGGTGGGGCGGTCGCCGGGGCTGTTCTGATCGGTGCGTCGGCGCTCTTCCGGCAGAACTTCGTCCTGGGCATTCCGCCGCTGCTGCTGGTGCTGGGCACGTTCCGGAGACCGGCGTGCTGGGTCGCCGCTGGAGTTCCGTTCGGCCTCTACGGCGTCTTCCTCTGGGTCGCCGGGGCCCTTCCGGACGCCACGATCCAGCTCTTCTCCCATTCCGGCTCCGCCGACAGGGTGTGGACCGTGGTCCGGGAGAGCCTGGCCGTGCTGCGCGGCGCCCTGGCCGCCGTCGTGGCTCTCTCGGTGGCCACGTTCGTCGGGCGGTGGCCGGTCCGGGGGGCGATCTACCTGTCCCTCGGAGCCGCCCTGTGGCTCTCGCTTCGACTCCTCGGCCTCCCGTTCACCCAGGCCGGCCTGCTGGGCGGGTGGTTCGTCTGCGGTCTGGCCATCGGCGTGCTCCCCTTCACGGCCGGGCGCTCCCTCGAGGCCGCAAGGGCCGCGGCGCTCTCCCTGGTGGCGGCCTGGGCCGTCTCGATATCGGAAGGCTGGAACCTCCCGTCGCTGGCGTGCGGCGGGCCTGTGCTCGTGTTCTTCGCGGCCTGGCTGGAGGCCGAGGCGAGGAACAGGTCGCCGGCCCCGTTTGCCCCGGTGATCGTGTGGACCTTGCTGGCGGCGGCCGCGGTGGTCGTGATGGACTTCAATAGACAGACCGCGGTCTACATGGACAGGCCGGTCAGAGAGCTCACCTTCGACCTGACCGGCGTGTTGCCCGGCGCCAGGGGCATCCTGACCGGTCGATTCACCCGCGATTTCCTGGCGGAGCTGGAGGAGCTCCGGGCCGACCTGACGCGTCGCGGCCGCCGGTACGGCCTCATACCCCAGACCCCCCAGTTCTGGGTCACGAGCCCCCAGCCCAACCCGCTGTCCAGCGACTGGCCGATCAACGCCGAGCTGAACCACCCCGCGCTGAGGAGCCGCGTCGTCGGAGAGATCGACCGGCTCAGGGGATCGGTCTCTTTCATTGTATGAGTGACCCGTCCGGGCCGGCCCGGCTGACAAGTCCTGCGGGCTCGCCGGCTCCGCCGGCACTCGGCCGGGGGGCGTCGAAGCCCTGGGCACCCGTTCTCGACGTGGTGGTGTTCGGCCTCCCGCTGGCGGTCTTCTGCACCACCCTGGCCCGCGGTCCGTCCTGGGGCGATTCGACGGAGCTCACCCTGGTCGCCCAGACCCTCTCCGTGGCGCATCCCACCGGCTACCCGCTCTATGTGCTGCTGGCCCACATCGCCACGCTGCTGCCGGTCGGGGAGATCCCGTTCAGGGTCGGCCTCGTGTCGGCGGTTCCGGTGGCGCTGGCGGTCTGGGTGATCTACAGGGCGCTGGTACTGCTGACGGAGAGCCTCCCGATCTCGGCGACAGCGGCTCTGGCCCTGGCCTTCTCCCAGGAGCTCTGGAGCCAGGCGAGCGTTCCGGAGGTCTACGGGCTCCACGTTCTTCTCACTGCGGCGGCGATCTGGGCGACGGTCCGGGCGATCGGGGCGCCCACCTTCCGGCGCCTGGCCCTCCTCGCCTTCATCCTCGGTCTGTCGTTCGCTCACCACGGCATGACTCTCTTCATCGGGTCGGCCTCGATCGTCGCCGTGCTCCTCTCGCCCGGGACGAGACCCCTCTTCAACCCGGGACGGATCGCGGCGCTGGTGGGCCTGTTCGTCCTGCCGCTGACGCTCTACGGGGCGCTCTGGCTCATCGCCCATCGACCGGCGCCGATCGACCAGGGCCACCTGTCCACGCCGATGGAGCTGGCGCGTCACATGACGGGCCGCCAGTTCTCGTACCGCATGTTCAGCCAGCCCGGCGGGAGCTGGCTCGGCCACGAGGCCAAGAGGCTCGTCCGGGAGGCGGCGAGCCAGCCGTGCCCGTGGAAGATCGCATGCTTGCCCTATCTGGTCCTGGTGGTCATGGGGATCCGCCGGCTCGCCGGTCGACCGCCGGTCCTCGCGCTGCTGGGGGTGTCGGCGTTGGCCGACGTGCTCTACACGGTGGGCTACAACATCCCCGACAAGAGCGCCTACTACCTCAACCTCTACGTTTCCCTGGCGATGGCAGGGGCGGTGGGGCTGCAGGATGCGATCCGGCTCGGCGCCGGCCACGGCCGGTGGTCCAGGCTCGCCTGGCTCCTGGTGCTGGTTCCGCTGGTGACCAACTTCGGCCGGAGCGATCGGGCGGGCGACACATCGATGGCCGACTACACCAAGTACATAGTCGCGCTGGTCCCGGCCAGGTCGCTGGTCGTCACCGACGACATCATCCTGTGGTGGGGTTTC
>JACQZM010000186.1 GCA_016213885.1 Candidatus Rifleibacteriota bacterium | reverse complement strand
TCGTCCTGGGGCTGGGCGGAGTGGCCGGAAACGCGTTTGCCAGGAGCCCCGCCGCGCCGCCGGCACCGTCACCCTATGCCCACGTCCCGCGGGAGGTGTCCGCGGTGACCGGGGCCTGCATGATGGTGCGGCGGGACTGCTGGGACCTGGTCGGAGGATTCGACGAGGAGAACCTCGCCGTGGCGTTCAACGACGTCGACTTCTGCCTCAGGCTCTGGCAGGCCGGTCGCAGGGTGCTGTACACCCCCCACGCGCGGCTGCTCCACTTCGAGTCGTTCTCCCGCGGCAAGGAGCTCGACCTGAAAGAGGTCGAGTACATGCGGCGCCGGTGGGCCAGGGAGATCGCCGGCGACCGCTTCTACAACCCGAACCTCACCCGCGATCGCGCCGACTTCTCCGTGGCCATCTCGCGGCCTCCGAGGTGACCGGGGGTCGCCCGGGCCTCAGGAGCACCCGGCCCGGACCGCTCACTCGATCTGCTCCCTGAACCGCCTCAGCAGCGCCACCCTGACGGGCTTGCGCGGGTCGTACAGGATCGCCACCTCTTGCCCCTCCTCCAGCGCCTTGCAGAGCGACAGCGGCACGGAGCGGCACAGGGTCCGCACCTCCTCGGGCCGCCGGGTCTGGAACGTCAGCGCCAGCTCCGCGGTTCCCCCGGACGGGCGGATCGACTCCACCCGGGCCATCGTCGCCACGCCGTTGCGGAACAGCAGCGCCGCACCCAGCGGCGACACCAGGGCATGCGCCAGCGGCACCCACCCGAACATGGCGAACGCCAGGATGAGCACGAACACCCACCACGGGAGAAGGGCGTAGGAGGCGCCCTCGAGCTTGTTCACCGCCGGGTCGTCGGCCAGGTAGACGATGGTGCAGACGCCCCTCCTCTGCAGCTCGTTGGCCTGCCCCTTGCCGAAGATGTCGCAGGAGCCGGTGTACTTCTTGCCGCCCAGGTCGAGGAACTCGTAGTTGACGCGGTACGGGTGCTCGCCGTTGACGCTGACGTTGCTGTTGAGGCGCACGTCCGTCACGGGGCCCTGGACGCGAGCTCCGTCCTGGTCCAGCCGTCGCTCCGCCAGCGGACTCCCGAACACGAACCAGAACACCACGAAGAGGATCGTCGGGGCCGGGATCCAGGCCAGCCCGAACAGAAGCGGGAACCGGTGGCTCGACAGCAGGCGCCGGTACGCGGTGTACCAGGCGACCCGGGGCGGATCGCCGGCCCGGACGAGCAGGTCGCGGTCGTCTCGACGGGGATCCTCGGTCACCGCCCACCACCTCCTCCGGAGAGCCGTTCCTTCAACTGCCGGGTCCAGCCCCGCACCCGACTCACGCCTTCTCCGGCCTTGCGCCTCGACGCCTCGATCAGCTTCTCCCTGACCGCCTTCCCCAACCCCGCGGCGTCGATCGAGGCGGCCCCCTCGATCTGGCCGCGCCGGAGCGTCACCGGGAACGACAGGGACACGTTCTCACCCTTCCGGGTCAGGTACCGCGTGACCGTATCGGCGACCGGACGAAGAACCGCCGGGGGCGCCGAAGGCATCTGGACCGTCAGCCCACGGAGCGCCACGTTCCAGTGCATCTCCACCTCGGAGGAGCCGCTCTCGCCGAAGGTGCTCGTCACGTCGAGGTCCACCGTGCCCTCGGTGATCCACGACAACGGCGCGCCACTCAGCCCCCCGAGTACGTCCACCCCGAGGCCGGAGATCTTCCAGGAGCCCTTTCCCCCGGCCGAACCCAGCTCTAAGGGTCCCTCCTCGATCTTGCCGCGGGCGGACGATCGGAACAGCGTGTCGAAGAGCACGGTGCTCCGTCGCAGGGCGCGGCACTCCATCTCGTCGACGGTCAGACGCACGGGCCGCGAGACCGCGTCGCCACGCCGGTTCGTCACCATCACCACCGCGTCGTGGATCCTGAAGAGGTCGATCGTGAGCTCCCTCGTCGACGGCGTCTTCTCGTCGACCGCCTCGGCCGTCAGGTCGATCCGGGAGCCCGACGGCAGCGTCCCGGTCATCCGGACCCCCTGGAGCCGGGCGTCTCCCAGCAGCAGGCTGCCGGCCGCCGCCTTGAACGTCACCGAGAGGCCGTTCCGCGCCTGGGCCCGTTGCAGCAGCCACCGGAGCTCCGACTCCAGCGCCAGGCCGTCGAGCCCGGCCACGCCGACCAGGCCGAGCAGCAAGACCCCGAGGCCCAGCAGCCCGAGGCCACGGACCCAGCGACGGGGCCCTCCCGGCGAGGCGTCCCGGGGCGTCGCTGCACAGGACCGGCGCCGGCAGACGACCTCGAGCGCGAGCCACAGGGCGAGCGCCGCGACGAGGGCCGCGACCGCCGCGCCGAGGGACCCGCTCTCGACTCCCAGGGAGGACAGGGTGGAGGTCAGTATCGCGACGAGCTCTTCCATATCTTGCCTCGATGGGCCACCCGACGGGCTGCAGTCCGGGCGACTCACCCCGAGGGTAGCGCCTCGGCGGTGCCTTCGCAACCCGGGAGCGGTCCGAGGTGCGACGTCTCGCCGGGTCCAGATCGCGTCCCGGACGGCGTCGATCAGAGCTTCACGATGTTGGAGCCGATCACCTTCTTGGCCACGCGCTTCAGGCGGGCCGCGGTCTCACCGATCTCGCGGGCCGAGGTGAACTCGTGGGCCCCATGGGCGAGCATCGCTATCGATATGGCCATGATCGGGAACTTCCGGAAGTTGCCGTCCCGGTCGAAGCCCAGGTAGTAGCCGTTGGCCAGGTCGGTCTCGTTGAAGCACGACTTGATCCGATCGTCGAACGACTTCACGAGCAGCCTGCACAGCCTCAGGGCCGCTCCGGGCCGCGCCAGCAGCAGGAAGTCGTCGCCGCCGATGTGGGCGATGTAAGACTCCCTCTCCTTGGTCTCCCTGACGCAGTCACCGAGAATCTTGGCCGTCAGCTTGATCGCCTTGTTGGCCATCTCGAAGCCGTAGGTATCGGCGTACGACTTGAAGTTGTCGAGGTCGGCGTAACAGACGGTGAACTTCTGCTTCCGCTTGAGACGGCGGGTGATCTCCTCTTCGACGGCGTTGGCGCCGGGCAGCTTCGTCGACGGGTTCGTGTCCAGGATCAGCTTGTACCGTCTGAGGATCGCCTTGACCCTGGCGCCCAGCTCCCGGAAGTCCACCGGCTTGATCAGGTAGTCGTCGGCTCCCGACTCGAATCCGGAGATCCGATCATCGATGTGCGCCCGGGCCGTCAGCAGGATGACCGGGATCCGGCACAGGAAGATGTTCGACTTGACCTTCTTGCAGAAGGTGAGACCGTCCATGACCGGCATGGCGATGTCGGAGATGATGATGTCGGGCTGGTCCGTCTCGAGCTCCTTGAGAGCCTCCTCGCCGTTCAAGGCCTGGGTGCATTCGAAGCCCTGGACCCTGAGGTAGTCTCGGGTCAGGAATAGCACATCCTCATCATCGTCGACTAGCAGGACCTTGGCCACGCAAAGAACCTCGTCCAGATGGGTCCGTACCGGGGGGAACGGCAGTATAGCCCACAGGGCATGGACAGTAAAGGACGATGGCCGGCGACGAAGCCCCAGGTCCTGGGTCCTTGCGGTGCCCGCACCCGGACTCCCGCCCCGGAGATCGATCGGACCGAGTCTCTCCGTGTCCCTCGCGATCGGGTCGGCCGGTGGACTATGCTGCCTCCATCGGGCCACGGACAGTGCGCATGCAGTCGTGATGGGCCTCGGAGCGGGCCGACCAGACACAAAGCCGTTGAATGGCGTGGATTTGGCGTGATAGTATGGGCCGCCTGGCCAGCAGATCCGGGAGGCGGTCCGGCGCTCCGGTGTGGATCCGGCCGCCGTCGAGCAGGTCATACTGGGCAACGCGGTCTCCGCCGGGCTGGGGCAGAACCCGGCCCGGGCCGCCGGGCTGAGCGCAGGGCTCACGACCAACCTCTCCGCCTTCACGGTCAACATGGCCTGCGGTTCCGGCCTGGCCGCGGTGGTCCTGGCGGCGCAGGCGATCCGGTGCGGCGACGCCACCGTGGTCGTGGCCGGCGGGATGGAGAGCCCGTCGGGCGCGCCCCACCTTCTCACGGGCGGCCGGGCCGGCCGGAAGCTGGGCCACCTCACGGCCTTGGACGCCGTGATCCACGACGGTCTCTGGTGCTCCTCCACCAACCAGCATCTGGCCTGCGCCGCGGAGTTCGTCGCCGCGGAGTACCGGATCAGTCGCACGGAGCAGGACGAATACGCCCTGGAGAGTCACCAGAAGGCGTGCAAGGCCTGGGAGGCAGGGCGCTTCGGGGAGGTCACGCCGGTCGAGCTCCCGGGGCGCCGGGGAGAGCCGATCGCGTTCTCCAGGGATGAGAGCCCCCAAGCCGACGCGAACCTGGACGCGCTGGCCAAGCTCCAGCCCGCGTTCATGGCCGACGGTTCCATCACCCTGGGCAACGCGCCGCCGCTCGGCGACGGTGCCGCCGCGCTCGTCCTGATGGATGAAGATCGGGCCAGGAGAGAGGGACGCTCGATCCTCGGGAGGATCGAGGCGTGCGCCTCCGGTGGCGTGGAGCCCAAGTGGGCCATGATGGCGCCGGTCAGGGCGACCAGGAAGGTGCTCGAGATGGCCCAGATCGGGCTCGACCGGATGGACCTGATCGAGCTCGACGAGGCGTTCGCGGCCCAGGCGCTGGCGGTGAGCCGGGTGCTCAAGCTCGACCTCGGAAAGGTCAACGTCAATGGCGGCTCCATCGGGCTGGGTCACCCGCTCGGAGCGTCCGGGGCCAGGATCCTCGTGACGCTCATCCACGAACTGGACGCGCGGAAGCTCAAGACCGGGTTGGCCACGCTGGGTCTCGGAGGGGGAGACGCCCTGGCCGTGATCGTCGAGCGGCCGTAGCGGCCGGATCCAGCCGCAGCCGTGCCCTCGATGGGCATGGCGCCCCGATGAGCTCGAGAACAGGTCGCCAGAGGAACGGGAGACAATGCTCGCCAGAGTGCTCGCAGCGTCCGTGGTCGGAATCGAGGGTCGCCTCATCTGCGTGGAGGTCGACCTGAGCCCCGGCCTGCCCGCCGTGACGATCGTCGGGCTCCCCGACACGTCGGTCCAGGAG
The DNA here is from genome assembly GCA_016213885.1 of Candidatus Rifleibacteriota bacterium. Lineage (GTDB taxonomy): Bacteria > Muiribacteriota > UBA6191 > JACPRK01 > JACQZM01 > JACQZM01. The sequence goes on along the minus strand of JACQZM010000186.1, from coordinate 4,017 downwards.
AGCAAGGAGCGAGTCCGATCGGCCATCCGCAACAGCGGCTTCGACTACCCGCTCCGGCGCGTGACGGTGAACCTGGCCCCGGCAAACGTCCGGAAGGCCGGAGTGACGTTCGACCTGGCCGTGGCCGTGGGCATCCTGGCCGCATCGGGCCAGGTTCCCGTCGAACGGCTCGACGGCCTGGTGCTCTGCGGGGAGCTCGGCCTCGACGGCTCCTTGAGACCGATCCCCGGGGTCCTCGCCGTGACGTGCGACCTGGCCGCGCAGGGGCATCACGAGGTTCTCGTCCCGGTGGACAACGCCCGCGAGGCGGCGCTGGTGCCCGGAGCCTCCGTGCGCGCCGCGACCCACCTCAAGGAGGTCGTTGCTCACCTGCGATCCACCGGTTTTGACGAGGGGGAATTGCGGTTGTGGCCGCCCATGCAGCGCGACTCAGCGACCGGGCAGTCGGACGCGCCGGATCTCACCCAGGTCCGGGGCCAGCGAACGGCCCGGAGAGCCCTCGAGATCGCTGCGGCTGGTGGCCACAACCTCCTCTTCGTAGGCCCTCCGGGGTCCGGCAAGACCATGCTGGCGGCTCGACTCCCGTCGATCCTGCCCCCGCTCGAGACCCGGGAAGCGATGGAGGTGACCCGGATCTACTCGGTGGCGGGGCTCCTCGCCCCCGAGCGGCCGTGGATCGACACCCGGCCGTTCCGGAGCCCCCATCACACCGCCTCCGACGTGGCGCTCGTGGGCGGAGGTCGGATCCCCCGCCCGGGGGAGGTGACGCTGGCCCACCACGGGGTGCTGTTCCTAGACGAGCTGCCCGAGTTCCGGCGGGCCGCCCTGGAGGCGCTCCGTCAGCCGCTGACCGAGGGCAGGGTGTCCGTGTCGGAGGTGCCGGAATCGTCCGACGAGGTCCGCCGGCGGGTGGTCCAGGCGCGGGCCCGCCAGGCCCAGCGGCTGGCCGGCCTGCGACCCACGGAGGCGTCGACCAACGCTCGTCTCGGCCCCGATCTGGTGAGACGGGCATGTCCCCTGTCTCTGGAGGCGTCCCGCTATCTCGTGCGGGCCGCCGGGGTGGCCGGGCTGTCGGCCCGGGCGATCGACCGGGTCCTCAAGGTCGCCCGGACGATCGCCGACCTGGCCGGCGACGGAGCCTTGACGAAGTCGCACCTCGCCGAGGCGATCAGCTACAGACACCTGGACGTGGAAGCGCGGGCCGGGAGGCTGGCAGCGTGACCCGCACTGGAGCCCCACTATGATCCAGATGTACAACGTCACCAAGACCTACTCCAGCGGTGTGGAGGCGCTCCGGGGCATCAACCTCGGCATCAAGAAGGGCGAGTTCGTCTATCTGGTCGGACCGTCCGGAGCGGGCAAGACGACGCTGATGCGGCTGATCTACAGGGACGAGCTGCCCACGAGCGGCCACGTCGTCATCGACGGCCGGAACATCGAGCGACTCCACGAATCCAGGGTGCCGTACCTGCGGCGGAGCGTCGGGGTGGTGTTCCAGGACTTCAGGCTGATCGAGACGAAGACGGTCTTCAACAACGTGGCGTTCGCGCTGCGCGTGGTGGGGGCGCCCTCCGACGAGGTCAACGAGAAGACCCACAGGGTGCTGGAGATGCTGGGGCTCAAGCACAAGGCCAATCTGTACCCGAGCCAGATCTCCGCGGGGGAGAAGCAACGGGTGTGCATCGCCAGGGCGCTGGTCAACGACCCGGCCATCCTGGTGACCGACGAACCCACGGGGAACCTCGATCCGGAGCTGGCCACCGACATCATGCGGATCCTGATGGAGATCAACAACCGGGGCACCACGGTGCTCATGGCGACCCACAACATGGGGCTGGTGGAGCAGTTCGCGCGAAGGATCGTGCACCTCGTCGCGGGCAAGGTGATATCCGACCAGGAGAAGGTACCGAGATCTGCGGATTGACCATCGACCGGGCCGATGGCCCAGGCTGTGCGCCGGCACCGGAGCGATCCGGAAGTCGAGACCAAGATGGAGTGTCAGGGAAGCCCATGAGCCTCTTCGAATCGCTGTCGTTCCACCTCAGGGAGGCGCTTGACGGGATCAAGCACTCCAAGGTGATGGCGGTGGCCACCATCACCAGCATCGCCCTGTCGCTCTTCGTCCTGGGGGCGTTCCTGCTGTTTCTCAAGAACGCCAACCTCTTCCTGTCCAGGCTCCACGACCAGTACAAGCTGGTCGTCTACATCAAGGACCAGGCCGACACCGACTCGGTCACGCAGCTGAAGCGCCGGTTCGAGGGCGATCCCGCCGTGGAGAGCGTCGTCTACATCCCCAAGGAGGACGCGCTCAAGCTGGTCCTGGCGGACCTGGGAGAGAAGGACTGGATCGTCAAGACGCTCGAAAAGAACCCGCTTCCGGACTCGTTCGAGCTCAAGATCAACGAGCGGGCCGACGTGGCCGACCTGGTCCGGCGGCTCCAGTCCGACCGGGCCGTCTCCCGGGTGAGCTCCGGCCAGGAGTGGGTGGCGGCGATTCTCAGGGCGGTGCTGCTGGTCCGATACGTGGGCTTCGCCCTGGTCTTCGTGCTGGGGTTCACCAGCCTCCTGATCGTTGGCAACACCATCTGGGTCACGGTGTACGCCCGGCGGGACGAGGTCGCGATCATGCGCCTGGTCGGGGCGACCAACTGGTTCGTCCGCACGCCCTTCCTCGTGGAGGGGCTGCTGACCGGCGTGGTCGGGGCGGTGTTGTCGTTCGTCCTCCTGGTCGTGGGCTACAGGCTTCTGCTGGGCCAGCTGCAGACCGTCGCGCCGGGCCTGAGCGGCTTCGCAGGCTGGCCCGAGCTGAAGCGGCTCGGCGGTCAGCTCGTCATGATGGGTGGGGTGCTCGGATTCCTCGGCAGCCTGGTGTCGCTGAGACGGCTGTCGGTCTAGGGGCGGGCGAGTCGACGATGAGAACCCTCTGTCTGCAGCTCTCGCTGGGGCTCGCGCTCACCGGGCTCGGCGCAGCCCAGGATCCCGGCTCTGGCGTCCAGGGATACCGGGTCCCGGCGGAGATGCTCCGCACGGAGAGACAGCGCCTCGACAGCGCCAAGGAGAAGTTCGAGCAGGCCCGCCAGCGAGTCGTCATGCTCACGGGCCAGACCGAGCAGCTCGAGCAAGAGCGCCAGGATAACGCGCGGGCCCAGGAGCGGCTCGAGGCGGAACTGGGCCAGGTCAAAGACCGGCTCGTCCAGGTCGCGACGGAGCAGGCGCGGCTCGCCCAGGAGCTGGAGGAGGCCAACGTCAAGCTGACCCAGAGCCACGCCGACCTGTCGAGACGCCTGGCTGCGCTGTACGAGATGCGGTCGATGCCCATGGTCGGGTTCGTTCTCCGCAGCGCGAGCTTCTCGGAGTTCATGCGGCGCTACGAATACGCCAGGATCATCACCTCCGTGGACCTCAAGCGGATGGAGGAGATCTCCGCCCAGTCGGCCCGGATCGAGGCCAAGAGAAAGGCGCTGGCCGCCGAGCAGAAGAAGATGCAAGACCTCCAGGAGGAGAAGCGACGGAAGAACCAGATGCTGGCCCAGGCGATCACCAAGGGGCAGGAGATTCTGGACAGGCTGAGGACCGAGCGGGTCAGCGCCCTGGGCCACGCCTCGTCGCTGGAGAGGTTCCGCAAGGACCTGGAAGACAGGATCAAAGAGCTGGCCGCCCAGCAGGTCGCCGACCTGGCGAGGAAAGACCCCGGCGCCGCCGCGGCAGGCGTGGACGAACGGAAGATCGTCGAGCGGCGGATACTCCCGGGCACGCTGGGGTGGCCGCTCGACGGGGACCTCGAGGTGTGTCGCCCGTTCGGCCAGGTCAAGACCGGCAAGCAGGCGGACTTCTTCAACCCCGGCATCGATGTCCGCATCCTGGGCCTGAGAACAGTCAAGGCCGTCGAGTCGGGCAAGGTGATCCACCAGGGTCGGCTGCCATCCTTCGGAAAAGTGCTCATGATCGACCACGGCGGGCGTCCGAACAAGATCATCTCGGTGTACGGGAGTCTGGACTCTGTCATGGTCGGCGTGG
>JACQZM010000265.1 GCA_016213885.1 Candidatus Rifleibacteriota bacterium | reverse complement strand
TCGAAGTCGCGTTCGGGGGCGCGACCCGGACCCGGCGCCGCCCTCCATGCCGAGTGAACGGTTCTTCCCTCGAAGCGAATCGATCGGTCGGACCGGGGCGTGGTGACACGCCGTGGAATCGTCCCTGGCCGATTCTCCGAGAACCTCTGCTGGAACCGATCCGCTCCGTTCCAGCTCGCCCCCCGCGTGGGTTGGCACGACTGTCGCATTACCGTTTTCGCAGCCAGAACGAAGGTCCTGAACGGACCGGAAAGACAAGAAAGGACGTGGGTGGCATGAAGAGGCGCTCGGAGTTCATAGCACTGGTGACCTTCCTCGTGTTCTCTCTGGCGATCGCTTGCGACGCCCTGGCGGCCACGAAGCCCGGGGGCGCGGGCAAGGCGCCGGTCGTCAAGAAGCCGTCCCCCCGGCCGAGCCCGGTCGCCAGCCCGGCGCCCCGGCCGTCCCCTCGGCCAAGCCCGGCCAGTGACCCGTCGCCGTCTCCGGAACCCAGGCCGACCCCGGCGCCCTCTCCCATGCCGAGCCCGGAGCCGACCCCGGGCAACGAAGCCAGGCCCGCCAAGCTGGAGGCCCTGAACGCCATCGGGTTCGCCTTCGATCCGGCCAACCCGGCCCCCGGCGCCGAGCGAGCCTTCTCCGTGGCCCTGCTCCACCAGGAGCCGCAGGTCAGGCCGCAGGAGCCCGGCGCGGCAGATGCGGCTCCGGCAGCGGCCGGACCAGCCCAGGGCTCGCCGAACGCCGGAGGGCTCGTGAATGTGGCCGACAAGGCCTACCTGCTCGTGGATGTGAAGCTCGAGTGGGAGACGGTTCCCGTGCGGCAGATGGAGTCGACCGCCAGTGCAGGCGCCGATGGCGACCGCGGCGTGAGACCGCCGCCCCGGCAGAGGCTCAGGGCGATCGCCGCCAGGCTCGTCCCGCCTCCGCCGATCCGGCGCGAATCCACCGACACCGAGAACGTGGCCGAGGAGCGTCCGGCCCCGGTCGGCGAGCTCGCTCTCGAGCTGGCTCCGCTGGATGGCAAGCTGGTGGCCAGGGGGCGCGTGCAGCTCGTCGATGCCGCCTACGGTCTGCTGGCCCACGTGCTGCCGCCACCTCCCCCGGGCCCGAAGCCTGCGGAGCCGAGGCCGCGGCCCGGCCAGGGTGAGCCCGGGGCCCGGGTGCCGGCGGGCGACCGACCGTAGTCCCAGGAGCTGACGGCCCGATCCCCAGGACCGCTCATCAGAGGCGCCGCGCGCGAGGAGGCGACAGACCCCCCGCGCGCGGCGCCGGCTTTTCCGCGAAGACGGGCCGCCGGGCCCCCCTCGGCTCGCCCTCCGGGCTCTCCCGGCTACCCGGAATCCCCCACCTGCTTGCCCGAATCGACGCTCACGAAGGAGGTGGAGGGGATCCGGATTGAGGTCGCGCTCGGGAGCGCGACTCGGACCCGGCGAGGCGCCGGGTCTTGGGTTCGCATGCCCCTCGCCTTGGAGCTGGCCGTTGGGATAGTCTGCTGGCTGGCGATCCGGCTGACAGGCCCGAGGTCGCCGCCACTCTCGCCGATCCGGAGGAGAACCCCATGCCCCCGTCTCCCGCTGCCGGGACGGACGAGCGATTGCGCATCGTCCTGGCCACGTTCATGCCCGACGGTCAGGTCACTCACAGCCTGGCCATGCGAGCGCTGAAGAGCTACCTGGTCCATCGCGGGCCGGCCAGCTCCGTGGAGATCTCCCTGAAGAGCTATGCCCTGGGCCCCACCGCGCGGGACACGGCCGTGAGCCAGATCGTGGCCGTCGACCCCCACATCGTGGGCTTCTCCACCTACCTCTGGAACGGAGGCCAGGTCAAAGAGGTGGCCCGCAGGATCCGGGAACGGGCCAGGACGCCTCCGCTCGTCGTCGCCGGCGGTCCCGAGGTGGACCACGCCCCGGAGAGCTACCTGCGGGAGGGCCACCTCGACGTGGTCGCCCTGGGCGAGGGGGAAGAGATCCTGCGGCGTCTCGTGGAGACGAGGCTCCAGGGGGAGAGGCGATTCGACGACATTCCGAACCTCGTGTATCGAGACGGGTCGAGCATCGTCCAGACGCGGCGCGACCACGCCTTCGTGGAGGACCTGGCGTCCCACGATTTCCCGCTGATCCTGGACGCTGACCCGCACTGGTGCTTCGCCTACGAGACGTCCCGGGGGTGCTACTTCCGGTGCCGGTACTGCAAGTTCGATCCGGCCGGCGCCCGGGTCATCCGCTACTACCCGATGGACAAGGTCAAGGGCGACCTGGAGCAGATCTTCGCGCTCCCGGCGCTCAAGATGGTCGTGTTCAACGACTCGAACTTCTTCAGGCCCACGGACAGGAGGCGGGGCCTGGACATCATGGAGCTCGTCCACGAGCTGAACGCCAGGCGGACGTCCAGCGGGCTCGAGCCGCTCATCGTGGCGACCATGCAGAACCCCATGTTCCTCGACGCCGAGACCTGCGCGACGCTGAAGAGGCTGCCGCTCCACGGCGGGACCGTCCAGTGCGGGTTGCAGACCATAGACCTGGAGGTGAGCCGCAAGGTGCTCGACCGGTGCTTCAACAGGCACAGCACCCTCCGCAAGCTCGAGGAGCTGTCGGCGATCCTGGGCGATCGCCTCTCCGTGGACGTGATGTACGGACTGCCCGGCGAGACCCTGGAGGGGTACCGGCGGTCGCTGGAGTTCGTGCTGTCTCTCAGGTCCTCTCACCTGGGGATGTGCCACTTCCACGTTCTGCCCGGGTCGTACTTCGCCGACCACTCCGACGACTACGGGCTCGAATACCAGAGCGAGCCGCCCCACAGGCTCATCTCGTCGAGCACCTGGACCCCCGACGATCTGGCCCGGGCAGCCAGGCTGTCGTACGCCGTCTACCTCTTCTACTGCGAGTACTTCTTCCCGTGCTTCGGTTCCGTGAAGACCGTGATCCGGAGCGAGATTCGCGGCGATCTGGTGCCGATGTTCGACCGGATCGTCGCCTATCTGGAACGCTGTCACCCGGAGCTGTTCGGCCGGTGGGTCCAGAGCTTCGGCGCCTCCCAGCTGGACGGCCTCAAGGAGGCCATGCGGTTCGTCCAGAAGACCACCAACGCCCCCCTGGTCGACGAGATGCTCAGGGAGGTCACGGCGCTGGTCGAGGAGTACGCCGCCGAGCAGCGACAGGCCCAGGCCGCGGAGCAGGCCCGGCAGCCGGTCTCCTGAGAGCCCCGCCTCGGGGTCAGGCCACGGGAGGCGGGTCCGGGGGCGTGGCGTTTGCGAGGTCCGCGAGCCCCTGCCGGGCCATGCGGCTGTTCGGGTCGAGCTTCAGCGCCGCCTCGAACTCCGTCCTGGCCTGGGGTTCCATGTTGATCGCCTGGTAGGCCTGGCCCAGGCAGACGTGATAGAACGCGTTGCTCGGGTCGAGCGCCGTGGCCTTGATGTACTCGCGGATCCCGTTGTACAGGAACCCTCGCTCCACGTGGATCCGCCCCAGCAGGTAGCAGACCTCGGCGGCCCTCGGGACCTGGGCGATCAGCTCCTGGCCCAGCTGGAACGCCCTGTCGAAGTCCTTGCCCTGGAGCGCATCGTTGGCCTCGCGGAACTGCTTGACGAACTCGGGGAAGTCGTAGATCGTCGCCGACTCCAGCCGCATGAGCTTGTACTGGCCTTCGAACTCTTCCAGCTCGAAGAGGAAGAGGTCGGCCTTGGCGTAGCGCCTGTCCCGGTCAGAGCACAGGAGCTTCAAGATCAGCGGGTCGAGCTGGGGCGGAACCAGCGGCTCGATCTGGCTCGGCGGGGTGTAATCGTCGGCCAGCTGCTGCTGGACCACCAGGAACGGGTCCATGTTCCTGAAAGGGTTCCTGCCGGTCAGCATCTCGTAGCAGACCAGGCCCATCGAGTAGAGGTCCGCCCTGGCGTCGACGCGCTTCCCCAGGAACTGCTCCGGCGCCGCATACGAGACGGTGCCGATCATCTGCCCCACCGCCGACTTGAGCAGCTGGTCGTCGGCCTGGGCGACGCCGAAATCCAGGATCTTGGCGGCCAGCGGGTTCTCCGTCACCATGATGTTGGCCGGCTTCACGTCCCGATGGACCACGCTGCAGGCGTGGGCGTGCGCGAGCGCCCGGGCCACGTCCTTGATGAGCGTCAGCGCCGACGGCACATCGATCCTCTTGCGGGTCTTGATGACCTCGGAGAGCGCCTTGCCGCGGACGTACTCCAGCACCAGGTAGTTGATGCCCTGGTCGACCCCGGAGTCGATGAACTTCACGATGTTCGGGTGGTCCAGCGCCTTGAGGACGGCGATCTCCCGCTGGAACCGACGGAGCACCATCTCATCCCGGGCGAAGTCCTTGAACAGGACCTTCACGGCCACCAGCTCTTCCGACTGCTGGTCGAAGCCGATGTGGACCGCGGCCATGCCGCCCTGGCCGATCTTCTTCAGGATGCCGAAGCGATCCAGAG